>CP071184.1:1350000-1687500 GCA_017298655.1 Alicyclobacillus curvatus
GAACAGAGCAGCAACGCCTGAAATCGCCGAGCAAATCCTGTTCATTGTAAAGCGCATCGAGCAAAACGCGATGAAGATGGGGGTTGACCTGCGCGGCGCGCAACCTGCTCCCGGCAACATCGCGGGCGGTATCACGACAATTGAGGAAAAAAGTCTGGGATGCATCCACAAGGCGGGCAGCGCTCCGATTGTCGAAGTGATTGAATATGCCGAACGGCCAACGGCGAGCGGCCTTGTTATCATGGACACCCCCGGTCACGACATTGAACAATTGACTGGAATGGTGGCAGGAGGGGCTCAAGTGGTCATCTTCACCACTGGACGCGGCACACCGACAGGGTGTCCCATCGCGCCGGTCATCAAGGTTTCGACCAATAGCAACACATTCCATAACATGAGAGACAACATCGATATGAACACCGGCACGGTCATTGAAGGAATCGAGACAGTGGCACAAGCTGGTCAGCGTTTGTTTCAACTGATGCAGCATGTGCTCTCCGGGCAAATGACACAGGCTGAGCGCCTCCATCATCACGAGTTTGGCATCTACCGGATCGGCCAGAGCCTATGAACATGTGTGTCCATATCGGATACTGCGTGTGCACACGGGGGTGTAGAGTTGAGTGAATCCATTGCAAGCGAACCAAGGAGACAGTTCGTTATCATGCATCCTATCGATGACGTTGCAACCGCTTTGACAGAATTGACGAAGGGGACGGAGATTGAGTTCACTCCAGATGGACCCAGTCTCGTTTTGCAGGATGACATTCCCTTTGGTCACAAGTTTGCCCTGCGAGACGTGCAACAAGGGCAGCACGTTCATAAATACGGCCAAGTGATTGGCGCTGCGACCGCCCGAATTGAGCCTGGGCAGCACGTGCACGTCCACAACGTTGACAGCCTTCGCGGCCGCGGCGACCTGACGGGAAAGGAAGACAGACAGTGAGCACACTTCGCGGATACCGTCGCACGAATCAGAGCGTAGGCATCAGGAATCACTTGTTCGCACTCCCTGCCGTGGTATGTGCCAATCAGGTGGCGCTTGACCTCGCGCGGACAAATCCCCGTCTGAAGTACATCGAACACCAACACGGGTGCGCCCAGATTGGTCAGGATTTGACGCAAACCAGGCAAGTATTTGCTCGCCTCGCACTGCATCCAAACGTCTTTGCCAGCATGCTCATTGGGTTAGGTTGTGAAGGCATTGTCAGCAAAGACTTACATCAACAGGCGCAAGTTCAAGGACTGACGCCTGTAGATCTCGTTGTCATCCAGGAAGCCGGAGGAACACTTGGGGCGCAGCGCATGGTTCAGTCTTGGGTACAAAGATGCGGTCATGAGGCCGACAACCACCAGCGCGAAGTAATTTCTTGGACTGACCTGCTGATAGGGGTCATGGTGGATACTGACACTGACACTGACAACGCCAGTCTTCTTATCGCGAAGTCCCTGAAAGCGCTCCGCGATACCGGAGCGAGGCTCGTCGTAAGTGAAGAGTGCCGCCACCTCGCCACAGCCAGTGGGTGGCCTGTCGCCACACTAAATCAACCCCATGTGGCTGAAACCTCCTATGGGGAGGCCGCCGTCGGTCCAATCACCGTGATGGCGAGCGGCAGCAATGCACTCGAGACCATGACCGGACTGACGTCTGCAGGAGCCCATCTTATCCTTCACTTTGCTTCGCTCCCTCACGCTTTTGGCAGCCCCTTAGCTCCTACGGTCCGCTGGTGCGTGAATGAACAGTGCTATCTTCAATTCGCGGATGACTTTGACGGACGACTGCGGGATGAACTGGACGTTGCGCGCCTCCTTGAGCAAGTGTCGCGCGTCATATGCGGACAGGTGACAAAGGCAGAAGAACTTGGGATGGATGACTTCGCCATGTACCGTATTGGACCAACTGTCTAAGCAAGCCGGAATGTGGTGTTTCGTTTTTGAACACGGCCAATCCTTGATGTTTCAAATCGCAACTCAGTCTCCGGAGCATACCTGGCGGTAGACTCCCCGTAATCGCGCGTGCATGGTCGCACCGTGACACTCCGCAAATCGCCATTCGTATGCGACGAGGACATGGCACGCGAATTGCTAATGTATTTCGCTGTAGGAACCCAACAAGTGACCTCTGGGGGTGGGACTTGTATAATTATCAGTTTTTTCACTCATTTTGTCGGTATTGAGATTGCGAGAGAGGTGATGCCTTGTGTCAGCAGCTGCCGGAATTCCTGCAAAACGTTGGTCACGCATTATCCCAGTTGCACTTTTGATGTACACCATTGCATTCATTGACCGCAACAATGTCAGCTTTGCATTTAAAGGAATGGAACAGGCCCTTGGGTTCGGTGCAACAATATCCGGCCTTGTCGGAGGACTCTTCTTTGTGGGATATCTGTTCCTGCAAATCCCTGGCGGCCACATTGCGGCCAAATTTAGTGCCAAGAAATTTGTCTTCTGGGCACTCATCATCTGGGGGATAGTCGCATTCTGTACTGGGTTTGTTCAGAACCTCTGGGAACTTCTCACGCTGCGCTTTTTGCTCGGGGTCTGCGAAGGCGGTGTCTGGCCCGCCACACTGATTTTGCTTAGTAAATGGTTCCCGCTCAATGAACGGGCGCGCGCGAACTCCTATTGGATGATGTGCATCCCACTTGCGTCAATTATCATGTCACCCCTTTCCGGCTGGATTTTGCATGTCTCCAGTTGGCGTTACCTGTTCTTCGTTGAAGGCGCTTTCCCATGGATCTGGGCCATTATTTGGTGGCTGTTCATTGATGACGATCCGGAGTCGTCCAAGTGGGTATCCGAAGCGGAACGCAACTATATTCTGACCACGCTCGAGAGCGACCGGCAAGCGGCTGGGAACAGTGAAAAAGCCAACTACAAAGCCGCATTTTCAGACGGAAAAGTTTGGCTCCTTGTCCTCTACTACTTTCTCATGCAAATTGGATTTTACGGATTCTCGTTATGGTTGCCTACCCTCGTAAAATCCATCGCAAAAACTGGAAATGTCGGAACTGGATTTTTATCCGCGTTGCCGTGGATTGCCGCCTTGATTGGACTATATATCAACTCTACTCATTCTGATAAATCAGGCGAGCGCAAGCTGCACGCTGCAAGTGTTACGTTTGTCGGCGCCATCTGTCTGTTTGTGTCCACGCTGTTTGGTCAAGGGCACGCCGTTTGGGCGATGGTATTTGTCGTCCTTGCAGAAGGATTCATGTTTGCATATAACGGTGTCTTTTGGGCCATCCCACCACTCTTGCTGCCCAAGGAAACGCTCGGCGGCGGCATGGGGCTCATCAACGGCATCGGTAACCTCGGTGGATTTTTCGGTCCATTTATCGTTGGTTACCTGATTCAGACAACGGGCGGCAGCTTTTTCTCCGGCATCGTTTTTCTGACCATCGTCCTTCTGCTCGCGGGCGTTGTCATCTTGCTGCCAAGGTTACGTCAAACCACGACGGCGGCAAGCAACATGCAGGGATCATCGATACGTTAACCCTGCAATTGTAGTCAATACCGAGGGCCATGAAATGACTGACGCCAAGGCGTGCCAACTGGCACGCCTGTCTCTGGCCCAAATGTCTGCCTGACGACCTGTCCGATAACTGCACCGCCGTAGAGAGTCTAACGCCTTCAAAGTGATAGTAAATCCATGTAAACTGTTAATACATCGGTGTCTAATAAAGTGATGATAAATCCGTATGTAAACTGGTATACGTCCGTGTTTAAATTGGTAGTAGATCAATGTATTGAAAGCGATTCTCTCGTAACGTTTGCGTTCCCTTTTCAAATGGGACGCTGTGAGCAAAAATGGGACCGTCATAACAAAAGGTGTGAAACTCTCCCTGTTCCGCGCACCAATCGATTCCCTCCGGCAGGTCTTCCAAGAATTTCTCGTCATACTCTCTTCCACAAAAACACGCATCCAATTGTGTTGTGTCGACGCAAACCACAATTGCCTTAAATCCCAATTCAATGAACTTGCGGGCAAATTCCTTCGTCGGAATACCCCAGACCGGAAACACCGAATGCAATCCTATTGTCTCATTCATTGTCTCCCGATAAGCGCGGACATCTTCCAGATACAGGTCTCCAAAAGCGATATGTTCTAGACCGTTTGCCTTGTAATGCTCCAGTGCTGTTTTCATCTTCCTTTGGTACCCGTCGCCGCCATCCTCAGGAGCTAACCAAACCACATCTAATGGCAACCCAATAGAACTCGCTTGCTGCTCAAACAACTCCGTGCGAACTCCATGCATAGATGAACGTTGATAAACAGAGTTTGCGGTCGTTAGAAGTCGTTTCACCTCCCAATCTGGGTCTCTCAAGAGGTGATAGAGTGCTAACGAGCTGTCTTTTCCACCGCTGTACGACATGACAATCGGTTTGTTCACTGTTTAGCCTACTTTCCGTTCGATACCATCGCGCGTCGGCATCCTGTAAGATAATCGACCGAGTCCGACAACGTCATTGCTCACTTCAGCGTCGCATGCAACGACCCACCAGGTCGAAATCGAGCCATCATAACTTCATCAATATAGTATCCTGCACTTCGAATCGCACCAACCTTTTTTCCTTCGACGAGAAATCCGTGTCTTTCGTACAATGCCTGTGCTCGTGGGTTCGTCACTAGCACACCGAGCTCCACGCGTTCCAACATCAACCAGTTATCAGCAAGGTCGAGTATTGTCGTTATCAGGGCAGTTCCTATCCCTTGACCGTGATGTAGAGCATCGACGGAGATGTAAAACATCCCGTTGTGCGACCTTCGGCCAGTCATCTGGACCACGGCCGCACTTCCGACAACTCCTAAAATGAGTGACAGCATAAGATTCCCATTTGAATCGGACGGCCTTCAGAACGTAGCGTAGGCAGTTGCCCGGCGTGTTTTGAGAACTACGTTGACGCATGGGGAGTCGTCACAAGTCTATCCAAAACCTCAACACAACGTTACCGTCCTCCTCAATGTAACTTGAATCCTGTATGCCCCCGTTTTTCCGTATCGTTTTCTCTGAGCCGATGTTGCTTTCATCACAAACCACTAGAACTCTCTCTATCCGAAGAGTTTTTGCCTGCTCTAATGCAAGCTCTAGGAGTTTTGTTGCGCATCCATGCCGCCGCCTGGAAGGTCGAATCCCATACCCGATGTGCCCTCCAGCATTGAAGAGATGTGGTGTAAGCCAATGGCGAATATTGACCACGCCGATGACGGTTCCGTCTTCGGCCATCAACCAGTATGTCGAAGCCGGAACCCAACCTTCGGGCAGATTGGCCCCCTTCTCACCTTCCAGAAGAAAGTGAACCATTTTTCGGAAGTTGGAAGGGTCCTTGGAAATGACCCAAGGCACCATTTCCTCTCCGCTATCAACCCATTCCTGGTAGAAAGACAGATATTCCCGCCGGAAATCTGTCGATGGCTGTACTAAATACACGCGTTTTCACCCCACGGCTACAAAAACTCCGATTTCCAATCGGTGATATATGTCCCAAAATACACGATTTGCCATTTTTATGCCAGTCCATTCTTATGCCTAGCCATTCTTATGCCTAGCCATTCTTATGAGAGTCCATTGTTATGCCTGCCCACGACGGCACTTGTCTGCGTCTGCGGACGTATTCAGCCCAGGCGCAGAGTTCAACGTCTTTTCAGTAGGTACACTAGGCTTCCAAATCCGAACAACCCGATTTTAGGCTCTCCAGATTCTCCAAATGACGCCGGTTTTCGGTACAAATCCGCCGCTTTCAGAGCCAATCCCCATGTCTACCACATACATGTTCCCATCGAGCCCGAAAACAACGTCAATCGGACGCTCAAGCCCTCCATCTCCACTAAATGTCGCAAAATAGCCTGATAGGTTGACCGCAAACGGTTGAATGCGCCCTGTTCTCGGGTCAATTTTAGAGACACGGTGACCAAGACCAGGGGCCGGGGTTGGACTGGGTCTTCCCGGGCCATACTCTGCAACGTAGACATCACCAATTGGACCAAAATGGGGATTGTAGTTCAAATCAAATCCCATCGCCGCTGAATGGGGTTTGAAGATAGCCACCGGAACCGGCGGTGTCATGGGATGACGAGTGAGTAAAAAGGACGGTTGAGACCTCCCTTTTGCTTGAAACTGCGGTAGTGTCACAGGCATTCCGCCGGTGTAATCGGGGAATCCGTACCACGCTCCGGGACGAATCAGTTGGAATTCATCTGGGGAATTCGCAATCGGACGACTGCCTCGTTCATCCATCCCATGATTGGTAGCGTACAACCGCTGTTTCGCATCGAATTTCATCCGAAAGGGGTTGCGTAGTCCCCAAGCCACCAGTTCCAAATTTGAACCATCAGGATTTGCGCGCAAGACACTACCCGTAGCAAGAGCAATTCCTTTGACTTTTTCGTTCGGTTTGGAGGGGATTCCAAATGGTGAGTACGCTCCCGTGTAGGCACGTTCTCCAACTGCTTTGGGCGTACGTATATCCGCAGTTGCAAAGTTTTGCCCCACCAAGCGAATGGATTGACCAGGGTAGTCATGGAAAAAAGGGTATTTCGATACCCAGTCGTTGTCTTCACCAACGACTCCAGAATTGGTCGGGTTACCTTGACCGAAATACATTTTTCCATCCCTGCCAAAGACCACTTGATTGTTGTGATGGTCACCGTGACTTGGCAATCCCGTTAAAATATCCTCTTTTTGACCATCTGGTCGCACTATCGTGACGCAGCCACGGTGGGATACGTAGATGTTATTTCGATAATATTGAATTCCTGTGACTGGCGGAGTAAATCCGTCGGCAATGACCTCAAATTCATTGCCTGTGCGCTTCAGTATTTTTCCGTTACCGTCACTCACTCCGGCATCTGCTAAATACATTTCTCCAGTCGGAGAAAATACCAGGTTAATCGGTGTTGTCAAATCTTTGGCGAACACATCAATGTGATAACCAGCAGGCAGTCCAATGTCTCCCGGATGCAGTTTTCTCTCCGAGTTCACTATCCCCACCTCCACCACTAAGTGATTTATGTTTATGTTCGACCTCGCTGTATTAACCAATCACGGTTTCACAACTCCATCCTAAAACACGCTCGGTAAAAAGCGGACGTTACTTGACCACAAGGATGTTCGTGGCTGCCTTCTCGATGAGTTCGTCACTCATGTTCGAAAACAGAAGACTCTCCAACAAACCTTGCTCTCGACGGCATAGGATAATGAGGTCGATGCGTTCCTTCGCAGCGTATTGAACGATTTCCTGAACTGGATTACCAGTTTTGAGCGCCGTCTGACAGCAGAGTTTCATTTTCCCGAGTGACTCTCGCCCACGTTCCAAAATACGCAGTCCCTCTGGTTCCACTTCGGGAGTCACAACCACCGCATCCAGCCCCACCGCTGTGTTATACACCAAGGTTTGGACGTACAACAAAGTGATGTGGCTATTCAACAGCAGGGGGTTTAGGAACTTCAGCTCGTTGAGCACTTTGTCGACTGATTGTTCAGTATTGATTGGGATGAGTATCTTACCAGGCATATCATCATCTCGTTCCATTTGACGTTAGGTTCCCTTTGACGTTAGGTTCACTCTTCTTCGGTCAATTTGGAGCTTTCTTCTGTTTTTGAATGTGTAGCAGGACAAGCATGAGAACGAGTGAAATCGCACGAGCCCGTTTCACAGCAGCCGGATGAACTCCGGTTTCGACAGAGAACTCATGCATCTCGACGTTTGGCAACGCATGATTTGACAATTTTCTCACCTCTTCTCACTTTTGCTCGCCCTCAATTCCCCTCCCCTCCCCTGCCATACACAAAGACGCCGAGGTACCAGAAGGTAACCCTAATAAACAGAAGATGGTGATAACCGATGGTTTCATCCATCAAGCGCGTGCGGGTTACCCGTGTACCCGCCATCAAGCGCTTGCCGGTTACCCGCGTACCCGCACGCCGCACGCCCTGTCTGCTTATTCTTCGCATGCATAGTGTGTAAGGTGTGCGACGCGCACGGAAAAGGATGATGTCGATGAACAGCTTGCCAAAGACTGTAGGAGTTGCGGATACGGTTCAGAACTGCGCCGGCGGCCCGTTGAACACCAGTTCACTCTGTCAACCATACCTGGAAGCAGACACCTTTCAGGAATACACATCCCTACAAATCTCAAAAAGCCCCCGTCGAATGGACAAGCCGTAGGCATTATTTTTCTCATTTCTCGTTTTGAACCGTGGTCCCCCCACAGCACGAACCCGTTCTGTCATGGACAAACAAATTCCGTTCCACAATATGGATAAGGGAGTGTTTGTGATGGAGCACAATACTGACGTAACACTGGTGAGCTTGGAACAGTTGATTATGGGTGTGCAATCAGGGAACTCAAAGTATCAAGAGGAACTATATCTACGCTTTCAACCTATGATTCATAAGCTGTCCCGTTCAATGTCTTGGAACGACCGAGAGGACGCTGAGCAAGAATTGGTTTGTGAATTGTTTTTGGCGGCACATCGTTTCAAGCCTCGCACACATCGTAAGCCGTAGGTCCCCTCGGAACCGCCTCTGCGCAAAAACCAGAAAAGCAAACTCCTGTACTGAAATTGAGCGGGTTTCCGTCGTTTGGCAGGATCTTAGGCTTCGGCTTGGGATCTTTCATTTTATGCGCACATATCGCGTCACCAACTGCTCCATCAGGAAGTCACTTCTGTGTTCTGGTGAGGGTTACCTTTCCTCCATTTGACGTCTTTATATATAGCAACGGACAAGACATGGAAAGGAGGTGACCTGAATGAACAATAACGACCTCATCGTGATTCTCCTGTTGATGATTCTAATCAATCAGCAAAAAACAAGTTCGGATTGACGCATGGACTGTGTATGATGCAGAACCAATTCATGAGGCATGAAGGGGGATTCTGATGCCAAGCAACCCTGAAGCAGAGGTGGATTTTCTTCGAATTTCGGTTCCTGGCCCGATTACCGTCGATATTCTCGGTACAGAAACGATTGAATTCAACGCCCCGACACTTCGACTGACTGGGGTGGAATCACTCCACCCCGATGAACGGAACATCTTGCTCGTGATGCTCAAGCTGATAGCGGAAATGTGACGTCGGCTGTCACCGGCGGAAGACGAAGACGGACCCAAGGTTGATGGTCACGTAGGTACGGCAGGTCAATGTCATTGCAGAGGGGGTATATCGTGACTAATAAAAAAGACCCTCGCGTGGATGCCGCCGCATTCGTCTATATTCGTTCCTGCCTCATGGGGCGGGCGTATCGGTTTCGCAAACGACTGACACAAAAAGCACAGAGAGAGCTGACAGTGTTAAACGAACCGATGAGCCAAAACGAAGATGGTATCGATAGGCTGAGTTTGGTTGCGTCCTCTGATTCCCGTTACGACCCAAATTGCGTAGCTGAACGGATGACGTTGCAAAATGCGATGCAGTATCTGACAGCAAATGAAAGACGAATCATCACAGCCCTATATTTTGACGGTGAAACGGTCGTGACCCTGTGTGAGACACTTCGAATCTCTAAAAATTCAGTCCTAAAGACCAAACGAAAGGCGCTTAGAAAAATGAGAATCACCCTGCAAAAAATCGTATCTGCAGCAGAGGAGGAAAAATCATGAAAGACGAGGTTGAGGATAGGCATGAAACATCCATTTACGTGAAGAAAGTTGAATCGCGCGTCGACGCGGAAGCGGAGCAAGGAGAAGGTCCTGCCGCAGCGTGTGCAAGCAGCTCTGCAACCGGCGAAAAAACCACCAGCACGAGCTCTGTGTCTGTAGCAGTGAGTCCCTATGGTGCTGCTGCGGCCTGCAACATCGGTGTCGTCGCAGTGGGGCCGTACGGAGCCGCGGCAGCCAGCGAGATAGGCGTCGCAGCCGTCGGACCAAAGGGAGCAGCAGCCACCAGCAATGCGGCAAACTCGAGTCAAGTGACGATTGACGGAAGCGGGCAGCACGCACTCAACACGATTCATAAAGGCATGACGTAAAAGGAGTTGAACAGACATGTTGCGCCTGCTCATGATGATGCTGATAGGGCTGTTTGCGCAATTGCTAGACGGATCTCTTGGTATGTCCTACGGCGTGTCGACAACAACATTTCTTCTCGTGGCCGGTCTATCGCCGGCCGCAGCGTCTTCCATTTCACACATGGCAGGCGTCGGAACGACGACCGCGTCAGGGATATCTCACTGGCGATTCCACAACCTGAACAAGCATCTCGTAAAGTGGATTATGGTGCCCGGGGCGGTGGGCGCGTTTGTCGGCGCTTTTCTCTTAACCAGTATCCCCGGGAACATCGTCAGACCGTATATTTCTGGCTTTCTGTTGCTGCTCGGAGGTTACATTTTGGTTCGTTTCGTCATTGGACAGCGACGTCGCGTCAAACATGAACGGGTCAACTCAAGTGGCAACATCACTTTGAAAAAGCGATTCCTTATACCCCTGGCGTTATTTGCCGGATTCATGGATACAGTTGGCGGCGGCGGATGGGGGCCGCTCATGACCCCGGTACTGCTGACTTATCGAACGATGAAAGCTCGCAGGGTGATTGGGTCCGTGGATACCAGCGAAATTGCCGTCGTATGTGCGGGTGCAGTCGCATTTGTGATTGCCCTGGGCTTTCACGGTGTTCACTGGACGTGGGTGCTGGCGCTTATGACTGGCGGCGTGATTGCAGCACCTGTGGCTGCGTGGATAGTTCGCGTGATTCCGGAGTTCATTCTCGGAGTACTGGTAGGCGGCATGATTATTCTGATGAATGCCCGTACTTTGTTGCACTCAGGAAACTGGTTTCCTGCATCATGGGACCCGGCTGTCTATTCGTCGGTCGTGACACTATGGTTTTGCGCCATTGCGTTTACGCTCTGGCGCCATCATCAATCACCACCAACCAAGTCGTAATGCCTCAGTACCACGTGCCCGTGTTTCGGCGCAATGCAAGCGAACAGCACCGAGGAGCACCGCAGGGACCGAACTTCCGGCCACTATGTGAGGTGTTGACAATGCTACACACGGCCAAGGGAATCTGGGATGATTTTAACCTGTGGGTTGGAACAAAGATCTCCGTATTCTTATCAAGCATGGGTGGGTTCTGGATTATCCTCATGCTGACCGTCGTCCCGCTCGTCAAAGACCGTCCTCACGGGCTCATCGCGTGGACGATGTATGTCATCCAAACCATTTTTCAGGGAGCCGCCCTGCCCCTCCTCGGGTACGTTGCCGACAGGGGGTCCAAAGAAGTCGGTAAGCTCATTCGAGAAATGCACGATATGATACTCGGCAGGATAAATGAACGCATCGATAACATCGAAAACAGTGTCACGAAGCAAAACGAGGAGTTAAAGGTGGTGCTCAAAGAAATCCACGAGCATACACGAGGCAAAAAATAACGAGCCTGATTACGTCACTTCAAGGAGTTGATGCATCGTGAAATTCAAAATATACTTCACCAGCGGACAAACGGTTGAGTTTGAAACCAATCAGTTTAGGGCGTTTGACACATTCATTGGCCAGTTATCGCAAATCCAACCCGGCCATTTCCTGACCATTGATGCATCTCGTTCCATTGCCAGAGACCATGTCCAGTTCATCGAACAACTTGACGACTAACACACGGGCCCGCGCACGCGGGCCTATTTTTTCAGCAATACCCGAGCACTGGCCTCATCAAGGACAATGGTCACATCGCGATGCAACTGCAGAATGCTTGCGGGGATGTCTGTGCGCACCTCACCCTGAATCGCGCGCGCTACAATGTCTGCCTTTTCCTCACCGAACGCCATCAACACAATCTGCTTTGCCTGTAGAATCGCCTGAACCCCCATCGTGATGGCGGATTTCGGGACCTCATCAAGGCTTTGAAAGAACTTTGCGTTATGCGCGATGGTCTCTGGTGTCAAATGTACGACATGGGTTTTTGATTGGAGAAGATGGTTCGGCTCATTGAAGCCCACGTGTCCATTGACGCCAATGCCGAGCAGTTGAAAATCAATCGGATGGCGACTGAGAATTTCGTCATACCGTGCACACTCGACGTCGAGATTGATGGCTGCTCCGTTCGGTATATACGTATTCTCCGGTTCGATACCGATGTCATCGAACAGGTTCTCACGCATGAATTGGTGGTAGCTCTGCGGATGACGAGCTTCAAGGCCGACGTATTCGTCGAGGTTAATGGTGATGCATCGCGATAGGTCAAGTCCGCAGTGTTCCAGTCGTACGAGTGCCTGATAGAAAGGCAAAACGGTGCGCCCGGTTGCCAATCCAAGGACTGGGCACTCGGTTTCATGAACGACTCGCTCCGCAAGGGCTGCCGCATACAGGCCTGCATCATGTTCGGATTCAAAGACTCGGATTTTCAATCCCTTATACCTCCTGTGGGCGGAGCACTGATGAAATAACGTTCGAACAACGTTCCAAGATATCGAAGCAACCGGGTACGGACTGTACCGCATCTGTGCTGCATCAAGAGCGATTCTAGACGCTTCCCATCATTGCACTTGAACGCATATCACGCGCGATGGACCAGACGACCTCGGACGACCGTATGTGTTACTTGCCAGGCGTCATCAACAGCGATGAGATTCGCCGGAGCACCAACCGCAATTCGTCCGTGAGGCAGGTTGAGCAGTCTCGATTGGTTTAATGAAGTGACCTGATGCACATCGCTCTGTTGCAGTGCCTGAATCCCAAGCAGGTTCCTCACAGCCCTGTCGACCGTCAAAGTGCTGCCAGCAAGTGTACCGTCTGCCAATCTCACAGCACCGTTTTTGACAAAAACAGTGTGTCCTGCGGAACCGTACTCTCCCTCTGGCATATCGGCGGCTTTCACGGCGTCTGTAATGAGCATCACGTGCTCAGGACCTTTCGCTCGGATGGCTGTCCGCAGCATCAGCGGATGGACGTGAATCAAGTCGGCAATCAGTTCCACCATCACCCTGTCATCGCCCAGTGCAGTACCCGCGAGTCCTGGTTCACGATGACCAGCCGGACTCATGGCGTTGAACAGGTGAGTGACACTCCGTGCTCCCCATTCAATCGCTTTAGAGACCTGTGCTGACGTCGCGTTGCAGTGACCCATGGCCACAATAACACCTTGCTTTACCGCCAGCTTCAGTAAAGGCTCTGCCCCCTCCACCTCAGGCGCCATTGTCATGTAGCGGATGGCCCCGCTGGAACGTGATTGCCAGCGTTCGAACAGCTCCGTACTCGGTGGGATAATGTACTCTTTCGGCTGTGCCCCAGGCTTACTCGGATTGATGAACGGCCCCTCGAGGTGAAAGCCCAGCACTTCCGCACCATTGCGTACGCGGCCCGGTTCATAGGCAGTAAAGACCTTGTCAAGCGCCTCTGGTGATGCGGTGACGGTCGTCAAGAGAAGTCCTGTAGTCCCGTGTTTGGCATGGGTCCATGCCATGTGTTCAAATGCTTCTTCGGTGCCATCCATCACCTCAGCCCCACCGCCTCCGTGGACGTGGACGTCAATGTACCCAGGGAGCAGGTTGCCGTCCGTCTGGATGTGCGTCGCGCCGGTAAAGTCAGTGCTCGTCAGGTCTCCGACGGCCGTGATGAACCCGTCTTCCATCTTGATTTGCGTCACCTGTCCGTCAATCTTTCCGCTCATAATGACGGTACTCATCTTTGCACCTCCGCAAAGCTACGTATCGACTCGAAACCCACGATTGCTGTGTACCGTATGAAGGGAACAAAGGACCTTTATTGTCAAATCCGCAGTGCCCCGGTCTGCGCCTTGTACTCTGCCAACGTTTGTGCGTTATACTCTTTCGCACCATCCAGATTGCCGCTCATCATAATTGGCGGTCGCTTGCCTCGCTTCGTAATTTCAGTTGCGACCTCAGCGACAATCGCCTGGACAATAAAAGTTCCCACAACACTAGATGTAGCGGCAGCTTTCACAGGTAAACCGTCCAGCGGGATGACCGCATCGCCCGGTGTACCATGGTTATCAATCACGATGTCCACAACATCGTAAAGTTTCAAATTGTCCGGATGACGGGAGCTGACAGAATTCATATGAGCCATCGAAGTAACGCCGACGACCTTCATACCCCGCTTGCGCGCGGCGATGGCCATCTCAATGGGAACTGCATTTCGGCCGGAGTTCGAGAAGATGAACATCACATCTCCTGCCTTCACTGGCTCACCCTCCAGCAACACCTCGGCAAGGCCTGTCAAGCGTTCCATCCGGCTGCTTTTTGGGGCGTCGATGTGAAGCATTAAGGAACTGTCAAGAATCGGGTTTACCGGCAGAAGGCCTCCTGCACGGTAGAACATCTCTTCGGCCAGCATGTGCGAGTGACCGGTTCCGAACACGTGCAGCAGTCCGCTGCTTAAGAGGCTCTCCGCACACCACTGCCCTACTTGCTCAATCTTCTGGCCTTCCTCGCTCATCACGGTTTCCAATATTTTCGTCACGGAATCGTAGTACTGTTGATAAGCCATTTCGCCACCGCCTCATATAAGGTCATAAGCTTCGGATTACGACTTTACCGCACCCGCGGTCGCGCCTTCGATGAAGTAACGTTGGAAAAACAGGAACGCAATGATGAGCGGCGCCGCAGCAATCAAGACGCCAGCGGCAAGCAGTGTCCACTGGCCCGCGTTATTGCCATACAGTGCGAATAGCCCTCGGGACAATGGGTAGAGTGAAGGTGTCGCCAAAAATACAACAGGGCCAATCAGGTCATTCCAAATCTGGATGCTGGCGTAGATGGCCATCGTGGCCAGTGCAGGTTTCGCCAATGGCGCGACCATGGCGGTGAGATACCGTACATAACCGCATCCGTCGATAACGGCACTTTCATCCAACTCTCTCGGAATGGTCCGGAAATACCCCACAAACAGGAAGAACCCAAATACCATGGCATCCTCAATGTGCAAAATGATGTACCCCGGTCGATTGTTGTACAAGTGAAGCACCCGCGACTCAATAAACAGCGGGATGAGTGCCACAGGAAAGAACATTCCGGACGTCAATAAGGCGTGCAGGTGCTTGGCACCTCGGACATACCTGCGCGATATTGGAAACGCAAGTGTAACGCTGAAAACAAGCGCAATCACGGTCGGGACCAATGTGTACAGAATGGAGTTGAGAAAATACGAGCCCATTGAGGCCGTTTGCCAAGCCTGCGGAAAGTTGCTCCACGTAATCGGAGCGGGAATCGACATCGAATGAATCAAAAACTGTTGTTGGCTCTGTAAGGAGATGTTCAAGACATAAATCAACGGACCGAAATAGAAGATAATCACGATAAGCCCCGTTGTAATCAGCAACCTAAGCCAGTTCTTAGATAGGTCGGCCCCGAGGAAACTCACGACATTGCCTCCTCCCTGCGCGTTAAATATTTCTGCAAGACGAGAACCACAACGACTGTCAAGATGAACTGCAACACCCCAATACCAGCACCAAGTCCGAGGTTGCTTGAACCCTGGAAGGCGGTGTTAAACATGTACATACCAAGCGTATTGGTATTGTTGGTACCATCCGTGAGTACGTAAATCAGGTCGTAAGTACGAAGCGACCCAGCAGCAGCGAGAATGACGTTGACTGTGACACTCGGGGCAATCATCGGGAAGGTGATCCTCCAGAAGTTAGTCCACCCCGTCGCACCATCGATTTTTGCTGCCTCCGTGAGTTCTTTTGGTACCGTATTAATGCCTGCGATGAAAACCACTGTCGTGAACCCAAGATTTGCCCATATCTGAACAAAGATGACGAGCGGCAAAGCCCAAGATGTCGATCCGAAGAAGGCAGACGACGTCCCAAACCATCCCAGCACCGATGCCGCCGGACCGCCTGACGGGGAGAAAATCAATGTCCACATCAAACCGATAATGGTCACGCCGAGCACTGCTGGCATAAATACAAGCGTTCGGAAAAACCTGACCCCTGGGAATTTTTTGCTCAGCGCATTTGCCATCCACAACCCAAGGAGGTTCTGGAGAATGGTCACGCCAGCCGCAAACAAGAGTGTGTCTTTCACCGACTGAATGATGCCCTGTGAATCATTCACGAAGATGTGAACATAATTTGCGAGACCAATAAAGGTGGTTGGCAGCCCAGGCACGGCGGTAAAGTTTGTGAAAGAGATGATGAGCGTCGAAATTGACGGCACAATCCCAAACAGCACAAATACAAGCAATCCGGGAATCATTGTGAGATAGATGACCGTTCTTTGTCGGCCTTTAAACACATTACTCAATGGGGATTACTCCTTACCGTTGAGATAATATCGTGCACTTGAGACCGGAACGGAGCCTCTGGCACGAGGCCCCGCCAAACTGCGGTCTGCGTGGACTTATTTCGAAGCCTGATCTTGAGATTGTTGGTATTCCTGAGCGAGCTTGTCTGGCGTAATTCCGCCTTGCAGCATCTTCAACTGCTCATTCCAGAAGTTCGTTGGTTGCAGGTAATACGGGCCACTCGGAATCATCCAATCGGGGGTCTGGCTGATTACCCGGCCCGTACCAAACCACTTGCCCATGATGGTGGCTGTGGCACTCGTGTACGTTCCTTGTTCACTCGGCGAAATGCCGGTCATCTGCACGTACTGGTTGTAAATGTCTTTGGATGCAAAGAAGTTCAACCATTCTTCTGCTAGGGCCTTGTGTTTGCTGTTGTTCAGCACGACCCATGTCAAATCCGGGTTCGCGATAGATTGATTGTTCGAAGCGGTGTTTGAACCGGGAATTGGGAAGTACCCAATCTGCATCTTCGGATTGGCTTGAAGCACCGAAGAGAGGTCCCAAGATCCGTCAAGTAACATCGCTGCCTTGCCAGCAGCAAAGTCGCCAGGCATCTGCTGCCAGTTTTCCCCGGCATAGTTTGGCTCTAAATAATTCTTCGCAAAGTTTTGTTCCCTTTGGAACGCTTTGATCATAGCCGGATCTGTCCACTTAACCTTGCCAGAGGCAAGCGCGGCACTTGCACTCGCATCACCCAGGGTCGGAGCCAGCAGAGACTGCATGAATGGATCCATCATGAACTGCACATACAACGTGGCGCCACCTGCGAGTCCAGTCCACACCGGTGTGACACCATGCGATTTGAGGACATTACTGACGTTTACGAATTCGTTATAGGTGGTCGGAGGCTGTAGGTTGTACTTGGCAAAAATGTCCTTGTTATAGAACAGACCTGTTTGGTAAACGCCAGTGACCATGCCGTAATCCTTGCCGTTGTACGCAGCTGCACCAAGGTCGCTGGCGCTGAAATTGGCGACCCAGGGTTCATTGTTCAGGGGCATAAAGACGTTGTTTGCCGCCCATTGCTGCACGTTGGTCATATTGTTGCTGGTCATTTTTTGCGGCATCGGATTGAACGGTTGAATGGCCATAATGTCTGCCGTACCAGCCTGGACCGCGGTTTGCTGCGCAGTTTGATAACCTGCTGTATCATTCGCGGTTGTCTGCAGCTGTACTTGTACCCCGTACTTTTGTTCGAATTCCGAGTTAATCTTCTTGACGGCCGCAACGGCTGGCGGGTTGACCCACATGATGATCTTGAGCGGCCCCTTATCGCTTGTACTGGACGACTGCGCATTGTTGGATGGCGATGAGTTGTTGCCGCTGCTCGCAGTCTGGTTTGTCGTGGTGGTGCCACATCCAGCAACGAGTGCAGCGGACAAAGCCACGATGGCGAAAGGCGAAAGCGTTTTCCCGATTTTTTTAACTCCCACTACTGTTCTCCCCCTTATTCACTATCAAAGAATGTTGCATTCAACAAAGCGTATGGAGCCGTTCGTCACCCCCTTTAAAGGCCCTTTTCAATCTGTATTGGCAAGGAATTCTTTCACAAGTAGACTCGCTCCCACAACTCCTGAGCGGTCTCCGAGTTGAGCGGGAACAATCTTGATAGACCTGCTAGCCAATGCAGATGCATAAACGGAAAAAAATTCGCGCAGCGGTTCAAACAGGACGGGCCCTGCCAGAGACACCCCGCCGCCAATGACGACAATCGACGGATCGAGAATGGTACAGTAATTCGAGAGAGCAAAAGCTAAATCCTGAGCAGCCTGGCGAAAGACAGCGACGGCGTCCGGTTCTCCGGCTGTTGCGCGTTCTGACAGGGTCTTGGCGGTGATTTCCTGCGGCCCAACGCGTCGTTGATATGCCCGTATCAACATCGGTCCTGATACGAGCGTCTCTAGACAACCCCGTTTTCCGCAGGCACAGATGTTTCCGTCTGGTTGTACAATAGTGTGGCCAATTTCACCAGCAACTGAATGCACGCCTTCATAAACCTTGCCGTCTAGAATCATTCCGGAGCCCACTCCTGTGCCAATGACGACATAGAGCAGTGAATCCCGTCCCTTGGCGGCGCCAAATTCACGTTCTGCCAATGCACCAACTCGTGCGTCACCTTGAACGACGCAAGGCACCGAAAACTCTTCCTCAAACCACTGTTTCAAATTGACGTTGTGAAGACTCAGGTTTGAGGCATGCATCACAACACCATCGCGTGAATTCACGAACCCCGGTACGCCGATGCCGATGCCTGCCAACTGTCCGATACGGAGACCCCGAGCTTGCTCCATCAGTTGACGAACGGCTGTTGCCATGTTCGTTATGATTTCCTCGCGGGTATTTTTTGATGAATACGTTTTCAGCCGGATGTCGCCGAAAGACTGTGAACTTCCGTTGAATACCCCAGCCTTAACCGTTGAACCACCAACGTCGAGACCGATTACGTAAGACATTCAAGCATCGAACCTCTCTCTTGCTGTCAAATCGATGCAACGATTTCAAGTCGCCGTGATGACTTCGAAACACAGCGTCATCGAGAAACCTGAAACCCATATTTATTGAGTACGGTGGTCAAGCTCGCGTAGGCCACGCCCACGTATGCAGCTGTGGAGTTGAGTGAGGACACCCGGACCTTGAGGTTGCGCTCAAATCCCGGCAGCATCGCTTCGTACAGGCCCTCAGTAATCGCCGCAAGCATGACCTTACTGCCTGTCACTGCTTCTCCGCCGAACACCACACTATCGCAGTTTAAAACGTTCACCGTGTTGCCAGCCACAGTTCCGAGCATCCGGCCCGCATCGTGCAGGACATCGATAGCCACGCCATCTCCAGATTCTGCCCGCCTGGCCAAGCCTTGAATGGTGACACTCGCACTGTCGCCAACTGAGCTGTCTTGTTTGTTGCCTTGTTCCTCAGTCAAGCGAACATATCTCTGCAGCATGGCTGGCTCCGAAACAAAAGTTTCCAAGCATCCTCGCTTGCCACAGTTGCATCTGTCGCCACCAGCTTTGACGACGATGTGTCCGAGCTCACCGGCCATTCCCGAGGACCCCGTGTAGAGCGAGCGATGGACGATAAGTCCTGCGCCAACACCGGTTCCGACGGCGACGTACAACATGTTTTCGGCGTTTTCCTCGTGTTCGACACCGTACAGAAATTCTCCATACGCGGCAGCGTTGGTATCATTTTCGACGATGACAGGGAGTCCAAACTCTTGTTCAAGCAGCTCGTTCAAATCCAGGTCATGCCAGTCGAGGTTGGTTGCCGACACAATTCTGCCCGTCATCGAATCCATTAAACCAGGTGCAGCAATGCCGATGCTTAAGGTGCTAAAACCTTTCGTATTGCACCAAGCCCTAGCCTCAGACAGGGCTTTGACCAATTCGACGTACAAGCTTTGCCCGCTCATGTTGGTCTTTTCATGGAACCATTCTTTTAACACCTGAAAAGAGAGGTCAAGCACACCTATTGCAATATTCGAACCTGTCAAGTCTGCGCAGATGAAGTAGCCGCCCTGTGGATTAATCTCTAGAAGTCTTGGTCTCCGCCCCCCCGTTGACGTTGCATACCCACACTCTCGAATAAATCCACTGCCTTGGAGCTCGCCGGTGATAACGGAAACGGTACTCGCTGCGAGTCCCGTCTGTTCCGCGATATCAACTCTCGAGATAGGGCCACGATGTTGGATTAAGCGGAATATGGAGTTCATGTTTAAATCACGAAGTACTACGCTGTTTGCACCTTCCATAGCAACTTCTCCCACTTACTTCGTTCGCCGATAAAAGTTAGTTATGCACGAAGTATGCCCCCTAAACGGGCTATTGTCAATAGTCAAACAATAATTATTAGGAAACCAACGTAAGTTTCAGGGTGTCGTTGAGAGAGTCGGTTAACAAGTGCCAGCGAGGGGTGTCGTAAAGGTCGGCGAGCAATTAGGAAGTCGGTCACCCATCGTGAAATCTTTTTGTACGGCTGAAGACTATAGCTGCACAGGAACCAGTCGTTCTATCGTGTTGGTAGTGCGCCAAGGGTTTGAGTCAGATACTCCACCAAATGGGATGCATCTAAGGTGTCGCTGATGTAGCCGATATATCCGTCGGGGCGGATGAGCAGCAAACTTCCCGGTACCAGACCATACCGCTTCGCAAAAGATGCCGTATCGTCCGGAATCACGCGAAAGTTGAGGCCGCTGAGTCCAGACTTGTCAACCGTCATCTCGCGCTCTACACCCATGAGCTCCAGGACATGTCCCCACGACATGAGTGCTTCAACGAGTGCTGATGGGACACCAGTCGACAAGTCCATCACGAGGTGATGCTTGGTGCTCGAGAGCAGGTCGTAAAATCGCTTGACTCCAATCTGAGCACCTGACAGCATGTTATCCGGTGCCCTATCACCGGCGCGCAGCACTCTTCGCGCTGCTCCAGGCGCTCTCGTGAAGTGTTCAGCGACGATTGGACTTCTACGATAGTGAATCGCAGTCTCGGCGAGTTGACCCGTCATTCGCTCCTGCACGACATTCATGTGGGCGAGCATGGGCGCAAGGTGATTTCGTAGGAACTTGACCACCCGGCTCCGCGATGTTGCGCCACGAAGAAGCCCGTCTGATAAGCGCAGAACTGATTCCGCGACCGCCAAACGCTCCACTTGATATGAGTCCAGCAATGATTGAACTGCCGAGCCCTCAGCCACCAGCGCCAGTTTCCAAGCCAAGTTGTAGGCGTCCTGTATGCCCGTATTCATGCCTTGTCCACCCGCCGGACTGTGAATATGTGCCGCATCTCCAACCAAAAATATACGGCCAAATCGCGTTTGCTTCGCGTGTCGTAGATGAGAGTGGAACGTATCCATCCAAACGGCATCGGATAACGTTGCCGCAACGCCACAGCGACTGTCCACCATCTGCTGAAACCACTCCAGTGTAGGGGCCAACGGAAGCTTTTCGTCTCCGTTCGTCGGATGTATGGAGGTCATCAGTCGGTAACGTCCCTCCCCGTATGGAAACGCAGCCACCAGTTCATCCGTGGTCAGGAACATCTGAATACGGTCTTGCGGGAGTGACCAATGGATTTTCACATCCGCTAGCGCAAACAGGTCTGGATAAGGTGTTCCTTCGAAACTCACCCCGAGTTGATGACGCACCGTGCTGTGTGCACCGTCACATCCAACAACCCAGCCCGTGTGGACAATTTCTTCGCGGCCATCTGAGTGCCGAAGCACTGCCGTCACACCGTCATCCTTCCCTGCCAGCGAAAGCAGTTCTACCTGCCGTTCCACTTCAACCGCGAACGTTTTCAGGTGATGGATGAGAATTTCCTCTGTCACACTTTGCGGTATGTCGAGAACAAAGGGATACGGAGAATCCAAATTTGCGAGATTCACTTCAGCCGTGCGATTGCCCGGTCCCAACCAAGCCGTCATGCCGCTTACGCGAAATCCGCGCGTCAAAAACGCATCCACGGCGCCCATTTGCTCGAATACTTCCAGCGTTCTTGCGTGAACTGCGAGCGCTTTAGAAAGTTGCGACGGTGCATGAGATTTATCGATGATACGCACGCTCACGCCGCGGCGAGCAAGTTCAGAAGCCATCGTCAGCCCAACGGGCCCAGCGCCAATCACAAGTACCTTCACGCAAATCTCTCCTTCATGCGAAGCGAGTGCTGTATCATGCCCAGGTTCCCCACAAGCTATGGCAATAACTGCGTACCCGCACGTCACGCGAACGAGGGCTGAAGAACTTGGCATTCGCGACAAACTGGAACAGACAATCACTCAGTCCCGTCGCCGCTTTCTTCATCTTGGGATTCCACACTGACAATCGTCTCCCACCCACCGTCCATAATTTCACGAACTGCCGCATGCGGTTGCCCAAACGCCATCCGCAGTTCTGGACGGGCGGATTCGCAACGCATGATTACCGACGACTTTCAAGTCGCAGCCCTTATGCGCAAGTAGAGTACGTGCTAGATGCCCTTATAACCTCTTGAATGAAATCGTTATCATTGACGCGATTGGAAATATCATGACACCTTGTGTTCGAACGGTTGCGCGTTGAGGTAGAGTAAACATAGGTGAATAGGTGTTTTAATAGGCTGTAGGCTAAACAGCTTGGTTCTCCTCCTCTATAGCGATAACCTCCCTTACTGCTTCTATGAACGATAATATGATTGGTGATAGCCACTTGTCTTTATGCCATAACATCTGTGTGTATACGTGCAAGTCCGGAATTTGCCACGGAAGAGCAACAAGTACGCCCCGTTCCACTTCGGCTTTTGTTACCATTTCGGGAAGAAAGGCAATACCGATTCCCGTAATTGCACATTGTTTAATAGCTTCAGCGTTTTGAAACTCCAAAAACGTAATACTATCGGTTCCCTCCTTCGCAAATGAGCGGTCAAACATGGTTCGATAAGTACAACCCTTTTCGTTCGTTAGAAATACTTCTCCGTGAAAATCCTCCGGTTGTAGCACAGTTCGTTTCGCGAGTGGATGGTCTGGAGCAACGAAAAAGCGGAAAGTTTCTTCCATCAATGATTCCACTTCAAGTCCTGTTGAGCGAATGGGTTCGTCCAACATAAAGACTACATCGGCAGTTCCATCAAAGAGGGTTTGCTTAAGTTGTTGATTTAGAACAGAGTGGAAGATGAGACGAACACCCGGATGGCGCGAACGAAATAGGTGAAAGGCCGCTGGAAGCCGATAGGCGCAAAGAACCTCGTTAGCACTTATAGTTAGGGTGCCACTTAGATTGTTTTCATCATCACGAACAACGCTACGAGCTTCGTCCAATTTGTTTAGAACGCTTTGGATATGAATTAAAAAGCGATTACCTGCAGTTGTGCGAACCAGCTGCTTGCCCAAGTGCATATTCCGGGGCTTTTGGACACTGAATCCGGAAAGTCGTGGACAGTCGTTCCGAAAAGTCTTGGACAGTGAGTCCAGAAACTCTTGGACACTTTCCGTTCGTCCATGTGGGATTACTTTGAATTAAACAAATTTCTTAGTTCGTTGCAACAGTTTTGTCTCCCTCAGGAGCGTTTTTTACCCCACTCAGTAGCTTTCGCATCGACTCCCCTTTCAGTTGAATCTTGTATGCGTCGTGGACTAGGCGGTCCAGCACAGCGTCTGCTAGAGTCGAGTCAGAAAATTGTTCGTACCACAGTTCTACTGGTATTTGACTAACCACACAGGTTGAATGTTGGCGTACTCTGTCATCGAGAATGTCCAGTAGTTCTCGAGCCTCTGGTGCTGAGAGGTTGGCCAGGCCCCAGTCATCTAAGATGAGTAGGTCTATCTTTGCAAGTGCTTTGGAAACGCGGCCATATGAACCATCTCCTTTGGCCATCATCATCTGGTGAAGGAGACGAGAGAGCCGATGGTACTGTACCTTAAAGCCAAGCCTACATGCGCCCGTGGCCAAGGCACAGGCTAGAAAGGTTTTGCCCGCTCCGGTACGACACAGCACATGATAAGTACATTTCGCAAGAGAAAGTTATTATGAGCTTCCTAGGACACCCTTTACACGGAAACGAGTTTCTTTTACTAGGTAAACAACAATGTAAGGACGGGCCGTACTACAAGGTACAATTAGCCGACGAATCGATTGGCTGTCTGCCGGCGAGGTGGTTCGATTCCCAATCTGGTCAAAATGTAACATCAGATGAGTCGGCCCTGCTTGCATCTATTGAGGCTATACGCAAGTTTCTGTTGCTTGTTGATCATCTTGAAAATAGAACTCCTCCGAACGTAGAGTGAATTTGCGCGAACAAATCTCACAATCGTTAGGAGGAGCTTGCATGAGACAGGTTAGTTTGTTTGAGGACGAAAATCAAGTAGATTTATCCGCACCGGAATGGGCCTCCCTCCCTGAAGAATGTCGCATCAAGGTAATCCGAGCCATTGCTGCCCTACTGTGTCGAATAGAGCACGTCAGAGAGGGGCGTAACATCCTTGAATAACGCCCATTCTAAAATCACGCACAGGCAATTGGAACGAAAGGCATGTGTATATGTTCGTCAATCTACAATGTCGCAGGTTCTTGGCCATTTAGAAAGCCAGCAAAGACAATATGAGTTAGTTGAACGTGCTAAGACCTTAGGCTGGGTAGCACCACAGATTCTAGTTATAGACCAGGACCTAGGGCAGAGTGGTGCGGACGGAGGACGTGCCGGATTCAAGCAGCTCGTTGCAGACGTCGGACTCGGTGATGTTGGTATCATTCTTGGACTCGAAGTCTCTCGTCTTGCCCGGAACAATGCGGATTGGTACCACTTGTTGGACCTATGTGCAATGTGTAATACACTGATCGCTGATTCGGATGGAGTCTACGATCCTTCGTCGTACAATGATCGGTTGCTACTAGGGTTAAAGGGAACGATGAGTGAGGCTGAACTGCATCTCATTCGCAGTCGGATGCAAGGTGGTTTATTGCATAAAGCTCAGAAGGGGGAACTCAAAACTTGGCTGCCGGCTGGCTATGAGTATGATGACGATGACAAAGTGGTGGTTGCGCGTAATGAAGCGATTGTGACAGCCATCCAACTGGTCTTTCAACAATTTCTTGTACTGAAAACGGCCAGACGGGTGCTCACCTGGTTTCGGGCCGAAGAAATTCAAGTTCCTGTCATGCACCCAAGTAAGGGCCTAACATGGAAACTCCCCACTTATAAAACGATCCACGGGATCCTGACCAATCCTATATACGCTGGCACTTTTGTGTTCGGTAGAACTAAATATGAAAAGTCTATAGGGCCAGACGGTCGGCTTCAGGTGAAAGCCAGGCAGGTGGCCCGCGAGGAATGGCCCATTGTAATTCACGATCATCATGAGCCCTATATTTCTTGGGATACCTTTGTTACCAACCAGGAACTCCTACGTCGGAACTTTAAAGGCCCCCGGAACTCAGGTTCCCCCCAGCAGGGAGCGGCCTTACTTCAGGGGCTGCTAGTTTGCGGAAAGTGTGGCCGCAGGATGTTGGTTTCTTATGGCGGTAAAGGTGGCAACGTGCAGAGATATATTTGTGGCCAAGCACAAAGAATGCAAGGGGCCGAGCATGTCTGTCAAGGACTTGGCGGAAAGCGCTTGGACCAGCACGTTGCTCGCCTTTTTCTTGACACCGTAACACCCGCCAGATTAGCAATTATTGGTGAAGCAATGGAGCAGGCCGAAATGAGACATGTTGCTGAGGAAAAACTTCTTGAGAAGCAACTTGAAAAGGCTCTTTACGATGCTGAACGTGCCAAACGGCAATACGATCGAGTTGAGCCGGAAAACAGACTGGTTGCTCGTACGATGGAAAAAGCTTGGGAGCGAGGGTTGCGTGAAGTGCAACGCGTACAAAAGCTGCTTGAGGAGCGTCGGGACCGCAAACATAATCCCTTAACTGCCGAAGAAAAGAGTCGGATACATGCTCTGGGAAGGGGGCTGAAAAGGGTCTGGAATTCACCACAAACTACCAATAGGGATCGAAAGGAACTCCTTAGAACACTCATTAGGAGCATCGTAGTTCTTGTTGATCAAGAGCAGCGTGTGGCCCGTTGCACGGTTCAATGGGAGGGCGGTGCTGTCACGCATTTTACCAGCCCACTCAATAAGGTCGGGCATCACGGAAATTCTACAGAAGAGGAGACGGTCGACCTTGTTCGACGTTTAGCGCTTCATTACCCTGATGATGTGATTGCACGGATTTTGGTACGTCAACACATTCGCACTGGAAAGGGTAACAATTTCAACGCGGGCCGAGTCTGTTCACTCAGAAATCACTATAACATTCCCGTCTTCTCCGGCCATTCAAACACGTCCGAGACTGAAAACATGTATACCGTAGCCCAGGCTGCTGACGAACTAAGCGTGAGTACTGCTACCGTGCTGAGATGGTTGCGAGAGGGTTTCATTCAAGGGCAGCAAGTTGCCCAGGGGGCTCCTTGGCAGATTGAAATTACCGACCATCTACGGGAACGGCTGGTGAACGAGCCATCTGTGGATTGGGTTGAGTTAAGAGTAGCTGCGGATCGTCTGAACTGTACGAGACAGACCGTATTGAATCGCATGCGCAGTGGACTGTTGCCCGCTGTCTATGTTCAAAATGGTAAGCGAAGGGGATACCGATTTCATGTTCCGCTAGCGCCGACAGAAGTGCCCTTTCTCTGAACAGGAATAGGACAAATATTGCAAATTCGAACGATCTAAGATTTGATGTAGATAAGCGATTCTAGTGAACAAGGGTATTAGCCAATTGAGTAGGTTTTTGGCTGAGCACTTTCAACCCCATTTGCAAAAGGTCTAATTCTTCTGGTGACAGCACTAACTTACACGAAGACGGTGAAATTTAGCTGCAATTCACTGGGGATTAGACCTTTCGAGTGGCCAAATAGCGAGGAGGAGTACCATGACACAGGACCTGTGGGGCCGGAGATCAGTAAATTGTGTCGTTCTGTCAGCCACTGGCCTGTGAGCAATTGTTGGATGAGTGAGCGGTCTAAGCCCCTGGGTACTTGGTAGTCAATCTCTTCCGGCGCCGCCTGAACCCTGAGATGAGCGGCTTGGAGCAGCCGAGATAACTGGCGGTTCTGACGGAGCGTCCATTCATGGTCGACCAGGAGTCCAAGGCGGTCGTCAAAGGTCAGTTCTGCGGCGTGAGCATCCTTGAGTTGGCGAGAGTAGGCGTCTGCCATGCCGTTGAGTCGAAGTTGGCGAAGTGTGTTAATCGTTTGGTTACTGAGCATTGATAGATTCCCCCTAAGAGATTTTAATGGGGTTGACCGGTGTCCGTTGCACCCGAACACCGGCACCCGTTCATACTCGAACTAGTTTGGCTTCCCGGTTGAAAAACTGGAGCTATAGTACGCAGCCCCACGAACGTTTTCATGAATCGGCGTGGGTTTATCGGTGTCGAGGTCTAACGTCACCTGATCAATGCCGGCTTCGAGAATGGATTTCACGCTACGATACGTACACGCATTGATGGAAACCGCATGTGCACAAGCTGACTCGATTCGTTCTCTGCTATATTTTTTTGCGAGAGCCTGTAGCCCTAGACAGGAGCGGTAGGCCTGTTGAGGATGCGCTTTTCGATGCAAAATCTGTTCTGTCACTGTGGCTGTGTATGGTCCGAAAGTTTTGCCCCAGTTGATAAACTTTTCTGGCGTCCATTCCATGTGCGCCAGATGGGACTTTGGCATATGGGCTGGTTCAGTGATGTGCCTGTATTTGCTATGTGTTTCTCGAACGTGGCTCGTAACCCGTTTTCCACGCAAAAACACCTCAACAATCTTTTCGCTGATGCGTACATCCACGTACTCTCGCACCAGTGAATAGGGCACACTGTAGTAGTTCTTGTCGACCTCGATATGATAGTCTGGAGCCACACGGGCCTGAACCCAACGAGCAAACTCGTAGGGGATGGCCGGTAGCGCTCGGAGGGCCGGCTTATCCACGGCGGCAAACAGGGATGCGCGCGTGCCCTTCAGCTTTTGAAACGGCTTATTGTTGAGCGTTTCCAAGGCGTCATGAATCGCAGTATTCAACTCCCCAAGACTAAAGAACCTTCGATTTCTCAGGGCTGCGAGAATCCACTGCTCGACGATCTTGACGCCCGCCTCGACCTTCGGCTTGTCTTTCGGTCGGTAGGGCCGTGCTGGCATGACGGCACAGCCATAATGTCGCGCCATTTCAGCGTAGGTTCGGTTTGTAGAGGGTTCATAACGGTCTGACTTCTTAACTGCCGATTTCAAATTGTCCGGAACGATGAGTTGGGGTACGCCGCCAAAGTACTGAAAGGCATTCACGTGTCCACCAATGAAATCTCCGAGGCTCTGCGACCATTGTCCTTCCGCGTACGTGTAATTACTGGCTCCAAGCACAGCAACGAAGATCTCCGCCTCCCGGATCTCCCCAGTGTCTGGGGCGATGATTGATACCGTTTGTCCTGCGTAATCCACAAACATCTTTTCACCACCGCGGTGCTGCTGATGCATGGATATATCTAGCTTCTTTTTCCATTGGCGATAATGTTCGCAGAATTGGCTGTACTGGTATCCATCCTGATGCTCCTGTTTGTACTCGATCCACAACAACTGTAAGGTGACGCCTTTCCTACGTAGTTCCTGGTGCACGTAATTCCAGTCTGGCTCTTCAATTTTTCGCGGTCGACCCGTGACAGCGGGGTACAACGTGGATTCCAGGTTGGACTCGTCCTCCAACTCGGAAGGTAACGGCCAACCAACGCCAACTGTCTCAGCACGAGTTAGAACATTGGTGACGGTACTACGTGAGATATCTAAACTGGCGGCGATAGCTCGACGACTCATTCCTCCTTCATGGTACAGACGTAAGATTTCCTTGAGCTTTGGCATGGGCAACCTCCATTCAGCCAAGACAGTGCCTCCTTTCGCGGATACAACAAGATCCGACAAAAGGGGTAATTTCCCTGCTTGATTTGGTAGCCCACACAGACGATTTGGAGGAGCGAAGTGGGAAGGCCTTGAACGAGGAGATTATCTGTCCAAGACTTTTCGGAATGGGTGTCCAAGAGTTATTGGAATAGAGGGCCGAGAGTTTGGCTCTCCCGCAATTTTGTTGAGTGAAGCAATTTTATCGGTGCCAGAGCTAGGCTGAGCGGAGTTTCCACTGAGTGATGTCTGTGAATCTCTGTACATATGCTAGCCAGATGACACTGGTACTTGTGTCACATGGCTACTCTGAGTACTTTGGGTTCTCCGTTCTTCTGCATTTCTGCGCACCGCTAGATACAGATATCTCTTCTCGAGTAGATCGAGCTTTCCTCTGCCGAACATCTGCCTCTTCACGGTCTTCAAGCTGTTCACAGCGGCTTCGACTGGACCGTTACTCCAATTCTCCATCAGGGCGGCAGTTACTGCTTTCTCGTCTCTTTGCAATCCATGCGCGAAACTACGAAGCTCAGGAACGTTTGACTCATCGGCCTTGGAGAGCCACATTTTAAGACGGTTGATGTCCCGAGTGTCAAACAGATGCTCAAATTCCCGGGTCAGTTCATAGGCTTCTTTAACGGACGGCTCACTGTCAACCCAACGGGTTAATTCGCCTTGGGTCTCAGGCTCCAGTTTGTCGTCCTTCCGAACCCATCTTTTTACCCATTCCCAAACGGAGGTAGACTGAACGGACTTCACCTTTGGCGTAGATTCCCGCCAAGTCGACAAGTGTGCTGCCATCTGGGAATACTTACCCTTGAAACCCAACGCCTGTATCTCCGCAAAAAGCTGTTTGGCATTATGGCACCCAGACTCCCACCGTGACTTTAAATAGGCCAGAAACGGGTCGAGTTTTCGATGACTCCATCTTTGCTCGACTGGTATCCCACTTTGAAGATATTTCGTCACCGTTGAACGGCTAATTCCAAGCTTGGTCGCAATGGCACGACGGGTCATTCCTTGCGTACTCAGTCGATGAACATGTTCCCACAGCGCCTTTTTTCGAGCCAGTGTATTCGACATCAATTCGTCATTATCATTCGGAGAACTTCCAATCTCGGAATCGGTAGCCGGTTCTTTGTCAGTCAAGTTCATCTCTGGTGGATGCTTGTGGAGCAGTCTCTTCACGCAATCGTCGACCGCATCCAGGAAGTTATGCTTGATATGAAATCGATCCGCCACTTGCATGGCGGTCGGATCACCTTGGTCGATTGCACCGCGATATGTTTGGGAACCGTCTCGAGTAACAATTGCTGGGAGATTAGGCCGCTCCGTCAGCCATTTGGTCAGGGTTGGGGCTTCTCTGTCCGGAAGCAATGCGACAGGAAGGTGATTTTTCACGTCGTAGCAGAGTGTTCCGTATCGCTGTCCCTTGCGCATCGCCCAATCGTCCACACCTAAGACCGTTAAATCGGTGGGTATCTCTGGTCCCGGCTGCCTTCTAACAGCTCGAAGGAAACTGTCAGCACTCCAAAACAACCCAATGATCGAACCGAGTCGCTCAGCAGCTTCGCCGCCACACTCCACACCCATGGCAACCAGACAATCCTGAGCACGGCAGGTCCGCCGGCCGTATCGGACAGATAGACCTGGAAACTGCTCAGTAAAATATTTACACTCACAGTCTGGATTCTCACACTGAAAGCATCGACACGAAAGAAGAAGCTCCACTGGCCGACCAAAGCAGGGCAAGTCATGAAGAGTACGTAAGCGTTTGGAGTGGATCTTCTGACTCAAACGCGCACACTTAGGACATGCAACATTCGGACGTGCTGGTTCGCACACAATCAAGATATGGTTGTCCGTAGTAACGCGAATATTCACAACCCGAACCGCGTCAAAAGAGGGTAAAATATCTATGTAAGGTAGCGCGGTCAATGGAAACACCTCCGTGTGTCGGCACGGACGTCGACATTGATCGCCTATCTTTTATACCATTATGTGAATTTTGTCAATAGAGTAAATAGTACAATCAACAAAATTGCGGGAGAGCCGAGAGTTTTCGGAATTAACGTCCAAGACTTAACGGAATCCCTGTCCAAGAGATTCCGGAATATGCACCCAAGCGGTCAAAGAGATGAACCCCAAGTTCATCCTCCAATGCTTTTATCTGCATCGTGACGTTGGAGGGGACGTAGCTCAGCACTTCCGCAGCTCGACTGAAATTTAAAGTTGATGCAACCGTGCGGAACGTAATCAGTTGACGCAATTCCATCATGCGAACCCCCTCTTACTTTCAATATTAATGAATACAACTTTCAATTTCATTCACTTTTATTGAACGTATCACAGGCCTATATTTAAGTACAAGAAACGCGGTTTACATGTCCGGTTTAATTTTGATGGGAGCGACCACGCGATGGATTATGAGATTTTTGATTTAGGTGACGTTACCTTGCAATCAGGAGTGACGTTACCGAGCGCTTTTCTTGCTTATAAGACTTATGGAAGATTAAATGAAAACAAAGATAATGTCATCGTCTATCCAACTGCTTTTGGCGACCAGCATGTTCAGAATGAATGGCTCATTGGGGACGGCATGGCACTAGATCCGCGGAAATATTTCATTATCGTTCCAAACCTGCTGGGCAACGGATTATCTTCATCTCCCAGTAACACACGTCCCCCATTCGACCGAGAAAATTTTCCACATGTAACCATCTATGATAACGTTAATTTACAGTATCGACTCGTTACCGAAAAATTCGGCATTCAAAAGATTGCTCTCGCAGTTGGATGGTCAATGGGAGGCATTCAGTCATTCCAATGGGGAGCAAGTTATCCTGACATGGTGGAACGAATTGCACCTTTCGCTGGAACAGCTAGAACTTGGCCCCATACGTTTGTGGTCTTGGACGGCATGAAAGCTCCACTCATGGCCGCAGTAGACTTCGATTCAAGTAAATTAAATCAGTTGACTTCTGCAGACATGCGCCCTGTGGGCCGTGTGTATGCGGGATGGGGCTTATCACAGGCATTTTACAGAGAGGAACTTTATCGTGAACTGGGATATGACTCATTGGCGGATTTTGTGGCTGGCGTCTGGGAAGATAGCTTTATGAAGATGGACCCGCACAATGTTCTGGCTATGTTATGGACTGGACAATTTGCAGATATTAGCGCAAACCCCTGCTATAACGGAGACTTCGAAGCGGCGCTCAAAAATATTAAAGCGCTTGCCTGCATCATGCCAGGGAGTACGGATCTCTTCTGCACGGTTGACGATAACGAATACGAGGCTAAGTTTATACCTAATGCTGTTCTTAATCCGATAGAGTCAATTTGGGGCCATTTTGCCGGTCGTGGAATCAACAGCGCCGATAATAATAAATTTATCGATGACAACCTAAAACGCTTGTTGGCGCTGAGCACAAACGGATAGATCATCCTTCGTGATGGTTCACCTTGTTCGGAATGGCGTCTTTCGCCGGTGCTAGCGCAGAGATCGCTGGGTCAATTGACCATTTCCATCTCGAAGCTACGTGTAACGTCCACGGATGCGGTTTATCGTTCGGTATGATCTAGGATAATTAGCTCCTAACGCGCAGTACATTGTGAAGGCTAGACAAAGTTATGCGTTTTTAGGTTGGAGGTAACTATATGCCACTATTTGAACTTGGATTCCCGGAACTCGGGGAGGGCCTGCACGAGGGTCGAATCAGCAAATGGCTCGTCCAACCAAGAGACACCATTCAGGAAGACGATGCAATTGCCGAAGTGGAGAACGACAAAGCCCTCGTTGAGCTCCCGTCTCCGGTGAGTGGCAAAATCGTCGAAATCAAGGTCGCGGAAGGCAGCACTTGCGTCGTTGGAGATATAATTCTCACCTTCGAGGTTGCAGGCGACGTACAATCATCGCCTGGCGCAGGCGGAGGTAGCGAATCGTCATCTGCCCCGGCGGATGTACCCACTCCCGCTGCACAAAGTTCGGCATCTGCTATTGTTCCAGCGCCAGAGCCAGTTCCGGCAAAAAACGCTGCAGCCGACATTCTGGCAACGCCAGTCGTACGTGGGTATGCTCGAGAGCAAGGAGTAGATATCGCGTCAGTCCATGGAACGGGATACAACGGTAAGGTAACCAAGGCGGATATTGATTGCTTCACGAAAGGAACGACAGCGGCTCCAACTCATTCGTTGAGCTTAGCGACCGCTCACACAACGCCGTTCTCGACGGTTGCTCAGGTCAGCGGCGAAGAGATCGAAGAGCGCGTAGCATTGCCGATGATCCGCCAGGCGATTGCTCGTACGGTGGTCAAGAGTAAGTACACGGCACCTCACGTGACACTGATGGACGAGGTCGACGTAACTAAACTCGTCGAGTTGCGCGAAGAAGTCAAGCCTGTCGCCGAGGCTCGCGGTGTTAAGATTACTTATCTTCCGTTCATCGTGAAGGCACTGATTGCCGTTTTGCGCAGCCGCCCTCAGTTGAACTCGTCGTATGACGAAGAGAAGCAGGAACTTGTACTGAAACACTACTATCATATCGGCATTATGACAGATACGGACCGTGGTGTTCTCGTTCCGGTCGTGAAACACGCTGGTAAGAAAAACATGTGGGATATCGCACAAGAGATTAACGATCTCGCGACACGTGGCCGAAGTGGGAGGCTGTCCCCGAACGAGATGAAGGGCAGTACCATCTCAATTACGAATATCGGTTCCGCTGGCGGTATGTTCTTCACCCCGATTATCAACTACCCTGAGGTCGCGATTCTTGGTGTCGGCCGCATCACGGAGAAATCTGTGATTCGCGATGGAGAATTTACAGTCGGACAAATGATGTCGCTCTCGTTAAGTTTCGATCACCGCATAATTGACGGCGCACTGGGGCAACAATTTATCAATGATATCAAACGTCTGTTGGAAAATCCTTATCTGTTACTTTTGGACGTATAAACAATGGTTCACTGGGGCAGATTATACTCTCTCTGTGATAAAACTCGACTCTCTATTCAGATTTCTAAACGTGGCGCTATTGCATGTTACTCCCTCTATGCTGCCCGATAATGACACACCCCAGAAAAGTCCTCGTTTGATATTTATGCACACATGGGAGCAAATCCTTCTTCGGCATCAGCCCCGTCCGACAAACAAGGTTTCTGTAGCAAGGCTATTGCTAGTTATGCAAACATTGAATAATGTTACAGTAGAGATGAGTGTGTAATCGTAGGTCGGATTGGAGACATGACTATGTGGAGTGAGGATTTCTTCAGACATTCATATTTCACGGGTGATCTTTTGTTGGAAGGAGTTGATGCCACCAAAAATTAAAGGAGATACCCAAAATGAAATATACCCATCCTTTGTGGAGAACTTTGCGTTCGTTAAAAGGTAACCAAAGAGCCGCGGTAGTTGTTGAACCTCTTTGGTCAGTCCCGAACAACTTGCTTATGCCGTTCGTATCGGTTTACATGGTCTCAATCGGGTTACATGGAGAACAGATTGGAACGACGGTCAGTGTTGGACTCGCCATGCAACTCGTTTGGGCATTATTATCGGGAGCAATCACTGATAAATACGGTAGACGCAAAACCATGTTAGCATTCGGACTACTAAGCTGGACTATTCCCTGTATGCTTTGGGCAATCGCGCATGGCTACCTCTATTTTATGTTAGCGGTTGTCTTTAATAGCATGTGGCAAGTGACAGGGAACTGTTTCGCTTGCATCATTGTCGAAGACGGTGATACGGATAGTCTTGTAAACATATGGACGCTGATTAATTTAACTGGATTGGTTGCGGGATTCGTTTCGCCTGTAACCGGTATCCTCATCGACAAGTTCACTTTGGTTCCCACCATGCGAGCAATATACATCTTCGCCATGGTAATGATGACAATGAGGTTTGTCATGCAGTATTATCTGTCAGGTGAGAGTTCAACAGGAAAACGGCGTATCAAAGAATGTGCAGGGCAATCTGTCCTCACTCTGACCTTTCGCGGTTGGAGCGTATTCGTTTCGGAACTCCGCAAACCACGTTTGTTCTTGTGTGTCATGCTAATGGCAATGCTGACAAGCTTTAGCACAGTGCAGATCACGTTCTGGTCACTATTCGTAACAAAAGTATACGACGTGAGCAATGCTATGCTTTCTGTGTTTCCGTTAGTGTCTTCTTTAACTACACTTGCGGTTTTCCTGTTCGTTGTGCCACGTATCAACATTCGGTCAGTCCGCTATCCGCTTTTTGTTGGACTTGGTCTTCACTCAATAGGTATAGTCGCATTATTAGTTGGGGAACCGTTCGGAGGCAACTTGCTATGGATAGTGTTTCTCTCAGCCGTTTGCGAGGCTTTTGCTCTCGCCGTCATGGGTCCTTTGACTGAGTCAATCATGTCAGTCATTATCCCAAGCGAGGAGCGAGCGCGTGTAAACAGTTTCGTCACTGCTTTGATTCTCCTGCTAAGTACTCCAGTAGGATGGATAGCAGGTTCCCTCTTTCAGACAAACTATACTTTTCCCATGGTTTTAAACCTGAGCTTGATTGCCATTTCAACAATTTTGTCGCTGTTCGTGATCCGTGCAATTAATCCCCAAGGCGTCGGTCGCGCCTAGAAAAGTGAGTGATAGACGTGCCCCAACCAGGGGCACATCATTTACCGCTTATGTAGAATAAGCCCGAGCCGACCCGACCCGGAGGGGGGGCAGTTTGACGCTCGGACTCTTCCCCGAACCGGACTTGCGACTTTCACCGCATCCGGCTCTCCATTCAAAGTAGTTGTGTTTGCACGTATTAGGACGACCGGTTTGGAATCTCGTTAGCGTCGTCCTACACGTATAAAGCGATGGGCAATGCGTTTAGCCCTGCGAAATCAGGCTGGAGTCCATGTAAAATTCTTACGTGGAACATGAACATTGAACATCAAGCCGCAGATACTTCAGGAACTATAGTGCACACTTGATTGAGAGTCGTTCCAGAGCCTCACGGACACATCCGGGGCGCTCGTACCATGGCAAGTGACCCGCGTTGGGAACGATTGTAGTGTTAGCGTGAGGTAACATCGCTGCGGTCGACTGGGATGCTTCGGTTGGAATTGGGCTCTCTTTCCCTATAACAAATTCCACGGGCATATGAAGTGCCGAAAGAGCTCTGGTAAACGTGCCTCCAGCCATATGTTCTAACAATGATGTCATCGTTTGAACATTGCATGTGAGACTAAAAGCAAAGTCGGCGGGTAACGGAGGGGCGTTCTCTGGGCTGGCAAAATACCCAGGCCAGCGCAACGCGAGATATTCCGTACCGTCTTCATCCGTGGGCTGCGGAAGCGAAAGTCTCTTGTCTACTTCCTTCGCCTGCGGACGTACGGCAGGTAAGAGCCTTTCCGTCAAAGTGTGGTTCATGGCGGACGCACCACCATCTCCATCGGTGCCAAGCGGATCCACAAGCACCAAGCCCGCAACTCGTTCTGGGGCTACGATTGCTGTATATAAACCCAAGCTGCATCCCCATGAATGACCAAGTAAAATGACACGGTCCATACCTTGTGCATCAAGAACAGAAATGAGATCTTCAAAGTGTTGTTCTACCGTAAATGGGCCAGTGGTGGGTGATGGCGCGAGCCCCCGCTGTTGATAGTGGATCAAGCGCCACTCTGCCAATTCCGATTGTAACAACACCCCATAATCCCTAAGGCCCGGGCCCCCGTGGAGAAAAACTACAGGATCCCCCTCACCGGCAATCTTGATGGAATCCGAAACCCTGACATCATCCACAGTACTTCGCCAACTCCTTCCATCACCGTATCCTCTAATTGATTCCGTGATATCGATTGAACCCTATAGAAACATTTCACTCAGACAGTAGTGTAGTGCAGTGGCAGACTCTATCAATTTAATTTGGTAGGACACTTATTGCACGTCGCGACCCGATTGCCGAAAAGGTGCCGAAGGGCACTAGCGCATGTTTATCCTGGCGTCCATAAGCAGGATGCCAAATGTGCGCACCCGTTTCTCCAAGTAAATCGGGTTCCAGATTTCGTCGTGAAGCAATTACATTTCATGGAGAAAACCACCTAATTCAATTTAAATGACGTGGTTTGTGCCTGACTTTTTGTGCCAATGATAGTCACCTAGCTATGGGAATTGCAAGATCCACGGTCACCAGTGCGTTTACTAGGTCAACCGCTGAGCGACAACCAATTCGTGTTCGCCCAGGGTAATAGAGAGGTTGATTTGAATGGGCCGCCCACCCTGACTTTGGTGATTAACCCGGGTAGTAAATCACCATGCTAACTCGAACTATAGAATCCCCAGCATTTTTATAAACGTGCGGTTCATCGGCTCGAAAACGAATCGAATCTCCATTGTTTATGGTGAACTCACTTTCACCTACTGACACAGTCAATACGCCATCAAAAACCGTGATAAACTCTTGAGTTCCCTCCATGTGCGGTTCCGCGTGAAGTGTGGCGCCGCCATCCAGTTCCACCGTGTACACTTCAAATTGTCGATCCGTTTCAACCGGAAAAAACGGATAGAGCCGATATCGCCCGTCGTCCTCCAATAAAGGTTGCATGTTACGCTTCTGAATCAGAACCGTTTCAATTTGCGGTTTCTGAAGCAGTGCGGTAAACGAAGTTTTTAATCCGTTGGCAATTTTCCAAACGGTTGTGATAGTTGGGCTCGATTCGCCTCGTTCAATCTGCCCGAGCATCGTTTTACTGACTCCTGTCAGTTCCGCCACTTTGTCTAAGCTAAGTTTCCTATCTTCTCGATAGGCTTTTAAATTGTGCCCAAGCACCGCGACAATGTTTTCCACATTACCCCCCCTGTTGTATTGCATAAAGCACAAATGTATAATCATAACGCACATACCGTTAAAGAGCACACCTGTTCAACTATAGCATACCGCTTGGGGGTGCCATTATGCACATTGTCCCGTTCCTGTCCTATGTGTTTGTCACAACTTTCACACCTGGACCTAACAACATCATGTCGATGGCGAATGCGAACAAGCACGGATTCTTTAAGACATTGAAATTTATCCTCGGTGTAACAGCAGGATTTTTCGTAATTATGCTGTTGAGCAGCTATTTCAATCTGATTCTCTTTCAGTTCATCCCCAAGATCGAACTTGTCATGGCAATTTTAGGCTCAATCTACATGCTGTATCTCGCCATCAAGATAGTGAAAGGGAAACCAAAATCAGAACGTAGAGGTGAACTGAAATCCAACTCCTTTTTCTCTGGGCTCTTCCTACAGTTCATCAATCCAAAAGTAATTATTTACGGAATCACCGCCATTTCTACATTTGTTATTCCATTTTACAAATCAGACCTTATGTTGATGCTTTTTTCTCTTTGTCTTGCATTCGTGGGGTTTGTCGCTACGTCTTGTTGGGCAGTGTTCGGCGCGGGATTTCAACGATTTCTTACGAAGTATCAGACCCCGTTTAATGTGGTCATGGGGTTGATGCTTGTTTACAGTGCAATTTCGATTTTTATCTGAAGGGAGAGAAATACAATTAGAAGACGAGTTGAAACCTCCCAAGCACCTTTGCCTGTCGGTGCATGTCCTCAAGGTGTCATTGCAAATGGATGGCTACACCTAAGTGGACTGCTACTCAGAAGGGGACAAATTGTACAAAGAATACTTTAACGAGCCGTATCCTGCCCGTTCCTTAGTTCCAATAGGGAACCTAGTTCATGATGGACAAGTGGAAGTTGAAATGATCGCCGTCTTTCCCAGGGTTGCTAAAACTGACTTCTAACTAACTAGCGATAGTTAGATCACGAGGGAGCGATGAAAAAGATGCACAGTCTGTCGGAAGTAGAGAAGGCACGTCGTAAAATTTGGCAATCGGTCGCTTAGGTGAACTCCGCTGAGATGCCAATACAAAGACCGAACAAATGGAGTGTGTTTCAAGTACTGGAGCACTTATGGTTGACTGAAAAGAGCGCTGTTGCTGGAATTAACGAGGTTCGAGTGGAGTGTCTTGTAGCCTCATCATCAGGTACGGCACGTACTACCGCAACATCATCCACGTACACCCTGTCGTTTTCGATATGCGACGCTAGCTCCTCGACTAACACGAACTGATTCGGGAAGCTTTCACGCACCTTGGACCACTTCATCCCCAACCTCTCCTCCGTCAGCTCTTCTGACCTAAATGTACCGCATTCTTGCAATCACCGTGATACCTTCTGGCACCGGCAGTCAGCCAGAAGTGCAGGTCTGCGTGGATGATGAAAGGTTGTCCTAGGTCCCTGTACAGGTTCTCGAGGAAGGGCTCAACCTTCTCGATGACATGCTCCAGCAGCTCGACCCGCTGAGGAGTACACAACTGCCTGAACTCGGGAGTGACACTAATTCACATCTGATGTCCCGAGCATAGACCGAGCCTCGTATTCATATTTATAGAAATCAAGGTGCATCCAACTGCTTCGCCACTTCCCTCGCTCTCTAGCCTGCAAGGACATATTCGGTCCTTTGCCTTCTGGGTCACACAACACAACCCAATCCTGTTCCGCAGGCTCTCGTGGAACGTACTTCAGTGCAGACTGACAATTGGAAGGATGAAATTTGGCAGCCCAATGCACACAACATAAGCCGACGAGGTTTCGAGCTTTCTTGTTTATTTTCTGGATTTTTCAGGTTGATCTTGATACATTTCTTAGAACGCCTTCCTTGTAAAAGTATTTCCACGCATCGCCCGTACTCGAACCAAATCCCAAGCAAATGACCATAGCTTTTTTCATTGTCTCACCTCCAAAACATTAACTTACGATGCACCCTCGCCGTACTTCCCATACCAAAGCACAATTGCGTCGCCACGAACAGAGTCAAACGAACCGGTAAACCCATGGTTTGCGCCTTTCACGAGATCGAATCGAACCCGGTTTGTGATCTGCCTTCATGTCGTGATACAGGGCTTGTACCGTTTGCCATTGAATGGTTTGGTCACCGGTGCCTTGCAGTAGCAAAGTCGGAGCGGATATATTCCGATAATTAATGGATTCCTCCTGATAGATAGGCTGGCTGGGATCGAACGGACCATAATCGTTTGTTATCGCAATATATATTCCTTTGGTATGTGGGATTGCGCTTTGTTGGTTCGACAGGTACCACTGCGTGAACACATTGGCGCCGACGTAGGGACTCGTCGCAATCACTGATCGAATATCCGATTGTTCACTAGCCACCTTGAGTACGACACCCCCGCCCATGGAAGTTCCATCCAGATAGATATGACCTTTGATCACTTTGTATCTGGACTGGATCGCTTTAGTGGCGTTTATCGTGTCCGTGGCGTTTTCTGCGATTCCAGAAACTGGTCCATCGCTGTCTCCGTATCCGCGATACATTGGGACAACCGTAATGGCGTTCTTGCGGGCAAACCCAAGCGCCGCGGGTCCAACGCCGAATGTATTCACATGCGTGATCGGAACGGGCGTAACCCATCCTCCATGGCACTGCACATACAGGGGATAGCTGCCCGACTGTTGTGGCACCGAAACATATGCGACGACGGGAATGTTTTGACTCCAATACGTCATTTTATAAGCGTTTAAAGAGGTGTAGAAGTCTGGGATACTACGCGCATTCAATGGGGTCAATGAAATAATCTGTCTATCAGGATGTTTGCTGGTTGCACCGCTTGTCCCAAGGCTGATTTTACCTCCGTCAAGTACATTATTCGGTATGGACACAGGCATAGGTTGATGTTGGTAGGATTCGCTGAGATCAATCTTTGTCGGTTTTGATGGACTATTTGCATAGGCAATATTCCAAGTTCCATCCGTCACAACCCACGAACCCTGTTCTTTGGTCAATGTGAGTTTTACCGCTTCATTGTTGAAGGGAACACCTGAATAGCTGATATAGCGGGTCGACAATGTCCAGATGTACGGGTCTTGTCCAACCATCACCCGATGCAACGCCTGTGACACAACACTAAAAAATGTTGCGCGATATGAATCAACAGGAACAATCGTGAACATAAGTTTATTGGCTCCCGCTTCCTGTACCTCAAACGTTTTGAACAATGAATGAATTTGATTGACACTCCAGTTGCTCCACCCTGACGAACTTCCTCCCGGTTCTGGTAGACTGACCGTCTTCCAACGGCCCGCTTGTGCGTAGAAGAGCACGTTTGCGGACTCGTAAATTCTTGGAGCGCTGTCTTGCTCAATCTTCGCTGTCACTCCGTCGACTTGAATCGTTTGTTGGATTTGGCTCGGCAATGTTGTTCCAAGATAGCTCTGAGGGACCGATGAGTGACCTGATACTTGAATCTGTGTGTATTTTTGTTGACTTGCAGATGTCAGGGCATTTTTGAGAATGGAAAGGTCTTGTTGATTGCTAGTAGAAGGGGCTGGTGATGTTGGGGGGTGCTGCGTAGTACAACCTGACACCATAAGCGAAAGTGCAAAACAGCTTCCTAGTGTAATTGACGTGAACCGATGACGCATTATAATGCCTCCCTTTCCAAGGAGATAATGGTATAACTAGTTTACTGAGCATCAACTCAAGGTGCATCCTCCCCGTACTTTGCATACTAATCTGACGGTACTTTGCACCTCTACAGAGTGAGTGAGAGCCTGCCTTGTAAGACAAGTCACGGTCTGCGTAGAATGAACCAAATAATTATTGGAATTAAGATATTCGGAACGGAAATACATAGAAATCCAACGGCATCTTTGTTTGCTATGCTGATTTGGGTTTCTATGACGTGCGGGTTATCGTGATAAAGCTCTTGAAATCGCCGTCTGGTAAATATCGAACCACCGCCGACACCTGCCGGCAGCCAAAGGCTCATTGCCGAGGCAAGGATCATCACAACTCCGACAGGGAGGGAACCATCGAATAGTAGATTCCAATTTCGTAAGGTGACACACAGAATCAAATTGACAACCACTATCAATAGACCGCCAATAGGCGTCCAAAAAATCAGTTTCTTCAAACTGATACCTCCCTGGGTGCACCAACGCAAACCGAAGCCAGAACGATTTTTCTCGGCGAATAGTAAAATTATACCACCGGCAATGTATCTGCTGCATATGTTCTCTATTGCACCGTTCCATTGAGGTGCAATGTAGAATAAGCCCGAGCCGACCCGCCCCCGGAGGGGGGCAGTTTGACGCTCGGACTCTTCCCCGAACCGGACTTGCGACTTTCACCGCATCCGGCTCTCCATTCAAAGTAGTTGTGTTTGCACGTATTAGGACGACCGGTTTGGTTACTTACGCATGCGCTGCTGTCGCATTTGCCTGTAGCATGAAACGCACGAGGCAACAAGATTGTCTGGTATCAATTCCCCTTGAGATGAGCGTTCTCCTGCTGTTTTTGGAAGGTAATGGACATGAACATTTCGGCGCATCAGCTTGCATCCACAGATACTACATCGGTTGTTCTGCCGTTGTATAATGTGCTGTCTGTAATGCCCCCAATTCTTGGACAGTCCATATAGCCTCTGAATGAATCTGGTCTGTTGTACCTTCATCGTTTCGCGGAGCTTTCGGTTTCCATCTAGCCATTCTCGGTCCTCGACTACATAGGGATTCTTTTGTGAGCACTTGTCTGGATACTCTATCTTGTAGAGTCCAAACTTATCGAGCATATGCACATTGCCGTCGCCATCTCTAAACCCAAAATTCTTCGCCGTGGACTTCCGGTGGTGCGGTAGATTAGCAGCCTCATTGTATCGGTATTGAAATCTCCGAGCCACAACACCTGGTGGTTCTCGTGTTCTCTGTTTAAGCCTGTGAAACACAAGCCACCAGAGATAGTAATCGAGGGTAAGGAAAGTGTCCTTTGCGTTCCCTCGTCGGAAGTATTCGGCAAATCCTCGAATCTTTTTGTTTAGGAGCGCAATGGCAGCTGTGCCAGGTGCTATTTGTAGTGCCTTCGAATCCTTAGCTAATGTGTCTCTGAACCGTTGAATCACTTTTCGACTCGGCTTGGCAAGAACTCGTGTCTTTCCTTGCCGCGTCCATCGTCGAATGTTGAATCCAAGGAAGTCGAACCCCTCATCTGCATGTGTGACGAGTGTCTTCTCTGGGGACAACTGGAGCCTGAGCTTCTCCTGAAGGAATTGTGCAATCTCTTCCTTCAGCAGTTCAGCGTGCTCCTTACTTCTACAGAGAATTACCGCATCATCTGCATACCGGACAATGTAGCAGGGGATTTTCGACTTACTCCGCTCGTAAGGTGAAAGAAACTCATACTTGCTTCCAATGAATCTGTCCAGCTCATTCAGATAAATATTTCCAAGAATTGGACTGATCACCCCGCCTTGCGGAGTACCCAGTTCAGTTTCCTCAAATTCTCCTTCGTAAATCAGTCCCGCTTTTAGCATGTTGCGGATGACTCGTGTGAGTCGGCGATCATGAATCGTCCGTCGCAAAAGGCTGAGCAGGATTTCGTGATCTACGTTGTCGAAGAATCCTTTAATATCGAGTTCGACGATCCATTCATAGCGGTGTCTGCCAATGAGAAAGCGGACTCTCTCAATGGCGTGGTGTGTGCCGCGAAATGGTCGGAACCCGTAACTGTGCGGGTGCTGCTTCCCTTCGTAGATGGGTTCCAGGATGCTGCGGACAACATCTTGGGCAACGCGGTCGACGATAGTGGGGATACCGAGCGGGCGCTTTTCCGTGGGCTTGTTAAGCTTCCGGATAAATACTCTTCGTACCGGGCTGGACATGTACGAACGGAGTACATGTTTGACTTCTTTCCGAAGTTGCTGCCTAGCTTCCTGCGTTGTGTAATCCTTCTTCGTCATGTTATCTACGCCGGATGTGTGCGCACCTGCGTTACTGAGGACGTTCTCAATCGATTGGTCAATCCAGACATTCCATCTCAGCAGATAATGCAGTCTTGAAAAAGGTCGTTGCTCCAAAGAATTTCGTGCAAGGCGCGTTTGTGTTTCGAACCTCTTTCTCTCCTGAATGGAGGATTGAGTGATGGTAGTAGAAATCGCAATCACTCCCTTTGAGGGAGTCCTACTTTACTTGCGCGCACCCTACTTCAAACTGGAACCCTTCGCCATGTAATGGGCTTTCCCCACCGCCGACTACTACGGTTCCTCCGCCCCGACACATTCACTTCAACGTAGCTGTCCATCCCTGTCGGGACGAATGAATCGGTTCCCATGTTCACTATGCACTGTCTCACTGCCTTAGGTCGCCACTATACGCGGGGAAGATTCAGGGCGTTGCACCTCTATACTGCCCTGACCACCGGGTCATCCGGGTCGTGTCTCCAAACGCAAGGGAGTCACGCTCATTCCACACACTCGTATCATCCGACGTTTCGAGTGTTGCAGTTGACCACGCTTCAGACATGGCTTTGCTTTCGCTGACCATAGCAGGTCGTTGAGGCTAGCCCCGCATCTTGGGAGGTCGGTTCTCCCTCACGGGTACATTGTTGGATGGGCTTCAAACCCTGGGTCTGCTCAGACCCAACGCATGCCATCCTAGCCTTGGCGAGATGAGGTACTCGCCAACCACCTGAGTTGGTGGCTTCAGTACATAGCGCCTCATGGCGCACTGCGCTCTTCTGCCCTTTTGCGACATTAGTAGCAGATGGCTCTGACTGTATGGATACGTACCATAAGGTGAACACGGACCCCTTGTCTCTTGATATCAGGGTCATCTTTCCAGTATTGTCGACCATCTCCACTCTCGGGTTAGCTATTCCTATTCCACCCGTAAGCACGTAGGTTCCTTGTTGTACGTTCGATGTCTTCAAGTAATTTAGAATTTGATGTATCGTTAGCAAATCCGGCATCCTTGTCGTTTCTTGGCGCCCGCTTTTCCAAAGGACAACGCCAGTTTACAACAGAACTGTGTATTGACATAATGAGTATACACACTAACTTTATGAACTGAGTATACTCATTAAATTCGTGAACTCTCTAAGAGATTTTTATGAATACATCTCCAAATTCCGAAGAAACGTCAACGGCTGGATATGTCTTGATGACGTTATTTAAATTGAGCCATCACATACATCTTCAGTTTGAAGAAAATCTGTCAGCGTATGGTGTGCCGGCGCATCTAACGGGCCCACGGATGAGATTTCTTGCGGTTGTCGCCCAGTCTGGTTCAATTCGGATGAGCGATCTCGCCGGAAAACTTGGAATTAAGGCCCGTACGGTCACCCAATTTGTAGACTCTCTGGAACAGGCACAACTCCTTCAACGTCAGCATGAAACCCCACTGCTCATTCAAAAACCTCCTTGACGATCGGGTCGTATCGTGACTATACTGATTCCACAACATTAACTGTGTATACTCATTATTACATTACACATTTTGATGTTGTGCTCTATATGTTTCGTTGTGAAATTTGTACCTACGTGACTACAAGGAGGAACAATCATGGTGAAAATTGCGATTATCATCGGAAGCACCCGTCCAGGAAGAAATGGGGAATCAATTGCACGCTGGGTGTATGACACAGTGAACAAACGGCATGATGTCTATTTCGAGGTAGCGGACATCGCGAAGTATAATCTCCCGCTTCTTGACGAACCAATGGGTGCTGCTTCTGGAAAGTATACGAAAGAACATACTCAAGTTTGGTCTGCGAAAATTTCCGAATTCGATGGTTTTGTCTTCGTCACACCCGAATACAACCATGGAACATCGGGAGCTCTGAAGAACGCCATTGATTACTTGTATCGTGAGTGGAATAACAAGGCTGCTGGATTTGTCGGCTATGGCGCATCTGGGGGGCTGCGTGCTGTAGAGAGCCTGCGTCTGGTCCTGGCCGAAATGATGGTCGCCGACGTGCGAGCTCAGGTCGCACTTTCACTCTACGCTGATTTTGAGAATTACAACGTTTTTAAGCCGGCTCCACATCAGGAGGCTTCGGTCAACACTATGATTGCCCAGGTCATCGACTGGAGCAAGGCATTAAAAACACTTCGGGAAGCAACCTAAGGCTTCGGTTGGGCGTGACTCTCCTCTCTGTGTAACCGGCGATTCTCCATTGCGCAAATCTGCTTGTTACAGCTCATCTTTGACAGTTTAACTGTGGAAAACTCGGCCCTGTAGGACCCGGAACCGCGCTGCTGCGCGGTTTTCTGTTGATAAGTCCTGTTTTTAGCTCGAAAATGTAGGTCAAAAATTGTTTGGACAGTGGATAACTTTATTGTTGATATATTTATATTTTTGTACTATATTCGTAGGTAATAATAGTTGTGGTGGTGAGCCCTGTGTTCGCACAAATTGTATCCACAAAACGCCCCGATGGTCGCACCTACAGGTACATGCATATTGTTGAATCCTACCGCGAGGGAAAGGCAGTTAAAAAGCGCCGGATTGCTAGCCTTGGTAACGTTGATGGCTACTCTGAGGAAGAAATTCAACAGTTTATTCGCACTCTGGAATCGCTCCTACAAAACCGTGCCTCTGGTTCGATCGAGGACTTCGACCCGAAGTCGACCCTCTCTTTCGGCGTTCCCTACGTGGTTCAATTTTTGTGGGACCAGTTGGGGCTAACCAAAGCTGTACAAAACGAATTGAAAGATCGCCAGGTCACATTTGATGTGGCCCGCTATGTGAAGGCGATGGTCTGTAACCGTTTGATGAACCCGTCCAGCAAGCTGGACCTGTTCCACACCATTGAAGACATGTATCTGCCAGAGTCAGGTGATGAACCGTGGCAGCTCCAACATTTTTACCGTGCCTTGGATCACCTCATGGACATGAAGCCACAGCTTGAGAAGCTCATCTACCAGCGACTCACGGACCTTCTGAGCTTTCGCCTGTCGCTGGTACTCTATGACCTAACCAGTACGCATCTCAGTGGCCACCACTGTCCGATTGGCGAACACGGATACTCCCGAACCCACCGACCAGACCTAGAGCAGGTTGAACTCGGCCTACTTGTCACACCGGACGGCCTGCCAATCACTCATGAAGTCTTTGCAGGAAACACACCGGACAAGAAGACCGTCAAAGAGATTCTAGAACGTTTGAAGAAAGACTTCTCGGTAGAACAGTGTGTCTTCGTCGGGGACCGTGGCATGGTCACCAAAAAGAACACCGAGCTATTGGCAGAACTCCAATATCCCTTTATTGTGGGCTACCACAAACGTGGTCGTGTGGTCAGCGACACCTTGTTAACAAAGTACAATGACATCTCAGTCTATACCGAACTACGTGGTAACCTCAGCTACCTTGAGGTGCCTGCATCTGCCGTCGAGGATGATGAAAAAGGGCAAGATGCTCGCTATATTCTCTGCCACAACCCACTCAAGGCAAAGACAGACGAAGCCTTCCGTGTGTCCGCGTTAGAGGAAGCAGAACAAGCCCTGGTCGAATACGGGACGTGGTTGGAGAAACCTCACCGCGGTCGGAAAACAAGCACACAGTCCGTGATGCTCAAGGTCAGCGACATCCTCACGAAAAAAGGTGTACAAGCGTTTCTTGAAGTGGAGTTCAATGACGAGAAGCTCTCCTACAAACGTAACGAGGGGGCCCTAGCCAAGGAAGCGCTCCGAGACGGAAAGTTTGTGATTAAAACCAACACCAATCTACCAGCCGAACAGGTTGTCACCTCCTACAAAACATTGATGAACGTGGAACGGGCGTTTCGCGAGATTAAGAACTTCCTCGATGTCGGCCCGGTTTACCACTGGAATGAGAAGCGTGTTCGTGGCCACATCTTCGTCTGTGTACTGGCATATCTGTTCGAGCAAGAGGTTCAAGTGATGTACCGCCGCTGGTGGGAACAGCGTGAGCGCGAAGCTCAGCAGATGGACAACGCTGCAGGGCGTGAGCAACGGCTGGAGGAACTGGGCGCGCGCTGGTACACCGGCGAACGAATCATGAAGGAACTAAAGCGATGGCACGTAATGAAGACTGAATTCCTTGGGAAAGAGTTTCTGAGCGTGCCACCTCCGCCGCAGGACCTGCGTGAGGTGCTCAAGGCACTGAACATTCCACTTCCTGCGAAAGCCATCCATCTGCGTCAGACGTCGTCCGGCACGCTCGTTTAGTCTGAATTCACATCCGGAGGCCCCAACCAGTTTGGGGCTCTTTGCGTTGTAGGGCAAAATACCACCTACAATCCCTTACTGGGCCAAGGGCACTGTCAAAGATGAGTTACAGAATCCGATTTGAAGATAACATGTGACCTAGTGACCTAATAACTCGATGTCCAAATCTGTCCGCGGTAACTCGTGCGAGACCATGGTTTTATGACATCGAGATAACGGTCATCTGTACACGAACAATGTCCAAAATAGCGTGATCAAAAGCAGGATACTCGCTATGAGTCCGCTCTCTGGGCCAAAACTACCCCTGTCAACACGTTGTTGCTCACATGACCGATTGCGTAGAGACTTTGCAGTTGATGTCCGCTCTTTGGATAGCCCAATACATTCCCCTCGGCATAATCCCATGTGACATGGTACGCACTCTCACTCCTCTCCATCTTCCGCTTCACAGTAGCAGAACATACATTGCCATTATATCAAGTTGGTAATATTTTACACACCGTTGAACTGCTGCCCGATTGTGGCGGACCATCGGTCACACTGTCATTGTATATCCTTGTAAATCCAGCAGTGTTGATTCAGGTCTCGACCTGGTGACCCCGCAGACTTTCGTAAAATTCATTCCAGAACGAGCCCCCGTAATGACCGTATATTTCATATATAGTCCTCCTCGTGACAAGAGAGCGTATGATACTTTTAATTCTGCGACAGAGTTCGTCGCTCTCTCATTTCTCAAAATTCCGGAGATAAAATTCTTGTTGGTTTAACATATAATCCGAGGCTTTCCCCATCAACTCGATATAGTGCAGGCTTTCCTCCTCCCCCAGATGTTTAACTAGGCCAATGAACATATTAAGGCGAGCCTCATTAATGCGCTGTATATACTTCATGCCGTTGTCCGTCATTTGAATTCTGACAACTCGTCGATCCAGAGGATCTACATGACGTTCGACGAGACCCTGAGCCTCCAAGCGATTGATGTGCTGCGTGACCGTAGGTGAAGTGACCTTTAGATTCTCACTGATCTCAGAAACCATTAGTCCCCGAGAGTCTTCGTTCAGGTTCATACTGATGAAATGGAGAACCATTACCTCCCCCGGCTTTTGATTGAATACCGCACGGTTTGGCCTCATATTGCTGCCGACCTGCGATTGGACGAACACTTCCATTAAATCCTTAGCAATTGTTCTTAGGTCATTTGACAAATCGGTTCACTCCTCATGTGCATCCATTTGATGTCAAATAAAATCCGCCACAACTTAGGCCTTCTAAGCTACGGTTCCATGAAAGCCGCGTACCGTGTGGCAATCGTGGAGAAGACTTTCTTGGGCTCCCAGGGCATGTCTGAGTAAGTCGTGCCGTTTCCTTCTAGAAGTACACGTACGACTCCGTACGATGCTCGGTCATAATCTTGATGAGGGTCCTCGCTGTAAGGCAGATTGTGAGCAGCGAATGTGCACCAAAATGCAGCGTCAACTCCGGCTTTTTCAAAGATATTTACACTTTCTTCAAAATACCGGACCTGTTCGGACTCATCGCGCTCGTAGTTGTCTGTGAGACCAACCGCACGCGCACCGTCCCACTCGACGATAAACATTCCACGTGCTCCCAGCTCGAATGCACCCTTAAAGGTCGTGCAACCAAACTCGGAGATGACAACAGGCTTATTTGAGGAAGCTAGTTTTTTGATGGCGTCCGCATAGTGATGCGCAACTTCAGCAGAGTTGTAGGCATCGACCGCGATGCAATCGAAAGGTTCCCAGTTCACCGGTTCGGTGGGCAGAGCCGCGTATGTAACCCGTCCTCTGAATCGAGCACGCACAACATCAACGGCACGCGCCAGGAAACCGTTAAGCAGACTCGGCAGTTTCGCGAACGTGTCATTTCTCACTGTCGGTTCAGACAAGGCCGCTAGGCGATCTGTCAGTGTTTCGCCAGGTAAGAAGCCGCGGGTAAAGAGCATGAGTTCGGCACCCGTTACCATGACAACCTCTGCCCCGGCAACCCGGAGTCGTTCGGCACGTTCTGCACAGTCCGCCAGGAAGTCCAGTAACTCTTCTTGGTCGAGGTCGTTTGTGAACGGTGAAAACCATACCTCAAGTCCAGCTGCTGCTGCCGCTTGCGCAGCGATCTCCAGGCGAACGGGCTCTCCACCTGTCACTCGTACGGCAGTGCAATGCAGGTCTTGACGTATGATCTCCATCTCCTTGTACACTCTCGCCTCATCAAACGTAGGGTGTGTACTGCTTCCTTCACTGAGAAAACCCGTATCGTAGGTCACGCCATACGCACGCATTCACGACCATCTCCTTTCGTTAATGAAAAGTACGCCTGATATCTCTTACTTGGGTATTACATAGGTAACCAACCTAAATATAATGATAGACAAAGTGATTGTAAAATACATTGTTGATTGTTACTCCCCCGTGTGTCTCGCATAAATGCGCAAACAGGAGCGGGGGCAACTTGCTCAGTTCTTGCTCACGTTTGCTGAAGAACTATCCTCAATGCAATCCGTATAAGAAAATTTGGCTTCGAATCACTGGATTACCGAATGTGAGCCACAACAGTAAGAGCCAAACTATAACCCCCTTGACCTCCTCCCCATGCCTAAAGGGGCTAAAGCGAGGGGTTTTACGGCGCATTCGATAACCACGCTGAACCGTGCAAAGGTTTGGCTCTCCTTACTTCCTGAATGCACCTCCCTGAGAGCGACAGACACGGTGCTATGCTCAAGCAAACTGAGCGACGCTGCTATTGTCGGCTTCATCACCTTTTTTGAAAATAATGTGCATTGCCATAATCAGATACCAAAACTCCATGAGCCGCTACTTTGAGTAGCGAAGTGTAACCCGCCGAATAACAGTGTTGCAAGAATTAGTAACCGAAACGCTTGCCAGTAAGTTAGTGTTGGAAGACGAAATACATCAGGACAAGTAATGTTCCATAGCCATTGGAATATCGCTGGAACCACAAAAATCAACAAGAGAATCAAAATCACAAAGACCTGAGACATGGTTTAGCCTCCTCATTCCTAGCCCTGTCCGCCAGCAACCCACAACAACACTTTCATACCACTACTATACAGTTTTTGCATTGGTTGCATATTGGATGATTCTCTCTCTATGGTCATTGTAGGGCTTGGTAGTTCCCGTTCGTTGCCCGCAAAACCGGTATCGTCTGTACACACGAACACATCTACGACAAATCCTCTTGATACGTGCCCTGCGTAACGCGAGGTGTTCGCTCAGGTTTACGAAGCACGGCGGTCTTTTGTTGGCGTCCGGTGTGCCCCAGATCTTTGGAAATCAACTAGAGGTGCTGTTCAGTTATGCTGAGCGATTGTAATCATGGATAAAGTTTCTGGTTGTTTACAAGCATCTCGACAAACTTGTCGATTCGTGCCTTCCTCGTTTCTGGTTTTTTGGCAGTCTGGATTCGATAGCATATCGAATAACGGTTCTGTCTATTGAGTGTTTCGAAAAACGCTTTCGCTTGTGGGTTCTTCTCTAATTCATGTTGCAAATCATCTGGAACCGTAAAGTTTCGCTGAGATTCATAAGCGGCATCCCAACGTCCGTCTTCTTTTGCAGCATTCACTTCTTTCATACCGCTTGGCTTCATTTTGTCAGACGCTATGAGTTCCGTGACCTTATCAAGGTTTACCTTAGACCATACGCTCTTGGACCGCCTTGGGGTAAATTTTTGCAACCATACATCCTCGTCATAGGGCTTTTTTTGACCATCGATCCACCCATAGCAAAGAGCAACTTCAAGCGCCTCAGAATAGGACACTGTCGTTATCGTTGAATCCTTCTTTGCTACTTTCACCCAAATCCCATTTGAATGTTCATGGTTCGCATCAAGCCACTGCTCCCAAGTACATTGATAGGCGAACAAACAAATTGGTAATCCTCCGAGTGTTTCCATGTCGAGATGCCTCCAATTTTGCATGCCGAGAATGAACGTCAAATGGTTCGACACCCAATTCATCGATGACCCGATTTTCGCTCGGCTTCAACATCAGTCACTCCTAGGCGAAGACATCCATTCCCTTCTGCGGGAATACCTTCAGCTACCTGTAGCCAGCTTCCTGGAATCAGTCCCCACTCTGTTAGAATTCAAAATTGTATATTTATGTATAGCAGACTTTACGCTCGTTCTCGCGAGTGAACAAGGTAAACGGACATGGAGTTGCTAACTCACGATGGTCCTAGCCAACCAGTCGTGAAGCAGCCTTCTTGAAGGTAAAAACAGTAATACTACATTAAGCAAGACTATGACGTAGGAACAAATCAAAAAAAGATACGCCGCGACATCTGCACCTGTCGCGTGGATGGTGACGAACCTCCAGACCGCAGCATGAGCCAACTCCCAAGGGAGCATCACCTTTACGACTGACCTTAGAAACGCTTGCCTCAAGGACAATGACTTTCCGTCGTATGAAGCAACTTTTAGACCCATCAGACGTTTGCCAGGTGTTACCTGCACTCTGTACTCCCAGACACCCAACCACAATGTCGTTGGCAGTGTCAGCACGAAAAATGCCCCCAGTTCTGCCAGACGTTCATGTTCGAGAAAAATCCTGTGTCTACAGGCCACGTTTCGAGCTCAATAACGGACAGATCCGGTAATATGCACCGACTCTACAAATAAACTCATCCATTCCATGACCCAATCAACGACTAACTTTACGAAAACAGTCCTCTTTCGATGAAATCCGCCGTGACCGGCTCCCGTCCTATCTCTCTCGCCCATACTGACATCTGACCAATGTGATGCATCTCGTGAGCGATGACGTGCCTCATTATCTCTCCGTGTTTGAACGTAATCCTACTACCGTCTGGATCTTGAAACGTAAAGTCATTGAGTTCCATCTCGGTAGTCCATGACCTTACAAATGGCTCCACTTCCGCGTGAAAGCTTCGCGATAAATCTCGAACTCTTCCGAGACTGGCGTGCGCCTCGAAAGGTTCATCAAATTCTGTTTTCCCCTGTAAGACCCGAATCCAACTGTATTCGACATCGACGATATGAAACAGTGTCTTTAAGATACCTCCCACGCCTCCAATCCGGATTTTAAATAATTCATCTTCAGATACATCCTCGCACCAACGAAACCAGTCGTCACGGACTTGCCAATTATACTGAAAGAAGGTTTTCATTATAGACCCCATTCCCGATGTAAGTATCAACACAATTCTATGAAGGTACAATAGATAGGCTTTCTCCCCGCATTTGACGTACCCTTGATGGTCAGGAGGCTGCCCATCATATAGTCGTGGCACTAAGCCGCTCTGGGGTTTACGGCCACCAATGTTTAAGATGGTATCCCAACACTGGACAGGAACTCTATGCTCCGTTCAACAGACTTCCTTATATAATCGGTAATCTCACTATTGTCATCATTGAAAATCTCCAGTGGTTCCAACATGAGGGCATCATTAATCTCAAAATCGTTACGAACCTCGCGGAGCAAAGCAGGTATATAGTCTGCGTTATATCCCTGAATACTGACTGAAGGTACGGCGTGGTTACAAAGCGTTAATGCGTATTGTTTGATTATTCGTCCATTCAGTCGTCCAAAGTCTCGATACGATGCCTGCAGTTTTTCCGTCCACTGCTCGGCAAACACAGAATATGGAACAATTTTGAAATATGTGTCTAGGTATACAACATCAGAAATTAAATGACACAAATACCCCAGGTAAAAAGGCTGGTTTTTCATGACGTCCCTATACATGGTGTAAAATCGGACGTAATTAATACGACTTCCTCCGTGGTCATCTGGGTCTTTGAAGTGTGTAACATCTTTTGAAACGCCCATAAGTCTGTGGATGTCAGGCGCAATCCCTCCCAGCATAAAATTGTCTCGGTTTTTAATGTCGAGCTTATCGGCTAATAGGGACGCAATGCAGTAGTGCATAATTCTTGATCCCAATCGAGTTCCCTCCCAATGACTGCGCATTTTTCAGGTCTTAGCTCGTGTTCGCTCGCCACGTTTAACAACATACCTGGGGATGGCTTTCGACAGCCTACGGCTCGAAACCCATATAATAGTACAGTAACATTGTGGAAAAAGGAGGCAAACAAGTGGATTTTGGATGGGAATTGAAGGAGCGTTACCCTGGGCAATTCGTCTACAAAATGACATCTGTAGACATTCTTGGAGGCAACAAGAAACTCGAAAATCGTCTGTTAGGGCAAAGGTTTTATACCCTCAACGTATTTGAGTTTAGAGCCAAACTCCACTTAAGATTTGTCGACAACAACGACGAATTTTACATGGGCGACCCCATATACAGTATTGGCTGGAAGGACAACGGCAACAGCATTCGTCTAACTACCAATGATTCAGCTCGATACGAAATGAAAATTGTCGGTGGTCAGGGACTGAAGAAAACAAAATCCGGTTTGTACGAATGGGTCGAGAAGAGAGAATGACGCACGCCGGAGACCGCAAGACGTTATCTCCGGATAGGACCTTTGTAACTCCCGAACAAAATCGTGGTTCGTACTCTGAGCAACCGGAACTCACACAAGTCAGAAAGATGAGACTGAAGTCCGGGTTAGAAAAATCACTTGTATGCCTTCATTTGTACAGCCATCTCCAAGGCTGACAGGTATCCACCGCTTAAATTTGAGTTCCACGCCGCGCCGCCGATTGTATTAAACACGTACTCCCCTTTGTTCCATGAGACATAGGTATTTATTTGGTTACAAACGATGAATAGTTACATCCAAGAGCCCTTGCGTTTGGGTTTACGTTCAGCTTCTTGACGGCTACCTTATACAGTCAAATTTGGCTCCTGCATTTGGCCGTGGTCTTTCCCAATCGAAAGCCGCCTTAACGAAGTCACCGATAGCCCTGCTGCCATACAGCACAAAAGCAGGATCGCCCCATACCCATAGCTCCATCTTGCCCCGAACGTGTCACCAAACATGCCGATGCCCCCATACGTAATCGGGATGGCCACACTGGATAACATGCTATTAATGGAACCGATTCTGCCTCTCATATCGCTCGGGACAAGTGTTTGAAACAGGGTCTTGGTAGGGAGATTGGCAGCGACCACAGCCAGCCCCAAAACGAAATTCGCTACGTACGCAACAAACATGTCCGGAGCAGTTGCAACAGCCCCCAGAGCCAGACCTTGGAGTCCTATGCCACAGGCAAACAACAGCCCGACCCGCTTAGATGACAGTGAACCAAGCGTCAGTCCGCCAACTACGATTCCAAGGCCAATGCATGCGTCAAATACACCCAGCGCTGATGCATTGGCATGCATCACCTGTCTGATGAACATTGGCGCCAGGACATTGGTGGGTCCAAGGGCGATATTACTGGCCATTCCGATAGCGATTAGGACGAGGAGGACTCTCTTGTGCCACAACCATTGCCATCCGACCCGCATGTCACCAAAAATCGTAGTGTTCCCTGTGTTGTCAGATGCCTTATCAGACGGTGCATATACTACTCGATGAATAAACAGCGCAGAAATGAGGAACGTCGTGGCATCAAAAGCAACTGCCGCTGATGCCCCGGCAAATGCCACGAACGTACCGCCGATTGTAGAGCCGACCAGTCTGGCAATTTGCTGCGAAGTACTGAACAACGCATTTCCACTCATCAGTTCATCCGTGGCGAGCAACTCAGGAAACATCCCTGCCCGAGCCGGGCTGTACGCCAGTTGAACCACCGCGAGCAGCATCGTGACGGCGTAAATCTCCCACATTACCACTATGTTCAACAGAATAAGAAGTGCTAAGGCACCCGTGAGCAGAGCTTGAATTACGCTTGCTGCCTGCATCATCCGTTTGCGGTTCCATCTGTCGGCAAGTACGCCGAGGAACGGACCAACAACCACCTGTGGGAGAAACGCGGACACAAGAACCAGTCCCGTCTGTAACCCTGAGCCCGTTTTTGAAAACACAAACCACATGATGGCAATATCGTAGAAATTATCTCCAAAGTAGGAGACAGTTTCACCAAGCCATAGATTGCAAACATTGCGATTCGTACGAAGCAATCGAAACGGGAACTGGACTGTATGCGTCGGCATTGGGCTACTCTCCTGTTTTAACGTCCTCAATATGTTCACAGGCATCAAACATGATATTCGATTCCATTCGAATATCATGGCACAACAAGGTCACTCACAGAGAGTTGTCGTAAGCGATGCCATGAGTTCTCGTACGTTATCTTTGTTGAGTTCATAGTAAACTCGATTGTCTCGCCTAGTTGGTGACACCAACCGTGCAGCTGAGAGCATTGCTAAGTGGTGCGAAATCGTGGAACTTGCGAGGTTAAGACGTTCTGCCAGTTCGTATCCATAACGAGGGCCGGTGTTTAGCATCTTGATGATTTTGATGCGTGTTTCATCCGAAATTAACTTAAGGGATTCCACGATTTCGTCATACCCTGTGCGTGCATCAAGATAACGAACCCCATACAAGTTGATTAACGTCGAACCAGTTTCATCATCTGACGAGAGAGCGTTAAAGTGATAAAGAACAGAAGGAGCGAGAACAATCGTTGTGTCAGTATCAAGAACGGATTTCTCATCCATGTAGGGAAATCGATGACTGATATCCTTCCGCGTCTTAATTTGGCCCATTAGGTTTCGTATGCTTGCAGCCTGAAGCCGCTTGAGATTCTCCCACTCGTTCTTGAAGTATAAGGCATAACATTTTGCCACCAGTTCCGTAAACCGCTGCTTTGTATTCTCGATGTCCAAGTACATGTAGGCAAGCTTCCATTTCTCAATTTCCGGCAGAGCACTCTTCTTAATAAAGTCGGTGACTTCTGCAGTGTCATGTATGTCCTCGATTGTGCCAGGCAGGTAGCCCGTTTGCATAAACAAAGCAAATAAATCATATGGGGACGTTGCGCGGAGCAGGTTCAGAAAATCATCACAGGAGCTGTACGTGTTCGTTCTCCATGCAAATTGGACAAGACTCAAACCAATAAAGCTTTCGATATGAAAGAAGTGTTCCAGAGATTTCATTGTGTCATCAGGTAACTCCTGTCGAACCCGTTCAATCCACTGATCCAAATCAAAGTCCTGAGCAGGCGACAAAATGGCGCCTTTTGATAGCCGTTCATGAGATTGTAAACGAAACATTGATGCCAGTAACTCGAACACGGGTGAACTCACCACGAACACCTTGGGTAAAAGTTCTTGCATCATTACACCACCCTTTTCTGCATGACATACTTCCCTTATGCGATAATTTAACCCTAAATTTGATACACGTCAATGCCGATATTCGATGATTGTGAAATGTTGCTCCACAACGCATAGAGGGGCCGATTGTGCCCCCGTCTTGCGAAGCATCAAAGAGCCCTTGTGTACCAAGGCCTGTTCTGCAAGCAGAGTCATTACTGCTTGTCAAAACAGCGGATAAAAGGAGGCTTCAACTGTAACATCTACATTTTTCATCTTTTACCTTTGGGGTGTGCTTCCGAACACGAATGGCGGCTTATGAAGTTAAGCAGCTAGCATGCCTGTTGGAAGATACAAGTGATAACATATAAGTCGATTCAGACTGTTATCATCATTATCCGTTGAATGAATATTTCTAAGTGGTACAAGAATACTGAACCTTGGGCCATTACTGTATGGTACGATATGGATGCCAGAGGTGTTATTCGAGGAGGGGAACAGCCGTGAATAAACAATTGTGCGTAACTCCGGTTGCAAATGAGGAACCTGAAATTGGTCGCTGGTTATGGGCATTAGAGGATGTTCGTAGCAAATTGCTAGAGAGACTGGATGGGATTAGTCAAACGATGCTAGATGCGAGAATTGAAGGGAGTACGTCGATTGGATCACTCCTGTATCATATTGCTAGCGTCGAGGCAGGATGGTTGCACTACGACATACTTGGAACGTCGCCTCCGTCAGAAATAGAAACGCTATTCCCCGTTGAACCTTGGTCAGAAGAGGGTGTATTGACTCACATTGAGGGACAGTCCATCGACGAACACCTTCATCGCCTCAGTACGGTACGACAAGTGTTTCTGTCCCATTTCAAGCCCATGACTCTAACAGACTGGCGCACTCCTCGAGCGAACGCAGAAGAAGGATACGAAGTCACGCCTGAATGGGTTGTGTATCATCTCATTGAGCACGAAGCCCAACACAGGGGACAGATTTTCCAACAGCTCCGCCAGTTAGCCAAGCCACAATAGCCAATCCATAATTGGGATGCCGAAGTCATCACTACCAGAACCCCCCGGTTCAATTAACGATCGCTAACGGCCCAATACCTTGGTCAACGAGCAGTGGTAGTAGAGTGCTATTTCACTCGAGTGAAGTACAGCATCCAGGATCTGCTCAAAAGGTATGAGTAAACGGCACCCCGGTCAAACGAGTCAACGTCTTTGCCGCGCCCAATCCGCGGCGTCCCGGCGCTCTGCCCCAACCACCTGCGTCCTCATCTACTACGCAGAGGCGCTGTTGCAGGCAACTAGTGTAAAAAACGCCTGGGATGGCAACAGGCACGTCTGGAGTCTGACGTCGCCATTGGTGCTGGCTGCAAATGCGGTGTCCGCGGCGTACATTCCGGCACCGTCAGGGGGTACCCCCTGCATCCCAGGAATGCCAGGCGCATCAGGCAGCGTCAACTCTGGGGGTGCGCCGGTACCGGCGGTCGTCACCGACGGATCGCACAGTGAACCCGCAATCTGGGAACCGGCGGTCCATGCCTACGTGGCGCGTATGGTCGCTCCGTACTCACCGGGAACCGTAACAGTCACTGCCCGTGCCAACGGCAAGACTCCCCTAACGTTACGAGCAACTGGGATTCGATGGATGAATTAGTTGACGACGTTTAAACCAATGGCTTTTGCGACTCTTTGAATCTGGTCTGCGGGAAATGGCGTAGCCCTGCTGTCCACACGCAGGTTCGTGTAAAAATCGTTTATCACCACGGCTATTGGGGCATATCGATTGATAATGCCCGCCGCTACGGCACCGACTTCGTCTTTTGGGTCATACCCATCTGCACACCGACGTATAAACTCGATACGCCCTTTTCGTTCCATTAAGCCGAGTAAGCCTGCCACGATCCAATTTACGAGTTGTGTCATCACATAACATTCGTCATGGGACTTGTTTAAGTCGAAAAACTCTCTTTCCGAATCGGACAGTTCAAATCGGGAAGACGTTGCGAGACCAAAGTCTGTAATGTAAATACCCGTTCCGTCCGTGATAACGTTCTCAAAGTGCACGTCGAAATGGAGTAATCCTTGTGCATTCATAAACGTTACAGCGGATAACACCTGTGATTCAACCATGGAGAACGCCGAATTCGCCGCATCCTCGCCGATTGCGACTTGCTCATTCAGCCAGTCGTGCACGCTATGGGGAATGTACTCGCAGAACAACACAACACTGTCTACTGATTGTTCAATTGCCTTGATACGCTCTCCGATTGCCTCCGAACCCCAAAATTCAACCATTTTGGAAATATCACGTATCTCCTGTTCTTCCTCAGACATCGGCAGATGTCGTGGCAGACTCGGCAGAACCCTCCAGTGATACATCAGCGGAAAGCTTTCACACTGTCTTGCCAATACCCAGTTGGTTGTCATGGTGTGTGCGGCGATTTCACGCCACACGCCACGTACGGGTCCACCAAGACCATAGTGAAAATAGGGTGGGAGTTCCAGCACGTTTCTCGTGGACATGAGATTTTCAGGGCGTTTTTCGAGTTCGGACAGCGGCACTATCTTCACAAAGATTGGCACGTTATCAATTTGCATTAACGCCGTTGTACCACCGATGGCTGTGCGTAGAATCGAAGCATGTTCCAATCGCTCTCGAAGCCGCGAATCGCTCAGTAACGCTAGCGAAGTGGACATATCAGTGTAACGAGCAAGTCGAGCATCATAAGACATACATAGCCCTGCTAGGGAAGATTCCACCGGCATCATGTCCTTTCAAACGGTGCGTTCTTAGATACTTGCTGGCCTACTTCGCGAGAAATGACTTGTGAATATTGCCTAATTTCCCTCACTTCTCGTGGAAGCCAGGTAGGATCGACAACGATGACCAATCTTTCGTTTCTATCACAGTAGATGTTGCCTTAAACAACTGACTTTCAAAAACGGAAAAATGCTCATTCTGAAATTGAATCAATTCGATTTCTCCTTTGGTGTACCCAGCCACGTCACGGCATATCTACCTGTTGTGGCCTGAGAACGTTGAGTAGAAAAGATTGCCTACTATTTCTCAAAGGTGCCTCTAGTGCGCACAGTCTTAAACCCCAATCCTTCGTACAACTTTATGGCACCGGGATTGTTTCGATTCACGTGCAAAATCACGCCCTTCTTCCCTTCGCCACGGCAAGCTGCCAGATACTTGGTCGTTAGTATACTGGCTATGCCCTTTCTCCGCCATTCTGGCATGACTCCAATTTGAATAATGTACGCATGTGTATCAAACTCCGGGTCCTCCGCGTCATTATCAGCCGTAATGAACCCCATGTTCTTGTTGTCAAGGCTGACGATATACGACAGGTCGGGACGAAAGTTCGTATCAGACGATACCCGGTCTATCCATTCATCCATGGACCATTGTGGGAAACCAGGACGTTCCTTGAAACATTGATAATATAGTGCGTAGAACTCCCCTTCCAACTCGGTCGACCAACTCCTGAACACAAAAGGTTGTGATGTCACAAGTTCCGGGACTGTTTCAAGGTTATGTTCCATTACGTATTCTTGAAAAACCAACTGGTACCCTTTTTCCTCGTACTTTTGAGCTAATTCTTCGGTTATGTCTTCGCATCTAATCCGTGAAGGAGTTTCCATATCCCTTACCGCCTCTACGTGTTTTGCGTCTTTTCGCTATATAACTCATGTCTCCTATAAAATCAGGGAGCAATTAAACATCGGAACGCGCGCCGCATATTCATGCACCAACATCGTCCATCGTTAGTCGTCATCAGCGTGTTCTAGGAGCATTGTGGTTGTCGTGATTCGTCCACATGGCGAGCAATTCTCGACTAGCACGACTCATATATGATGCCCGCCGATAAATTGCCATGATGGGAACACTCGTCTGCAAAGACTCGATTGGTAGGATTCGTAATGTACCTAGACGCAATTCTTCTTCAATACTGCTCCTTGGTAATAGGCCAATTCCGAAATCTGCTTCGATGAGACGTTTCTGTGCAGTTAAGCTATCTATAATGATTCTTTCAGCTGCAACCAATCCATTTCCTAGTAGCTGCCGCTCCAGCGTAAGCGCAAATGGTTCCCCTGACGAACCTGCATGAATCGGATACGTGACCCATGGCACATCCAGCAATTCGCTTGCCCGGGTTGGCTGATGGGAAAAGAACTTGGACTGTGTTGCACAAGTGACCACGAGAGATTCATTGAACGCATGAATCGAACATATGTCCGTTCGAGGGTCAGTGAAGTACCGCAATCCAAGTTGCGCATCGCCTTGGAGTACCAGTTCACTCACCTCATCACTACGCCCGGTTCGCAAGTACACACGGACACGAGGATGCTGGCTGCGAAATGCTTGCAAGTGACCTGTCAATTGGGTGCTTGCCAGTGTGCCCACAAGCGCCAGCGTGATTGTCCCTCGATCTTCGTTCTCTATGCCGTACACTGCAGCCTTTCCATCCTCGATTGCTGCCAATGCCTGCTGTGCAAAAGGCAAGAATGCTGTTCCCGCCTCTGTCAAGCGAATGCCAGTGGACAGGCGCTCAAACAATGGCGCTCCGAGTTCCCGTTCAAGGAGTTCAATCCTTCGGCTGATTGCAGGTTGAGACAAGTGCAAGTGTTCGGCTGCACGTGTGAAATTCCCGATTCGATAGATGGATACAAACGCGATGATTTCATTTAGCTCCATAGTCATCAGTATAACTGATGACCGTTATAAGTTACATCAATTGGACGCATAACGAGGCCATTGCTATGATTGCGCTGCATCCCTAGGAACAACATATGCGTTACCAATACGCGAAGGAAAAGGAGGGGAGCGACGTGTTGCACAAATCGATTGACAGCCCAATTACAGCAGTGTCCCATCAAAACCCTTACCCCTATTATTCAAATCTGATTATTGACAAGCCAATTTATTTTGATGAGTTGCTCAGCATGTGGATTGTATCGAGCGCTGACTCTGTAGACGCGGTGCTGAAAAGCGTTATCTGCAAGGTGCGTCCACTTAGAGAGCAGGTCCCAAAGACCCTCACGGGTTCAAGGGCGGGTGATATCTTTGGGCGAATGATTCGAATGAATGACGGCGAATACCAAGCACAGATGAAGAATGCGGTAATCGCAACGATGGATGCTGTGGATGCTGAGCATTTCCTTACGCTGTGCAAGAAGTGGTCACAGCATCTCATTCACTCCATCCACTCACGAGATACAGCATGGATTCAGAAACTGGCCTTTCAATTACCGGTATATGTCATGGCCAGTTTACTCGGGGTACCAACAAGTCAACTGCGCGACATTGAAAGGTCAGTCAACGACTTTGTACGCGGCATCGCACCAAACAGCAGTGCGGAACAGATAGTGAATGGAAAGTTAGCAGCAGAGACCTTATTCACTCAAATCACTGATATTATTGCCGCTGGAGCAAGCAACAACCTGCTCGCTGGACTGTCGGCTCAAGCGACATCCAGTGGCCATGGTGATACATCTGTCGTTGCGGCAAATGCGATTGGGTTTTTGTCTCAATCTTACGAAGCAACGGCTGGATTACTCTTAAACACCATCTATGTCTTGGGGTCACGGCCCGATGTGTATGAGCAAGTGAAGAGGGATTCCAATTTACTTGCACCAGCAATCGAAGAAGTCCTTCGTTATGACCCGCCGATACAGAATACACGTCGCTATGTCTCTGAAGACTGTGTGATTGCTGGACAGAGGATGAGGAAGGGTGACACAATCCTCCTTGTCCTGGCAGCAGCAAATCGTGATGGAGCAGCAAATCCAGCACCTGAAGAGTTTGACCTGTTCCGCAAACATCGACATATCTTTACGTTTGGTCGTGGACCGCATGTCTGCCCAGGGAACTCGCTGGCAACGATAATGGCCAAAGCAGGGGTCGAGGAACTGATGCTGTCTGGAATTGACTTCCGACGCTTTCATCCAAACGTCAGCTATATGCCTTCGCCGAATGCTCGGATTCCTTTGCTGCAATTTGTATAGTACCTGTGTCAGACTAAGTTTGAACATCAACGCGCAAACTCGTGAAACAATCCGTTCAATCATATTCCCACAAGGAGGGGCAAAAGCATGATTGCAGTCATTTTCGAAGTCGTCCCAGAGGATGAACGTAAACAGGAATATCTCGACATCGCTGCCGATTTGCGGCCGCTGCTCGACGATATTGATGGATTCATTTCCATCGAACGCTTTGAGAGTTTAACGACCCCTGGGAAAGTCTTGTCACTCTCATTCTGGAGGGATGAGGCAGCGGTCAACCACTGGCGACAAATGGAGCAACACCGTACAGCACAGGTTCAAGGGAGAACCTATATCTTCAAGGACTATCGGCTGAGGGTGGCCACCGTCGTTAGGGATTACGGAATGTTCGACCGTCATCAGGCACCTGTGGATAGCCAAACGTTTCACCCGTACTAGGCGACTCGCTGAGGTCCCCCCGGTGTGTCGCATTCGCTCGAATAGACGTTCACGGTCCTTGCCGCCCCTTAACAGACTACTAAGGGGCGAACACAAGCCTTAGTTGTCTTGTAAATTGCTCCATGCCCGAGTCCCAACAACTTTCTCCCAATCAAAACGAACCAATTTGTGCTAGTCTACAAAATAAACATACCTCTCACGAAATGAGGATGCAGGGTGAGCAAAAACAGACTTGAAGCCTTCAGCGATGGGGTGCTTGCAATCATCATCACCATCATGGTGCTGAATCTCAAAATTCCCACGCGGAGTAGTTTTAGCTCTCTTATCCCGATGTACCCCGTATTCGGAAGCTACATCTTAAGTTTCATTTATGTAGCAATTTATTGGGGAAATCATCACAACATGATTCACGCGGCAAAAAAAGTGTCCGGTAGAATAATTTGGGCGAATATGCACTTGTTATTTTGGATCTCACTCTTCCCTTTTTGCACCGGATGGATAGGTGAGAATAGCCTTGCTCCTGCTCCAACCGCACTATACGGAATCGTCTTGTTCATGGCTTCTATCGCGTATATGATTTTGCAGCGCACCATCGTTTCTGTAGATGGAGAATTCCTAAAAAAGGCATTGGGTCGCGATTGGAAAGGTAAATTATCGCCTCTCTTCTACGTGATCGCCATCGTTGTTGCCCCTTGGTCGCCTGCGAGCAGCCAAGTGATTTATACATTGCTCGCAATTTGGTGGTTGATACCCGACCAACGCATTGCCCGAGCTTTGGAAAATGAACACATGACCTGACGCCCTATGAGACAGGCAAAATACGACAAAAGTGTGATTTTCGTCGTCAACCTATCCCGCTCTTAATGAACCCGGCTCAGGACCACTTCGATAACTGCCAAAATCAACACGAGAACGGACATTGACATCGCTTTTGCAGGGTCTTTCACACGCACGTGCGTGATAATCGCCCCTAGCATAATAATTGCTATCCATAATCCTGCCAGCGTAGCGATTACAGGGTACCAAATACCGAGTACCATTCCAGCAGCACCGATGACCTCCACGATTCCAGTAAATACTCGAAATCCTTGAGGGTAGCCATAATGTTTAAAAGCTTCAACTTGCTGCTTGGCAGCAAACTTCCCCAATCCTGCCATGAGAAACATAGCCCCAAGAAGGACTTCCAATATGATTGCTGCAATGTGCATGACAGTTCCCTCCCGCAGTTGCCTGAACTTACTTTAGGCACAGTTTACAAGAAATGAATGCTATTCTCTATAACAACTTTACATATCTGCAATTGGCTGTCTGTCGTGCATCCATGACAACTCACTGTCCATCATAAATTGGGCAGGCCATGCGACAACTCCCCAATTCGTGAAGTTCTTAATCGTTTCGTAAAGCGCCCTGACGCTTTGTTCATCTTTATGTTCATAAACGTTGTGAATCAATTCTGCCAAGTTGTCGGGTTTTGCACTGGCCCTGCCGAGCATTCGGAGGAACCATTTATGATAGGGATACAAGAGTTCATTATGAGCAAGGATTAAACGTCCGCCAAACAACACCATGTTTGTAATCGAATAGTGAAGAAGATGCGCATTGTTGTGCTTTACTGACTCAAAATAGTACCATACCGAGGCTTCAAACTGCGCGTAAAAACGCTTGATGTTATCAAGTTTTTTCTCCACAGGGTATCTGCAGATTTCACCCAGCAATTCCTGTACTCCATCAATTTTGCAAAAAGCCACTTTCGCTCCCTCAAAGGCAAATCGTGCGGGCTCACTGCCATGGTCAGCGACTTTTCTGAGAAAGTCGATGCTGGTGTATTTGCCGTCGATGTACCCTCCCTTGTAGGTACAGCTTTCAGTTTCATGGTAGGTTACCGCCCCAGACAACAACCTGGCCTCAAAGTCTTCCGGTGAAACCAGAATCATGATGTCCACATCGGAAATCTCTGTCTCAAAACCGTGAGCAATTGACCCAGTAATCAGCAACCCTAATACATCGTCCCGTTGTTGTAACTTCTCCGATATATTGTCGATGGTTTCCTGGTGATGACGATACATGCAACAACCTCCTTCATGAGTCAGTTCCAAAAGATAAGCATCGTATTGCACCAAACCCCAGCGCAACGTACAAAAACAGGCCCTAGACGAAGTTCCCTGCCAGGGCCAGCGTAATCTGTTACCAGCGTAATCTTCTAATGGTGTGGCTGCTTAGCCATTTTTCATACTAAACGGCTCAAGTAACTTGAACTGGAGGTGCTTCGTTTCCAGTCCCCCGAGTCCAAAGTGTAGTCTGAGATAGACATATTTATTGAAGAAAAATACTTGCTTTGTCTGAGACACAAACTGCCCGCCCGATCCGTTAAAGGTAAACGTGGTCGAACGGTCCACATTCTGTAACAAGGTTACAGGCATCTGCGCGAGTTCACCCGCTGACGAACGCACGGTGAATGTCAACTCGTACAGACCAGGCTGCTCCAACGTTGCAGCAAACGCATACGAGCTGCCTGTCGACGTGTCGATGCCCACGAGGTCCACACTTCCACCATCCGCTATCGGCAGATACTCTGTGCCAAAGTCGAACTGCTCGACATCCTCTTCGGCTTGACCAATGACTTCGACCGAATCGTCCTCGCCAAGAACCCGCAAAAATACTGGCGAGCGAAGGATAAACCGACAGATGTTTGCTGCGCTTCGGAGCAATTCTCCCCTCGTCAGCGCATTGACTTCGATGGATGACACTGTGTTGTCATCAAACGGATTGACGGCCGATTCTGGAACCACCATGTACAAGTCGTTCTGAGCCCGAATCATCGCAGCTGTATTGCTCTTGAGCGGAGCGGCGCCTTCGTCGTTGACTTTTGCCCACCAGTCCGTCATGACGATTCCATCGAATCCCCATTCACCACGGAGTATCCGCGTGTTCTGGTCATAGTTCCCGGCGGTCCACAAACCGTTGACCGCGCCGTACGTGGTCATGATGGAGTAAGCCCCCGCTTCCTTCACGGCCAGCTCAAAACCCTTTAAGTAGATCTCCCGCAAAGCCCGCTCAGACACGACAGAATTCAGGTCATGGCGATGCCATTCCTGGTTATTGCAACTGAAGTGTTTGAGTGTTCCGGTGACGCCTACACGGTGCATTCCGCGTAACTGGGCCGCCGCCATCTTGCCTGTGACATAAGGGTCTTCGGAGAAGTATTCAAAGTTTCGTCCATTGAGTGGATGTCGGTGAATGTTGATGCCGGGACCAAGCAGTGTATCGATCCGATTTTTCCGTAATTCGAGACCTACCATTTCAAACAAGTCTTCCAGCAGTTGCGGATTAAATGTACACGCTAAAAGGGTTCCATTCGGCAGCAAAAAGGCTTTCGTTCCACAATCCATCCGAATCCCTGATGGACCATCTGCACAGCACGCGGCAGGGATGCCAAAATCATTCAGGCGTTTCGACACGCCCCCAAAAGCGGCTGCCGTACCTGGCGTAACCTTCGGTGAATTCATGCCTTCACCACGCACCAGGCAGGCAAGATCCTCATCAGATAACTGCGAGAGAAACGATTCCATCGTCACTTTGCCTTTGTGAACATCTGTCAGTTGGTAGCTCATGTCACCTGTGTAATCAGTCGTGATCGGGAGTTCGCCCTGCCGGCGGCGCTCCGTGTCAACCGTCCGCAGCGGCACTTGTTCATACGAGACAGCGTAACTCATTTCGTTTCTCATTGGCCTCATTCTCGTGAAAGGCGTTAGGGGTGCCATGTTTTCACTGAGGTGCGACACCACCTGCAGCGAATCGACGCTGTATTCAAAACAGCGGGAGGCCGTGCGAACGTCGGTGCCAACGTAAAAACGATATATACCTGGTTCAAGTATATAGGACGACTTGCTGCCCGTGGCCCCACTGTCGTCATACGATGCCAAGTCCGTCACCGGAATGGAAAATGTGAGCGTTTCGATGCTGCCAGGCAAAAGGGATTTTGTCTTCGCGAACGCGACGAGACTTCGTGCTGGGTTGCCAAGCACTCCCTGCGGCTTTTCTACATAGACCTGGACAACTTCTTTACCGGCAACTTCCCCGGTGTTCGTCACCTTGACGGAAAGGATAATGCGACCATCTGTTTCCAAAGCCGCTCTTACGTCAGTCGTAAAGGTGGTGTAGGAAAGACCGAATCCAAAGGGATACAAAACCTTGTCTTTAGCAAACGTTTCGAAGTATCGATAACCAACGTAGATATCTTCCTGGTAGACGTCTATGTCTTCATGACCGAAGTTCGTCGTTGAAGGATAATCATCGATGGACATGGCAATCGTGTCGGTCAACTTTCCAGACGGCGCAACTGTTCCTGTCAGGACGTCGAAGAGACCCGCACCGCCTTCCATCCCGCCCTGCCACGCGTAGAGTACGGCGCTCGGGTTGTATTGTAGTACCCACTGCATATCCATGATGTTTCCAACATTGAGAATGACCGCTGTCTTCGCAAATGCCTTGCAAACTTTTTCAACCATGTCTCTTTCTAACTCTGACAAGGTATAGCTCCCGGGTGTAGCCGTGTTGTCTCTATCCTCACCGGCCGTCCTGCCAATCATGATGAGGGCTGTATCGGAAATTGCAGCAGCATCCGCAACCAGTGTGTCGCTAAGTGGCATCTCCCTCTGCGACCAAGGTTCCGCCGCCCAACCTTCCCCCTTGTCGTAGGGATTTTCCGCGACCCATACCTCGTACGTCCGGAGAAGAGATTGGTTTAACTGAACATCCGTGCAGCTCTTCAGCGCATCAAGCGGTGTGATTAGATGCGTTACATTGACCATCCCACCGGATCCGGTACCACTTTTGTAATAGGCTAGTTGATTCCGGCCAAATACGGACACCCTCGTCCCTTTCCTGATGGGCAGAGTCTCATTTTCGTTTTTGAGTAGAACAGCGCCCTCTGCAACCGCACTTCGAGCCAACTCCCGATAACGGTTGAAATCGAGCTTGTACTTTGCCATGGATAGCCCTCCTATGCTCGTGTCACTGCAGCAGCGCTTTGGTAGGTGTCGAACAAACTGCGAAGACGGACCTGTTGACGGATTTCGTCGATTGACAGCCCGCGAGATAAGTGACGCTTCTTCAGGTGCACCGTTCGAGTCACTCCTGGCGTCAAGTCAAAGTAGTTATCACTAAAGCGAGCATCCACATCCTCCAGCTGAAGTTCTACATACTTTGCAAAACGCGTTGCGCGCAGTCGAATGGTGAACCCATCTTCACTCTCGTCGATTTCAGCCGTGATGCCAGGGTCTTGAAACTGAAAGTGTTTCGCCTTCACAAAGAGCACACTTGAACTGTCAAAAAGCTCACCCTGAATCACCAACTGGAAGGTCAGATATGCCTTTCGACGCGCATGAACGTCAGGCAGGTGGGTTGAAAAATCGAGACAGGCGACGTTTTGAGCCGTAAGAGGCGGAATACAAACGGTTGTTTCCCCTGCTTCGATGACATATCCATCTACGCTTTTTAGCGCCCATTGAACGATGCCCTCAACTTCCGACATTTGGTCGTTCGTGACGCATAGCACAGCGCTCGTTTCTGTTTCCGCTGCAGACAGCAGAATTGGCCGATAGAATCGTTTGGCGAAATAATGCAAGGCTTTCCAGCGACCGTAGTAATCAATACTCGACCACGATGCCACGGGCCAGCAGTCATTCAATTGCCAATAAATGGCCCCCATACAGCGGCCGAGATTGCGGCGCCAATGTTCAACGCCATACTTGATTGCCTCGGCTTGCAGGATTTGAGAGACGTAGACCAGTGAATCCAGGTCCAACGGATACTGAAAGTTGTCCGACAGATAAAACAAAATCCTTCCGTTTGCATCATTGTTCTTTTGGTGTTGTTCCATTACATACGAAAATACATTTCTGTCTTCAGGCAACGTGAAACGCTCAATCGTCTTCATCGCTGGGAAAGACTGAAATCCAAACTCCGAGCAAAAGCGGAAATAGTGCGTTCGGTACTCTGTAAACGGCTTAAGCCCATGCCATACTTGCCAGTAATGCACGTCACCCCGGTTTTCGTCATTGGGATTATCGAACCCCCCACCGGATGACGGAGACGCTGGCCAATAAAACGTTTGCGGGGCAAGTCGGGCGCAAATTTCGGGCAGAATCCCTTCAAAGTGGCGCAAATAGTCAGCCCGCAGCTCGTCTGTTTTTGGAAAGTCCCAATCACACCAGGCTTCTTCCATTTCGTTGTTCCCGCAAATTAAGCCGAGTGCCGCATGATGGCGGATGCGTCGCACGACGTCTTCTGATTCAGCGCGAATGTTGGCTTCAAATTCAGGTGTCAACTTGTATGTCCCACAGGCATACATGAAGTCCTGCCAGACAATCAGCCCCATTTCATCAGCCAGGTCATAAAACACATCGTCTGGGTAAAAGCCACCGCCCCATACTCGGATAAGGTTAAAATTGGCTTCGATACAATCCTCGAACAATCGCCTCGTTTTGTCTGCGTTGCGTCGTCCGAGAACATTTTCCTCCGGGATGTAATTCGCACCCTTAGCAAAGATGGGTACACCGTTGACAACAAAATTGAACGACTCACCAAAAACATCTTTGTCACGTGCGATGGTCAGGGTTCGCAGGCCAATGCGAAATCGTTTACTGTGCACTTCAACGTCTTTTGATGCAACTTCATCTAATTTTGAAGCCGTTCCCGTTACCAAGCGCACTTCTACGCCGTATAAGGGTTGGCTGCCATAGCCATTTGGCCACCACAGTTGAGGATCTGTCACATCAAAGGACACGCTCATAGTCCTCTTGTCAACGACCACCGTCTCTGTCTGCTGTTGTCCACTTGGATGAATCAGCTTGGCTTCTAGCAACAGGACTTCGTCTGACGACGGATTCACGGCAAACCGTTCCACACTGGCGTCAATTTGCACGCGGACGTCGTTTGCGCTCTGAAACTGCAGACAGTGTACGTCCTGAAGACGAGCCGTGCTGTAAGCCGCGAGGTAAATCGGGCGAAAAATCCCCGCGTCGGGAATCTTCGGTCCCCAATCCCAGCCAAACATGTAGTGAGCCTTGCGCAGTTGAGTAAAGCCTTCAAGAGTATCGGCTTGACCCCAGATTGGGTCCTTACAGTGTGCCTCGCGGATGTACGAGACCGACGGGCTGAAAGTAATACGAATCTCGTTTGTGCCCCCAAGAACAAGTTCGCGGATGTCCCATTCATACGTACGATGCATGTTCTCTGTATGCGCCAGAAAACTGCCGTTCACATAGATATCAGCAAGCGTATCAAGTCCCTCGCAAACCAAATACAGCCTCTCACTGTTCAGCATGGCCTCCGTTACGCTGAACGTCCGCGCATAAGTGTAGACTTTTTCCGAGATTCCGATGGCTTGTTCCTCATTGAAACGATAGTACGGTTCATCAATTCTCTGCGTACGAAGCAGGTCATGAAAGACAGAGCCAGGCACAACCCCCTCGATATTCAGCTGTGTGGTGGGCTCAGCAAGCGTCCAGGTGCCGCCAAGGTCATATCGAATCATGATGTGCTCCTCTCAATCCTCCAAGTGCCGAGTATCACACGGTGGCGCTATCTAGTAATGCGTTCGCCGTAATCACATCGCGATACCATTTTGCACTGTCCTTTAACGTCCGCTTTTGGGTTTTGTAATCAACGTATACAATTCCGAACCGCTTTGCGTAACCCTCTGCCCATTCAAAGTTATCCATCAGAGACCATACATAGTAACCTTTGAGAGCTCCGCCCTCCTCGATAAATTTTCGTGCAGCTTGAAGATGGCGATAGATGTAGTCGATGCGCTTCGAGTCATGCACCTCGCCGTCATCGAAGTCGTCAATGAATGCTGCACCGTTTTCCGTGATGTACAGCGGCAATCCACCGGTATAATCGCTACGCAAACGAGTCAACAGATGGTACAGCCCGTCAGGGTAAATTTCCCATCCAGACTCCGTTGTTGGGAGTGTCGGGGGCAACTGCACGACGCCTTGAGGACTTGTTCCATCGAATTTCATGACACCCCTCGTGTAGTAATTCACACCCAAAAAATCAATGGGCACAGATATTACCTCGAGGTCGCCTGGTTGAATGAAACTCCAGTCAGGGACACCGGAAAGGGTCGTGTTTTTGAGGACTTCGGGGTAGGAAGATTTAAATAACGGATCGAGAAACCAGCGATTAGAAAACGCATCCGCGATATCGAGTGCACGTAGGTCGTCCGGAGATTCCCCCTCGGCTTCCACATGCATAAAGTTGAGCGTGATGCCAATTTGCCCAGTCAAGCCCAGCTTACGATACGCTTGGACTGCCAATCCGTGCGATAACAGCACATGGTGTGACGCGCGCGCCGCGAGGGTCCAATCTTGATGCCCTGGCGCGTGAATACCCAGTCCGTACCCTAGAAAGGCAGTGCACCAAGGCTCGTTGTGCGTAATCCAGTACGGGACCAAGTCCCCAAATTCCCGAAACAATGTCTCTGCGTATTCAACAAACGCATCCACCGTCGCCCGGTTCGCCCACCCGCCGTCATCCTCGAGATACTGTGGCAAATCCCAGTGATACAGCGTAAGTGCTGGCGTTATCCCACGCTCGAGTAAGCCTTCAACCAATTTCCGATAGAAATCGATTCCTTGCTGTTCCAATTTGCCCCGCTCTGGGAAGATGCGCGGCCATGCGACAGAGAATCGATAGCTTTTCACGCCGAGGGACTGAAGGATATCAAGGTCTTCGTCGTAGCGGTGGTAGTGGTCGCAAGCAACGTCACCGGTCTCGCCTGCGTTCACCTTTCCCGGTGTATGCGAGAATGTATCCCAGACGGACACACCCCGCCCGCCTTCGTGCACAGCGCCTTCAATCTGATAAGCAGCTGTCGCAGCACCCCATAAAAATCCGTCGGGAAAAGAGAGATTTGATGTCATCAATATCACGCTCCGTTCTCTTCTCGTGTTCCCACTCTTCTATATATGGTGGCAAGCCACCTTGTGGCGGTCTTCCGTTTGCGAAAGCTCCGGCATCGTGCTACATACGTCTGACGCCAGCGGACATCTCGGAGCAAACGGACAGCCCCGCCTGGTTTCTAATAAGTTGGGGGGCTCGTTGCTTTTCTCGGGGAGCGCTCCGCCAACGGAACTGCCTGGGGTTGCAGCAAGAAGTAATCTCGTGTAAGGATGCTGCGGATTTCGAATAAGTTGCGCGGAATCCGCCGTCTCCATCACCTGACCGCCGTACAGCACCATGATGCGGTCTCCAAAGTATCGTGCAGACGCGAGGTCGTGCGTAATGTAAAGGTAAGATAATCCAAGGTCATCTCTGAGTTGGTTCAATAGTTTCAAAATACCGGCGCGAATCGATACGTCGAGCATGGAAATCGGTTCGTCTGCAATCACCAGCTTCGGCTGAACAGCCAATGCGCGCGCAATCGCGAGACGTTGCCGTTGCCCGCCTGACAGCTCGTGTGGAAACTTCTCCCGCATCTCTGGAACAGGGGTAAGTCCGACTCGAAGCAGGAGATCGTCAACTTCATCCGCCAGCTCCTGCCCGTTCTTTCCATTCAATTTGTGAACAGGGAACTGAAGGTGCCGAGCAACCGTTTTTACGGGATTGAGCGATCCGAACGGATCTTGAAAGATCATCTGAGCGACACTTCGGTAGGCCTCGAGTTCTCGACCTCGGATATGGCTAATGTCCGAACCATCGACCTCAATCCGCCCGCTGTTCGGCTCCAATGTGCGAACCAGTGCGCGGCCAATGGTCGTCTTTCCACTCCCGGATTCGCCAACAAGAGCAAGGACTTCACCTTTGTTAATGTGAAAGTTTACCTTGTTTACAGGGACCACAAACTGTCGGCCTGTTCTCGTCTTTACCGGAAATCGGACCACTAAATCTGACACGGACACGAGCGGATGTTCATAAGCATCCTTCAGTGTGGACGACGCGTTCTCTTCTAGTTGCCTAGACATGAGCCGTGCTCCTCTCCGGGGCAAATAAGTGGCAATCGATAACGGCATGTCGCCTGACATGTCGGCCCGGCAAGGTTGTCTTACAGACATCTGTCGCAAGCGGACAGCGAGGATGATAGGCGCAGCCGCTCGGCAGACTGATGAGATCCGGTGGGTTGCCCGGTATGCCGTCGATGGTAATCTCCTCTGCTGTGAGTTTTGGAATCGCTCGGATTAATCCCTGCGTGTACGGGTGGTGTCCTTCGATGTGTGTGAGTTCTGACGCCACCGTGTTTTCGACGATGCGTCCTGCGTACATGACGGCTACACGAGAAGCCAGTTCTGCCACAAGACTGAAGTCGTGACTAATAAATAGAATGGCAAAGTTCTTCTCACTTTGAATCTCTTTTATCTGATCTAGAATCGACCGCTGCACAACGACGTCAAGTGCGGTCGTAGGTTCGTCCATAATCACTAGAGACGGTTCCAGCGCAATCGCAATTGCAATGACGATTCTCTGCTTCATTCCTCCAGACAGTTCATGCGGATAACTGCGAAGATGTTTGGCGTCAATGCGTACTAAGTCAAGGAGTTGGCGTGCCCGTTTCAGTGCATCTACCCTCGACATGTCTCTGCGATGACTCTTGAAGACATCAAGAATTTGGTCCTCGACCGTCATGACCGGATTTAACGCGGACATGGCACTTTGAAAGACCATCGACATCTCGTTCCAGCGAAACTTTTTCAGCTCTTTCTTCGACATTCCGTAGACGTCTTGTCCATTCACGCGAATGGTGCCACCTGTGAGGCCTGCGTTCGCTTTTAGGAGACGCATGATGGCGTACGACAAAGTGGACTTGCCACAACCAGATTCTCCGACCAGACCTACAATAGAATTCCGTTCAACTTGGAGGTTAACGTCCTGTACAGCTTGGACCAATCCGTTCGCAGATGCATAAGCGACAGAGACGTTGTCCAAATCAAGCACGACCTGATTTGCCATTCGTCTTCCCCCTTTTCTGGACCCGCAAACGAGGATTTGTAATCTGGTCGATTGCAAAATTCATCAGAACGAGACTCAGTCCGACTAAGGCAATTCCGAGGCCTGGCGGTACAAACCACCACCAAGCACCTGTGAGCGTCGCACTGCCCTGACTTGCCCAATAAAGCATCGTGCCCCAACTGATTTGCTGGACATTTTCCAACCCTAAAAAGGCGAGACCTGATTCTGCGAGAATCGCTCCAAGCGATGCATACATGACGTTTGAAGCAATCACGGACACCATGTTCGGTGCAATCTCACTGACCATGATTCGCATCGCTTTCGCCCCTGAAAGTCTTGCTGCCACTACAAAATCCCGATGTGCAAGAGACATGGTTTGTGCACGAAAGACACGTGCCCCCCATGCCCACCCCGTAAGCGCAATGATGAGCCCGTTTGTCATCGGTGAACTGTTCTTGACCAGTGACGTAATCACAATCAGCAATGCCAACCCTGGCATGACGAGAAAGATGTTCGACAAGGTATTCAGGACACTGTCAATCCAGCCACGGCGGTACCCAGCGGTGATACCGACGAGCAGGCCAATGATGGTGGACATCAATCCGGCGCCAATTCCCACAATGAGTGTCGTTCTTGCTCCGTAGACAAACTGGGAGAACACGTCTTGGCCCGATGACGTCGTACCAAGAATGTTCGCATGTGACGGCGCAAGAGACGGCTGAAACTGCGTCGACTGTGGGTTATATGGCGCGAGGACAGGGGCCAAGATGGCCATGAACACGAACAGGAGAAAGAGTACAAGTCCGGTTGCAGACTTGGGGTCGCGCAGCATCGGGATGAACAGTTTCTGCCAAATATTGCGCTTGCGCCTTGGACTCGCGCCTCTGACGGCAACTTCTGTACCGATGCTCATACGGTCGCCCCCTCTGTTCGAACCCTTGGGTCAAGCCGCGTGTACAAAAGGTCCACGAGCAAGTTTGCCAGCAATACGGTCACAGCAATAATGAGAAATGCGCTTTGAATGAGTGGGTAGTCCTCATTCAGCACAGCGGTGTTGAGCTGATTTCCGATTCCCGGGTATGAGAACACGACTTCCGTTAAAATCGATCCGCTGACGACGTTACCGATAGCGATTGCAAAACTTGTCACTTGCGGCAAAATCGCGTTTCTGGCGGCGTAATGAAACATCAACCTGGCTTGACTTACGCCTTTCGCCTCTGCGAACACGATGTAGTCTTCACCAAGCGTGTAAATCATGTTGTTGCGCATACCAATCATCCAACCGCTGAACGACCCAAGGAAAATCGTGATGCCAGGGAGAATTCCATGGTAGAGCATGCTCGAAAGGAACGTTCCGCTCCAACCCGGGGTAACCATCCTGCCGTAGCCGTGAGCCATCGGGAACCAGCTCAGTTTAAACCCGAATACGAATAGCAAGAGCAAAGCCATCCAAAAATACGGAACCGCTTGGAAAAACACCGTCACGGGAGGCAAAATACTGTCAAGGATTCCACCGCGCCTCCATGAGATGAAAATACCGAGTGCAGTGCCAAGGAACACCGAAAGGAGCGTCGCAATGCCGACCAGCCCAATGGTCCAAGGCAAGCTATTGTGAATAACGGTTGTCACAGGAGTCGGGTAATACGTGAATGATAGACCCCAGTGCCCCGTAACAAGCCCTTTTAAATAGGTGAAATACTGCTGATAGAGTGGTTTGTCAGAAAATCCAAACTGGAGTTCCAACGCCTTTAACGCTTGCGGTTGCATCTGTCCCTGAAACTTTGCAAACATCGCTAAAGCAGGGTTACCAGGCATCATTCGAGGGAGGGCAAAATTAATTGTTACCGCTGCCCACAGGGAAATGATGAAGAAGATCAACCGGTTTAAGAAATACCGCATCTCATTTCACCTCCAGGTCCCCGGAGATTCGACACGCCGCGAATCTCCGAGGTATCTGTCATTGTATTGGGCAGTGCGTTAGTTTTTCGGTTTGAGATTCATAACCACAACTGCAGGTGCCGGCCATGAATACGGAGTTGGTGTGATGTAGGGATTTTGAGCACTTGGCCAACCAGTAAACCGACTGTCATTGTAGTCGTACCAGTACGGTCCATAGAACAGCGGAATCGAAGGCAGCTGATTTATCATAATCTTTTCCAGCTTGTAAACATCCTGTTGTTGCTGGGTTTGGTTCGTTGTTTGCGAGAAGTCGTTCAAAACGGCATCAGTTGTTGGATTGCTGTATTGCTCAAGGTTCCAACCGCCGCTTGAACTGAGCATGTTTTCGTAGAGGTAGTAAGGCGTTGGTCCCACGTTTGTCCAGGACATTGCCAGTTGGTACTTATGGCCCTGAATATTGCTCATATAAGCCCCGAACTGTTCCTGTTGGACTGTAACGTCAATACCGATTTTTTTCAATTGTTGAGCTATCAGCGCAGAGCTTGCATCCCAGTCGGACCAACCGGATACCACCTGCAGCGTAAAGCTCAACGGCTTGCCACTTGGCGATACGAAAATTCCGCTGCTGTTTTTCTTATACCCGGCGTTCTCCAGCACTTTGATGGCGCCACTCGGGTTATAAGAGAAATCCGTTTGGCTCGAACTGAGGCTCGGGTCCATCCACGACTGGTTGTTCGGGAGAACCAGTCCGGTTGCACTCGCCGGCTTCGTGTAACCGTATTCACCTTTGACAGCGATTTCTTGGCGGTCAATTGCCATACTCATCGCTTGTCGAACCGGCAGCGCACTCAGTACCGAGTCTTTTAGGTTTGTGTATAGCATGATGACGTTTGAAGGCGGATACCAGTACTTGTTGCTCGGACTTTTCGCGGCGTAAGTGGAGGCAACGCTCGGAATCATGACCCCGCCCCAGTCTACTTGACCTTTGGCGAGTGCCAAATCCGCACTGTCATTGCCGTTGTATGCGGGGACTTGAATTTGATTTACGGGCGGTTTTCCGAGGTAATAGTCGGCATTCGCCGTAAAGGTATAACCTTGTGCGGAGAACTGCGAAATTTTGTACGGACCGGTTCCTACCCAATTGGTAAACGTTGCCTTTGTCGGGTCTCCGACACTTGACCAGACATGCTCCGGAACGATGTCGGTTCCAAGAACGTAAGACGCAAACGGTACGTTTACACTCTTGAACTGAAAGTCAACTTCAGTGTTACCCTTTGCAGTGACACTCGAAAGCTGCTTCCAGACGCCGTTTGTATCAGCTGTCGGGTATTTTTTCAGCAAATTAAAAGTGAAGAGAACATCTTTGGCAGTGAATGGTTGACCGTCGGTCCATTTCGCATTTGGTTGCAGCTTTGCAATCAGCGTTTTCTTATCGCTGCTCCACGAATAACTCGCAGCGAGCATTGGGAAAGATTTACCGGATACTGGGTCTATATAATACAGCGGTTGATAAACGAATCCGTTCGTACCCGGATTTGCCGACGCATTGAACGGGTTAAAGTTATTTTGAAAACTGCCATACGGAGACGGCAACATAATCAGTGGTTTTTGCGATGAACCAGATGTTGTCGTTGTTGCGGAGTTGCCTGTGTTTGCTGCCGTATTATTCGTACTGCTGTTGCCACATCCGACGACGGCCGCTGCGATGACTGCTGTGGTACCGAGCGCTAGGCCTGACTTCGCCCACTTCTTCATCGTTACTACTCCCCCTCTGATTCTGAATCATTGAACATGCCATACCTTTGTTACTTCAGGCGATCCTGACTAAGGGTCTTCGATGCGAAAGAAACAAAATCGTGTTCAGCCGCACACATGCACAGTTCAAGGTGTCGAATAACGCGGCGAAGATAACGCGGCGAAGATTGGCATCACCACCCTTCATACATGGTCGTCGTCAGCGAACTGGTTGGCTAAGCGTTCGAACCGAATCTCGCACAATCAATTCCGTTTCAATCGTGACGACCCGCGACGGCTGGACTGGATTGTCCATCAGACTGAGCAATTCCTCCGCGGCAGTCCGCCCCATCTCGGTTCGTTTTTGCCTGATTGTCGTCAAACCTGGCCGGACATAGTTCGCGAGGGTAACGTCGTCGAATCCGCAAAGGGATATATCCACGCCCGGTTCCATCCCATGGGCTCTCATTGCTTGCATGCCGCCAATCGCCATCATGTCGCTCGAAAAAAATATGGCTGTGGGCAACCGTTCAGCGCGAAAAATGGATTCCGCCGCGATGTACCCGCTTTGCTCAGAATAATCGCCTTCCACCATCCACTCATGGCGCACAGGCAACCCGTAACGAGTCATCGCGTTATGAAAACCGAGCAATCGGTCATGACCAGGGCGTGTGTCGAGATAAGCCCCAACGTAGCCTATGTCTCTATGCCCTTGTGCGAACAAGTACTCCACCATCTTCTCTGCAGCCGTCTGGTTTTCGGAAATGATGTAGCCTGCCCTTGGACCAAGCAAATCTAAATCGATTGCGATACAAGGAATCCCGCTGCGCTTTAACGCAGGCAGATGCGGGTCACTTCGAGGAATACCAAACAGCAGAATCCCGTCTACCCCGCGCTGCCTTGCCCGCTGCACGTAATCCATTTCCGTAATTTGGCTGGAGGCGAACACGATAATGTCGTATCCCTGTTCACCGACACCGTCTTTGAACGAGGCAATGACATCTTGAAAAAACGGGTGCAAAAGCCCGCCGTTTGTGGGATCCTGCAGGAATACACCGACCAACCTAGAACGTTTTGTGACCAACTCGCGAGCGGCGGCATTCGGAAAGTAACCCAACTCTTCAGCTACGTTCTGAACCTTCGCTTTCGTTCGAGCGCTCACATCCGTGTATCCATTGAGCACTTTGGAAACCGTAGCGGCTGACACCCCAGCTCGCTTCGCAATATCGTATATCGTAGTCACACTACACATCCTTCAGGAGCGAAATCGGTTTCGAAACAGAACAAATGGAAACGCTATCTTTGACAGGAATATATTACCATCTGATTCCTGTGTCAATAGCCTAAGTAGACGTTATATAGATATTTTCCGCCTACATTTGGGTCAGCATCGCCTTTTGCGCAATGTTTTTTCTTTCCATCTCTACCGAAATCGATTACGGTTACTAGTTTAATTATTGCAGTAAAATGGGTCGTATGGCCCAAGATAAACACCTTATCTTCAATGCGTTCTCTTAACGTCAATGTGCTGGAAGATTTGTTTAGTTTAGGACGAGGAAAGTTCACGAAGGCATGATTCCAGATGCGGCGACCTGCATCATGCCATCGGAGGGAAGAGAATCACGGATAAACCACCTTAAACTCTACACAGGACACGGCGTCATCGGCTTGGCGTCAAACGCTTAGGTAAAGCTCTAGCACGTGCCTGTTCAACGCCATGATTGTCGCAGCCAGCCGATGCAGAACCAAGCTACAGCAAACCCGACGGCGCACCACAGGGCCGCGGTCGCCAACCAGACAGCGGTGCTTGCGTTCTGGTAGAGAACGAGCCCCAGGTGCATCAAACCCACATCAAGCATATCCACCGTCCGTGCACCAACCGCTGTACCCGTACCGGAAGTGACCAGCGCGACCGCCGAAAGGACGACCAGCCCGAGCGCACCGCCCGTGAGGCTGATGACCATCCACAGCCACTTGCGCTGCGCCCGTCGAGCCTCGCTTATCGCGACGGCTTCCAACCGTGCCTTCAACCCAGTCGGCGGCGGTGGGGTGTCGCGATTGTTCTGCAGGCGCTCAACGATGTAGTCTGTCTTCATCGACCAGCCTCCTCCCGTGCTGCTGTTTCAGCCGTTCCCGACCACGGTGCAGGAAATTTCGCACCTGTTGCAGGTTGACGTCCATGACGACTGCTATCTCCTGGTATGGAAGGTCTTCTCCGTAAAACAGTGTGATAGCGATCCGTTCCCTATCCGGCAGCTCCCGTACCCAGCCCCACAGTTCGTCTCCTTCAAGACTTCGCACAGCCCGTTCCTCCGTGGTTTCGCCGGTCGTCAGGCGCCCCAGTTCGTCCCACTCGTCCTCAGTGGCCCCCGGCGGTGCCTTGCTGCGTCCAGCCTTGCGGGCAAACCGGAAGTACGTCCGAGTGGCGATGGTAAGCAGCCACGTCCGCGGTGAAGACTCCCCGCGGAACTTGTGTATGTGCCGGAAGGCGCTGGTAAACGTCTCCTGTGTCAGGTCTGCGGCATCATGCTCATTGCCTGCATAGCGAAGACACCACCGGTACACATCCTGGTAGTAGTCTTCGATCCACTGCAAATAGAGCGACTCCACATCCCCGCGCATCACCGCACCTCCACTGGATGCTCCCCGAATGGTGACCACTCCCCATGCTTCAAGCTAGGGGTTTTACGGCGCATTTGATAAAACCGTCGGTCCCATTGACAAGGACCAGCACCTTGTCACATGAGACCGGCAGGGTCAACGTTCGTCATCAGGGCCGGGTGGTCGAAAGCGGTCATTCGGGTCAGCACCAGGCTGATGGCCTTCTGCACGAGCTTGTGCGTCCCGTAGTGCCTCCTGTGTGGGGCTCGTGATAACCCATGTCAACAAGTCACCAATGCCGACTGCAAGCGGAATTAACCCACCGAGCAGCCATGGTCCGGTGCCAATCGTCCATAGTCCAGCGAGTAGAGCCAGGCCGACAAGCGACGTGATGATGCCTCCGCGCGGCTGGCGCTGGCTGCGCGCGTGCATGCGGGCATCCGTGTGCCACGCTCTATCGAAATCAGCGGGGGCAATCCCCTTCTGAATCATCATCATCCGTTCCCGGTAGCGCAGGTACCGAATGAGCGCAACAAAACCGAAGATGACGGCGAGCACGAAAACCGGAAAGAGAATACCGACAATCGGTATCCACGCGAATGACCCAAACGAAAACGGAGTGACATTCATTTGAACTTCACTCTCCCTGAAGGCGGATAGAGCCCAGATTGTTGGTACAGTTCAGCGTGACCGACGCGCCGCTGGCGGGAGTGGAACCGGACAGGCTGTTCCCCTGTTCAGAGATGTTGGCTGAAGGGACATCGACGCTGGCCTGGCCCATGTTCGTGCTCAATTTGTAGGCGATGGCCTGTGACGCCGTGTCGTGGATGGTAATGGTACCCATGTTATTCACTGCCGCGCTGTTCGCCGCTAGGCTACCGGTAAATGAGATAGCGCCCATGTTGGAGTATAGCATGAGATTTTTTGTCACGTCCGCATTCACGGTGATGGCGCCCATGTTGTCGTGCAGATTAAGGCCCTGGAACGTCCCACCGTCCACCTGGATTTCCCCGAGACTGTTATCGATGCGAAGATCCGTACCTTTGGGTACGTACATTGTGATTGTGGCCGCCCGAAGGCGTCCGTTTGGAAATTTGAGACTCACATTGTTGCTGTTCGCGCCGCTAGCAGCGTCAAGTCCCATCTGGCTCTTTAGGGTTGAGTCGTTCTCCCCGACCGCTCGCGCAACCGTCAAGTCAGCGTCGACCTGAACCTGACTGCCTGTAGCTGGAAGTACCGTCACCTTTCCAAGCGGAACCGTCAGCGCGAACGTGTGGCCGGGACCAACTGTGAAGGCCTGCGTTACACGTTTCTCGACGGTGGCGCCACTCAGGGTAGCGGAACCCGTTCCGATGGAGAACGTTGAATGGGAAGCACCCATTACCGAGTGGCTGAGGACCAGGGCTATCCCAATCAGTGTTGCGGCAAACGCCGCGGACAATCCAATAATCCAACCTGTTTTCGTCTTGCGTGTCAGCATCACTTGTCTGACTCCTCTCGCACCTTTGCTGAGATACTCATGAGAGTCATCAAGGATTCTCTTTGTTTCAACTTATTTCAACATGTTTCAGCCTGTACAAAAAATATCAGCTACAGCTAGTTGGAACAGACCATATCTACTGTTGCTCGACATTTGTATAACCGGTATGTACAGTCAAATGACTGACTCCCAATATATTATTTGTCGTCCACACGTTCTTCGACTTGCGTTTTTGGTTTTGGTTGGCGTTTTGACCAATCAACCTTTCCAGCCCGCCACGGAATGCCCCACAGCGTGCCGAGAATCGCACGTACAACGGCAGCAAATCGTTGTCGGACTTACGTTTCCGTTCAAGAAGCAGGTTGTTGCTTGAACCTCCCCCACAGAAACCCGAGGGCAAAAATGCAAAACATCAAAAGGTATGCGACCACCGTGAGAGCAGTAATTGCAGGAGTCAGCGTAAACCTGCTGAAATACCCGATAGGCGGAAGAGCCTGGGTGACTATGTAGAATGGTGATATGTAGGATAGCGATATGACTTCTAGCGCTTTAAATCTGTCAGGTTGCGACTCCAGTAGAAACTGCCATACGAACAAAACAAAGCAGATTCCCCACACGCTGTTGCCAAATACAAAGCTACGCAGCTTCGACTTGCTCAATGCTGCAAACCTTGTTCCTACCCAAAACCAAAATAGAACGATAATAGTCTGACTCAAATAGGGCGCAGATATAAAATAAAGACCGCCAAGGCCAATGAAAAAGGGAGCTACAATCCACAACAATTGTATTCTGTATTTCACGGAATCCCCCCCTTTATGTAGAATAAGCCCGAGCCGACCCACCCCCGAGGGGGCAGTTTGGCGCTCGGACTCTTCTCCGAACCGGACTTGCGACTTTCACCGCATCCGGCTCTCCATTCAAGGCATTTCACACAGCTGTTGGCTGTGCGCCATACGCGTCACGTTTCGGGATCTCAAGATAGACTTGAGCGATGGAAGTAAAGCGCAATCTACTCCTCTTCGAGGAGCCCTACTTTGTCAACGCGTATGCACCTCAAACTGGAACCCTTCGCCATGTAATGGTCATTATCCATCTCAGACTACTACGATTCCTCCGCCTCGACGCATTCACTTCAACGTAGCTGTCCATCCCTATTGGGACGAATGCATCGGTTCCCATGTTCACTATGCACTGTCTCGCTGCCTTAGGTCGCCACTATACGCGGGGAAGATTCAGGGCGTTACACCTCTATACTACCCTGACCACCGGCATGCCGGGTCGTGATGCCAAGTCCAAGGGCACCATGCTCATTCCACACACCCGTATCATCCAACGATTTCGAGTGTTGCAGTTGACCACGCTTCAGACATGGCTTTGCTTTCGCTGACCATAGCAGTTCTTCGAGGCTAGCCCCGCATCTTGGGAGGTTGGTTCCCCCTCACGGGTACATTGTCAGATGGGCTTCAAACCCTGGATCTGCTCGAACCCAACGCATGCCATCCTAGCCTTGGCGAGATGAGGTACTCGCCAACCACCGGAGTCGGCGGCTTCAATACATAGCGCCTCATGGCGCACTAAACATTACCACCCTGATATTCCTTGCGATTCGTGCGAAATGTTAACCACGTCCATGCCGAAAAGGCTCGAACAGAATTTACAAGTTCGGTAGAAATCCCTCAACCGTCACAACGAAAAGGCCGTACCGGTTTGTCACCACCGTTCGTATCACCGTTCCCCGTTCAGGTCCACCAACGAATTTACAACCCGAAACGGCCTAACCACGCCATCCTCCGGAATTGGGCGTCCATTAGCATTCACCCATATTCCCTTAATACCGATGCGTTGTGGTGCAACCACTTCCCACTCCCAGTTATCTCCCGCCATCCATGTCTCCTCCGGACTCACGCCAAGTCTCGATAACGCATCCAGATAAACCCGCTCCTCTGGTTTACCATAACCGCATTCACCTTCGATGAAAATTGCATCAAACAGACGCTCAAGTTGGAAACGTTTGATTTTCTCCCTCTGCGATTTGGCCTCACCATTCGTAAGCAACGCAAGTTTGACGCCGCTTTGTCGCATATCGGATATCGTTTCAATGGCGCCGGAGATGGGGTGAATCGCCTTTGTGCGAGCAATGTCATAATCCTGTGCTATCAAACGGACAAGTTCGTCATCCACGATGCCGCGAACCCGTAACGCATTGCCTACAATCGTTTCGCGAGCGGCTCCAAGGTTAAGACGGCCCATCCGATGTCGTACCGCGTCGCCCCAGTACTCCCTGGCGGATGACTTTATAGAATCAAAGATTTCTTCAACACCGCTCCACGAAAATCGGTGAAGGTGGCTCTGTAAAACTGCAAGCCAGCTTGTATCCGCAACGCTATCGAAGGCAAGAATGGTGTCGTCGAGATCGAGTAAAAATGCTTGTGGCCAATCAGTCAGTGGTCACACCTCCCAGAGATGGGTCTTTAGATAGTCGACAATAGGACGCTGCGGGGGACTGACATCGTCTGGAATATCCCAAACACCAAAGAAGGCGTACTCACTGCTTTCCTCATTTATCTTTATCTCTCCCCGATATTGGTTGGTGTAGTATGTAACATCGACGTTGTAAACCTCGTCCCCGTGGGGGTATTTGTAGTACAATTCCTTTCCTGAAAAAACATTAAGGAGGCGTAATTCACCCACTTGAACGCCTGTTTCTTCAAGAACTTCTCGTCGTGCAGTTTCTTCAACACGCTCACCTAACTCCATTGACCCACCAGGGAAACACCAACTCTGATTATCTGTCCGTCTCAACATCAAAACCCGTTTCGCTGCGTCAAACACAACGACCGTCGCACCACACTGCAGTACCGGCTGCGTTCCGACAAACTTACGTAAATTTGTAATATAGTCGGTCATTCCGTATCCCCCAACACCAAATCGCCTAGAAGTAGGTTCTGCTGTCCGTCACTCTCCCCAGCCTAAACCCGCCCCATAACCGGCAAGAACGATGGTGTCTCCATCTTTTATCTTTTCGTCTTTCAGTGCCTCGAACAGCGCGAGCGGTACTGCTGCGGCTGAAGAGTTCCCATAGTGCTGAATCACTTTCGTTGCCACCCGCTCCATCGGAAGACCTAGTTTCTCGACACCTTCCTCAATAATGCGAAGATTCGACTGATGGGGAATCAAATAATCGAGATCATCCAGACCCAAATTTGCCATCGATAAAACTGTATGGACTGCACTTGGAAAGCGCTGTGTTGCGAAATCGAAGACCGCCCGCCCATCCATGTAAATCCTCCCATCCTCATCCAGATGGAGGTATTTCCCTCCCGCCCCGTCCATCCCCATGTAGATAGCGAGAATACCCTTATCTGAGGATACAGGGCCAAGGACCACGGCAGCGGCTCCATCCGCAAATAGCAGTGCGGTCTTGCGGTCCATGGGATTGAGCAGTGATGAACACTTGTCAACAGCGACAACCAGTGCATACTTATATAATCCGGTTTGAACAAACTGAGCCCCAGTGGCAAATCCCGTGATAAAACTGGAGCAGCCCGAATGCAAATCAAGACCAGCACAGTGTTTGCCACCGATTCGGTCTTGAACGAGTGCAGCTGTAATGTACCGGTCATGCGTATTGGTGGAAATAATGATTAAGTCAATGTCTTTGGGTGAGAGCCCTGCATCAGCAATGGCATGTAGAGCCGCAACAGAAGACATATCCGTAAGCGTTGCTTCCGGTCTCTCGTAACGACGCGCAAGTATACCGGTTTTTCGGACGATCTCTTCTTCGCTAATGCCAAATCGTAATGCGATTTCTGCATTCGTCACCACTCTATCCGGAATGTTAACTCCAATCCCAAGGATTCCAACTTGAGCCATATCACCACTCCCCCTCTGTAGTGTTATGACAATTATATCTCTCAATCTCTGTAATTGTAATTTATAGTCATACTTGGATCGTTGTCTGGGCTGTTGGATTCGGTACTCGCAATTCACAGCGCTACACATTTTTGCATGAGGAATTGATAAAACGCCCCGCTCGAGGCACCGCCATTGAACTGGGGGTCATTTGCAATGTCCTGTGAACACACTCATCCTGTCAGCCATTCCTATGTTGACGATATTGACCCCTTCTTGTTCAATGATGCGTGCCATTACTTATACTGCCGATTGAATATATCCCCTTCTGAAACATCCTCTACCATCGGTTCTGGCCATGTGGTCCTGTAATAAATTGCAAAAGACCTGAGATGAAAATGCGTTGGTCACGTCTAATTAAGTAAGAGGGTGAGGAGGCGGTGATGACGAGATGAAGGATCAACTCAGCACAAGAGAGGCAATTCGTTCATTGTACGAATTGTATTCGAACGATATATACCGGTACGCCGGGATAACACTTGACGATTCTTCCGAAGCGTACGACGTTGTTCAAGAGGTGTTTCTGCGTGCGTATCGCTCCTGGAATTCTTATCGGCAACAAGCGTATGCAAAGACCTGGTTAATGAGCATAGCACGAAACTATATGATTGACCTTCATCGAAAACATCAAGCCCACGCTAAGAACCTTTCAGCATCTGAATTGACGGATGATGTAGCTGATAGGTCACCATCGATGTATTTAATTCCCATCGTTCAAAACGGTTTACAGCAATTGAAAGTCGAGTATCGTGAAGCGATTATTTTACGTTTCATGGAGAACTTATCCGTAGCTGAAACAGCAGCGGTTCTTGGGTGGTCAGAAAATAAGGTTCGCAATGCAACGCATCGGGGGCTGCAAAAATTGAGAGAAGTTCTTAGGGAGGTGAACGGTCAAGATGAAATCTGAACAGGAAACGATTGAAACCTTATCAGCAGCTGCGGCAGCAGAAGATTTAAAGATGACTCACAGTAAACAACAAGAAATCTGGAACGCCCTTGAAGTGGAAATGGACCGAAAAAGACCACAACACACGAGACGCCACAATCGAAACAGCTTGCTGGGTACAAGCGCCGCTATACTGGCTGCATTAGTCATTGTTATTGGAGGAATTTACTTTTTTCAAAACCGAGTGCCACACAGCGTAAACAAGATTTCACATCCAACGACCGCAGCAAACACACCTAAGAATCCATTCATTACCCAAATCCCGAATGTGAAGTATAACCTGATGCCGACACTCAATAAAGTTGAGTTTCATTACACCTTACCATCATGGTTGCCATATACACCAGCTATGGTCGCTAGCAACGGAATGGGCGCAACGCCAGATTCCACACAATACGCGGCTTTTATGGTCGACTTTTTCAGCACGGTTCAATCAGGGGAGCAGATGGACGTAAATATCCAAGAAGAGTCAACGCCAACAAACCCACTCACCAAGTCTCAGGGTACACAGGTATATTTGAATAACAATGTGATAGCTGACTTCAATCCAAAAGGTCCAAACGGCACAACACTGTCATGGTATGCGAAGGGTATCGTGTACACTCTCTCCGCAGCAAAAATCGACACCAAGGCGAAGACATCGATGCCCGGATTAGACGAAGCTACGTTGCTCAAAATTGCCAATTCATTCAAGTAGTCTTGATAAATTTTTGCGGAATCATTCCCTGGCATTGCCCATGGCAGTGCCACGGATGCTCATTCTGACGCCATCATCAAACGATCCATCTTCATTTTGCCGACCAATCTTCATTTTGCCGACCAATGATGAAAGAAATCGCCTGACCGATAAAATGGGCATCTTCTTTAATTCCGAGTTGCTCACTTTGTTCCAGTCGATAACAAGTAGCATCAAGAGAGCTGGATTATTGTCCCCAAAACAGGGACAAACCACCATCTTCCCTTTGTGCTCCCTTTAACTCTTGCACTGTTTCTTCAACCCACATGTCAGTTTGAACCAACACATTCAACCGAGCTTGCTCCACTTTGTTGCCATGGTTCCGTACAAACTGAATCGCCGACTCGATATCGCTCATAACCACCGCACCCCTTGTCCCATTTCGAATGTTCATGATTTTCTCATTCAACCTGTCCAGCCAAGTACATCTCAGTGCTGGGCTTGGGCGCTCTTCAACACCTTTCGCGCAGCTATCTTACACGGGGTAGACAGACCCGCGTTACAATGAAGAAAACCGACGAGAACGGAGGACAACCATAGGCGATGGTCGGAAGTTCGGCAATTGTTTCCAGACACATTCGTGCTCGTTGAAGATCAAAAATCCCAGGTTGTGAACGGAGAACTCCATGTTGAAGAGGTCGCTGTCATTCGACCGTTACAGGGCGGAAAAGAAGCCATGGATGAACTTATGAACTCTCACGGAAAAGTCTTTGTGTATCACACCAAACATGATGAGGTTGTGATGCCGATTCGCACAAAACCTGCATATTGAGGCGTCGTCCAATGATGAAGCTAGACTTTCGGCAAGGGCTGCTTTTTGTTTCCGTCACATTGTCATTCAACGGAAGTCTCATACAGTCGACGATGTTATCTTGGACACAGGTGCAGCCCATTCACTTATTGCCGTGACCTTATAGTTGCAGCATTTGTACTGTTGAGGGAGCGCCAGCGCCCCCTATGATTCACCGGTGTGTTCGTTCTGTTCAAATATGGTCCTGGAAATGGTATGACGCTGCATTGAACCGGATCGAACGATTGAAGTCGAAGGTATGCCATGAAGTGACAGTTGATCGATAATCATCGCCAGGTGATCAAGTGATGTTGCTACAGCTTTGACAATCACTGAATCGCTTCCAGTTAACCGAAAGCACTCAAGGACCTCAGGAATCTTAGTCACTTCTGTAAATGTGTGACTGCAGCTTCGTCCCCCAATGCTGTTAAGGTAAATGATTGCCATAACCGGTAACCCCAATTGCGTCAAACTGACTTCTGCATGATAACCAGTAATGATTCCCGCTTCTTCCATCTTGCGAATACGTTCAGTAACAGACGGTGAAGAAAGTCCAACCCGTTTGCCCAGTTCACTGTAGGAAATACGTGCATCCTGTTGTAACTCGCGGATGATGTTCCACCCTGTCTCGTCGAGAAGCTTTTCGATTTCTAAGGCCATACCTAATCAACCCCTTAATTCTTAAGGTGAGTGAATGAAAACTCCAGAGTTTTTGCATGTAGTTTACCATGCGTAGACGCTATCCTTAAATTATTCAAAGAGCCGCTATCTTGAATGAATTCGACAAGCATGGAGGAAAAATCAAATGCCTACGCAGATTCTTGGTTTAGGAGGTAGCTTGCGTGCCGGGTCCGGCACAGTTATGGCCCTAAATATTGCACTTGCCGGTGCAGAGGAACAGGGCGCTAGGACTCGACTGATGGACCTTGCAAGCCTACGTCTCCCTTTATTCAACGGAAGCGATGGAATCGACGGATATTCATCAAAGGAACAAGCAGCAATTACATCTCTATTGGATGCAGTGGACGAGGCGCAAGGGGTCATCCTGGGTTCCCCAACGTATCACAACACTATTAGTGGATCGCTTAAGAACGCCCTGGATTTTCTCGAGATTTTAAGGGAGGATGGACCCTCACGATTCACGGGAAAAATCGTCGGATTGACAACCGTACAGGGAGGCGGCTCTGGAACAGGAAACAACACCCTCACCACCATGTTGTTGGCTGCAAGAGCCATGGGGGCATGGGTACCGCCTACAATCGTTTCTATCCCTGGGGGGAGCGACATGTTCCAAGAGGACAGTCATCATACAGACAGTACTATTGAACTGCGGCTGCGAGCACTAGGTGCTGAGGTAGCCCGTGCAAGTGAAATGTTTTCTGCATACTGGAGTTCAATATGAGTGTCAACGTGTTACCCAGACTCAACCATCTTGTCATAAAGAACCACTGGCGGTGGTGGTTTGAATGATTTGGGCATATATCTCTGTATGCTTAATCTACGGGACTACGTTTTGGGCAATCCGCGCGGGTGATGAGGCAGGAATGCCTCCATTCCTGTTTGCGAGCGTAAGATTTGCAGTTGCTGGAATGATTATACTGCTAGCGGTTTACTTTCACGGCACCAATTCCTTCCCAAGGTCGTCGAAGGTGTACGCGAAGTTAGCGTTAATTGGTGTCTTTAATACCACCTCAGTATTCGCAGTCGTCTATCTTGTAGAACAGTACATCCCATCCTGTTACACCGCACTTATGGCCAGTACAATGCCGATTGTAACTTTAATTCTCGGGAATATCCGTCATAACGAAGGATTGACGAGGATTCAGTACGTGGGACTCGTGTGTGGATTTATTGGCATGTTTATCGTGGCATGGACGGGCATAACACAAGATATCCCTCACTGGATTCTGAGTAGCATAGCCTTGATTGTTGTCCATGTTCTTGCTGCAATTGGCGTGATGCAGTCACGGTCACTTTCAGCTTCTCGTATTTCACCATCCGTCATCAGCGGTTTTCAATCGCTATTCGGCAGCATTGGTCTCTTTCTTCTCGCAGCAGTCACGAAAGGTTTGTCCCTTCAGCATGTCTCATCGTGGCATGCAGGTCTTTGGGCACTCCTATACCTAACCTTTTTTGGTTCAGTTATTGCATCAACGTTATATTTTTGGCTCGTTAAAGTCATTGGCCCGACTATTGCATCCACGTGGACATATGTGTCTCCGATTGTGGCGATTATTGTTGGACACTTTTGGGATCACGAACAAATAACCACTTGGACAGTTGTGGGAACTGCTGTCATCTTGTCAGGGATATTGATGTCAAACTTACAATCTCTACGAGTAGCATTTCGCCAGAAGCTAGTCGCGACGCAAAAATCGAAGAATACTCTAGGAAGTCAATAGACACACTATGCAGCACCACTGCAGCAAGAACTACTCCTTCTCCCAGGTGATATCCAAAGAGAATCGAAACCATCGACTTTCAACGAAGGATTTGTTCAGCAATTCAATGCCAACGGTCAGACATCATAATCACACTTCGGTGAATGTTACTTCTTTTGTATCAACATGACGGTATCTGTACCACTGGACGACTGGATTGTGATACTGGCATTGGAAGACGTAATATCATAGCCCTTCTGAGTTGGGTCGACATTTAGTCGAATTAAATCTCTCGCAGGATTTGAAGACGAGGATGACATGTGTTGGGTACCAGCGTTTGAATCTAGGGTAAAGGAGACTGACTCGCCCATTTGTTTGCCATCATACTTCACTTCCAAAATCCCGTAAGGGTGCCTAAATCCGCTACCTACAATCGTTTCATATTCGTATGTGACACTCCATTTGCTATCATGACCTTGATATTCATGAAAGTTCTGTACCTGCAAATCAGGCTTGGCTTCAGACAAAACAAACTTTTGTGTGCGACTTTGCCCGCCTTCCTTCCAAGACAACGTGAGCGGCGGAGTCTTCGCAAATCCTTGTGAAAATGACTCCACAGACAACCCGCTGACAAGGGATCCGGGTTGAATTGACGTGGCCGCCGTACTTGCCCGAATTCCTGCCCAAGAAAGGGTCACTGGTGTTGCGGGAATGGGCTTTTGACCCTCGTAAAAAATCTGTATCTCGTAGTAAGGACCTTGCTTCAGCAATGATGGATAAATCACGAGTCGCCAGTTTGGCATGACCAGTTCGGCTGGTTGGTTGAACTGTAACCCTGTCCCGTACGTCTCGGACAAATTCATTGTTTTGTGCTTGGTAAAGGCGTAAAATCCACCCGCGACAATGGCAACAGCAGCTACCGCGGCAACAAACCCAGACAGCAAATCTGTGCGGTGTGTTCTTCTTCGTTTGGGTTGCACCTGCTGTATTCTCTCTTCGACGCCTAGCCATACTTGTTCATGCTCCATAGGTGTCAAATTGATGCTGTTTAATTTGGAGAACCTATCAATGAAGTCATTTCGTCTCTCCATAAGAACGTTCACCCCCTAAGATAGCGCGTAATTTTTCAATCGCCCGCTGATCTGTTGTCGTGACCTTACTTGTTGACCAGTGTAAAATTGTGGCTGTTTCCTGAACCGAATAATTTTGTACATGCCTTAACACAAAAACCTGTCGGTAGGTGGGTTTGAGTTCGAGAATTGCATCCTCGAGTAAGTGCATTTCTTCAGGATAGTCCACTACACTCGTGTCTTGTCCCAATCTGTATTCAGCCCATGCTTTTTGTTGAATTCGTCTCCTTCGAAACAAGTCAAAGATGTAATTGCGGGCTATGCTCATGATCCAAGTCCGGGGATTCGATTCTCCCCGAAAACGGTTCATCGATCTGAATGCCCGATAGAAGACTTCCTGCGTAACATCTTTCGCTTCTTCTGCATCGCCAAGCGTCAACTTTGCAAAGCGATAAACGTCATTTGCGTAGAGATCGTATAGCGACCGGATGGATTCGGACATTAAGCCGGTTCACCACCTTCCATGTAGAAACAGGTCTTCCTTACGATTAGACGAACGACGTCAAGAACCATCACACTTTTCAAAGGGGAATTTTTCGCACGACTGATTGTAAAGAACACGAAGGTCATTGGGTGGATTAACGAATTAGACGAATCGTCAGAGGATATCGGTAGTGTTCGCCGTTAGACACTTTAATGGCGGCAATGATAACCAACACGATCTGGAGGACAGCTAACGCGATGAGTAACAGAAAACCAATCAATATTAGGCACAATATTCCAGCGATGATCCCGTAGATCATCAACGATATTTGGAAGTTGAGCGCTTCTTTGCCCTGTTCGTCTACAAGCCAAAATTGATTCCGCTTTATCAACCAGACAGTCAACGGTCCAAGAATCCAACCAAGTGGAATGACCCAGCCAGCGAATGCTGCCAAGTGACAAGCCATAGCCCAGTTCTTCTCTTCCGAACTCACCCGCAAGCCCCCTCAATTAAGTTGTACTTTTCCCATGTTGCACTTTTCAGTCTTAATTACGTGATGTCCAGTCGACGATAACGGTTATTGATGCAATCAAAATGAAGCTATTAACTACGAGTCAATATATCGACCTTGAGTTGGTGCTCCACAATCTTCCCATTATTGTGGGATATTCGATAAGCCTTTCCACTTGGGCGGGAACTAACGCAACGAACGATTTTGTTGTCTGAATAATGGATTGCCACATCATCCTCGACACCAATTCCGAACGAAACCTTATTTTCCAAAAACAGGGTATAAAAGGTTTCTCGCCGTCGGTTTTGATTGTAGTGTGGACATTGGCTGCCTTGTATGAGACCCAAATCAGTCAGCATTCCAAGCTCGTCAGGTGGGTGCCACATGGTCAGTCCTTCTTCGTACCAGCACACGGAACCGGCACTAACTCCAGCTAAGATTACACCTTTGTCCCATGCGTTCCTGAGAGCAGTGTCCAAACCCCATTCCTTCCAGAGCACAATTAGATTCCTTGCCCACCCCGGTCCAACATAAACGATGTCCTGTGTTGACAGAAAGTCATTCAAGTCCTTGGGTGGCTGTCCAAATAGAGATAAATCAGACGGGGATGCATTTCGCGCGCTAAAGATTTCGTAAAATGAGCTAATCATTGCCTCCTCATCGCCACTAGCAGTCCCAATAAAGCATATTGTGGGGTTGTCCTTCATTGACTGCCTCAAAATGTACTCCTCGATGAGCGTGTTTTCCGGGTCAAACGCAAACCCGCCTCCACCAAGTGCAATTATCTGTCGCATCATAACTTCCCTCCTTAGCGGTTTTCGTGACTAGCTGGTAACAGCCTGATTGGATACTCGGATGGGGGTGACGTTGACACGTAAAATCATTCTCTTGCGGGATTCCCGAGAGGAACAAGATGAGACATTATTCCTTGAGGGAGTCCCACTGGTAGTAGGGTATCCCCGAAGAAGTGTGTTTCAACACCCAGGGTACAGGTTTCAATCCGGCTTCAGGACCATCTGTCCACATAATTCCGTTCCCTTGTGCCTTCGTATACCAGTCAGTCGGAGACTGCGATGTCTCTGTAAATGAATAAGACCAACCATCCCCCCCATTTCCTCCAAAGGTCATGTTTCCATTTGCATCCCACGACAAAATTCGTGGATTGGCAAGGCCGAGCCCCCCAGTAATTATGTACACCTCGTGACCGTGCTCGGCACCCGCAACGTTGTCCATAGACAGGTCGGTTTGCATCGTATTCAACGTCTGTTGGCTAAAGTTGTCGTATACCATCTGCTGATGGACATCCATGCATTTCAAAGAGATACGACTTCGTGCCTCGAAAGACGACCACGCTACGTCCCCATCGGGATTCCTGCTCCATCGATTGCTACGACATTCGATGGCCGCGTCGCACCCGTCATGAACTTCGTGTAGACGCCGTGTTTCGCTTGAACAAACTCATCGACAAAAGAACAGATAAGTTCCTGAATTGCCGACATGACCTTCGGTTCAGCGGATGAAATCAGGCGGCTGATGGTAGAAAAGGACAAGTGATTTGCGCCAACAATCTTCACAAACGACTTAGTCTCCGGGAGCTGATTATACAGCCACGTTTGGTTTTCGATGTATGCCCTGGCTATCCGTTCACTCGTCTCCTCATCCTCTTCAGCCCGCATTACATCGAAGTAGTCGCTGTATGATGCTGCCTCCTGTCGGATGTTCAGAACCGAAAAGTTTCGCACTTTATGGTGAATCAAGTGAAGGCTTGCGTCCAGTAGGACAACGCATTGAACACGTTCATCTGTTGCCGCCACGTTAAAGGCGGCGGCGCCACCGAGTGAATGTCCCATCATGGCGATGCGGTCGACGGCGAGCAGCCCCCGGAGACTGTCTTCATTCCATTCATCCAACTGCTCCATCACCAATCGAATATCTTTCATTCTGACTTCAAGCTGGTCATTGTCGGAAGGGTGTTTATTCGCCTGTGCCGTAACTGTTCCGTCAGGGTACACGGTGAGGAAGCTATCATACGGCGCTCCGACTGCAACCACGACATATCCTGATTGCACGACGCGCGTGACAACCTCAACATACAAATCACGGTCAATCCCAAAACCAGGTGAAAAGATAACCACAGGCAAGGGACCCACCGCTTTCGGATGTCCGTTCTGAACCACTGGGATTTTAACCGACGTCAGCATATCTTCTTCGATTCCAACATCCGAGAAGAGGTCAAGTGCCTGATTCGTCGCCGGATGAAACAGCGACAGAATCGTCGATGCGGGAACATTCTCCCGAGATGTGAGTGATGGATAATAGATGCTGACGGGGAATGACCTGTGCTCTTCGGTATTGTAAATCTCTGCTCTACTCACATCACGTACCACTTTTACGATTCGGCCAACTGGTTGTGCGTTTGTTTCCATCCGAACTCTCCCTTGACCAGGGTCGTTGAACGCTATACATTCGTTTTCTACAGAATAAGTGAACTGAGCCTGAGACTCGCGCCAATCAGGACTCGGTTGGGAAACCTTCTCGCTTCCAGCGGTCCATGCCGCCCTGCAAATGTGAGAGTTGACGAAATCCGAGTCTCATTAAGGCGGCAGCGGCGGCTTGACTCCTATGACCGGATTTGCAAATAAGCAGAAGTGGAATATCCGGAGGATAATCTCTGGCAATTACAGATTCCTGCCCGAGCGGATACGATTTAGCGTTCGCAATATGACCAGATTTGTACTCCATCGGTGTGCGCACATCCAAAATAACCATCTTGGGATTTTGTTGGATCCGCTCGAGGATGTCTTGCGGCGAAAAATCCTGAAGTTCTCTAGGATGACGAAACAGGTTAAAGATGTTCAAGCTCAACCACTCCTCGGTGCCGTTATCGACTGGGCCATGCTGCTGTCATTGTTGAACATGTTCCGCAGTTACTATCTATTTACCATTATACCAATATCTGAGTTACAGCAGCTTGTTGCCGCGCATGGTCGATATGTAACAAATTGCGTAATCAACCCTACAACTTACTCAAATCTACCACTCCACGGTTCAACATCATGTCCCAACTTTGCTTGTATTCCATCGCCGTGTTGGCGATGTTCATCCGTGATGAAGTCTATCGGATAAAAGGCCCAATACTTGGCGAGTTCCGTGAAGAAGTAAGAATCCGCAGCACACCACAGAGCTTTGTCGTCACGCCAGCGCGGGACCTTCTCAAAACAACGTCTTCTGTGCATGACGGAACAATGATCTACCTTACTCGCAGGAGACGTCGTGATGCCCACTAGTTCTCGCGTACCAACCAAGTGGAACAACACGGCCGTTATCGATTCCAGCCAGGCGTTGACGCCCGTACACGATGTAGATTCCCGGGTTAGACTCGAAAACGCCGACCATTTTCTCAAACCTATGCGGATAGTACACATCGTCATCAGTAAGATAGGTCACCAAATCCCCTGTCAACCGCGGAATGGCAAGGTTAATACATGTGGCATAGCGAGTGGTCAGAAATCTGTCCTTTTGGTCTACGTGGGATTGGATGACAGTACACCTGGGTTCCTCGCTTTCAATCTCTGCTAACACGCGCTGCGTATGCTCATTCGAATTGTCATCGACAATAAACAGCTCCCAATTTGTGTAGGTTTGGTGCTGAACACTGGCCACAGCATCCCGCACACGTTTCGGACGGTTGTAACTGTTCAATATCACGCTGACCTCCACCGTAAAAAGTTCCTCCTTTGCAAGGCTGACTCCATGCTATGTAGCGCTTCCCCCTCCGACTCACCCCATCACCTGGTGGACTCCGACCAAGATAAGCATCAACCCGGCAGCTAAGGAGGAATACTTGCCCAGCAATCTCGATAGAAAGCCAATTCCTACGATGTTTCCAAGCCAAATCATGATGTAGCCCCAAATGGTGATGGCTGCAGTTGTGGCCCAGATGGTTGTTGCGTTTGCTACTGTCGCTCCAAAGCCACTTGCAACGTTCGTAAACGACAATGCGAAGCCAAGAATGATGGCGTCGTTCCAGCCAGGTTTCTTGATTTGCAGCATCTGTCTCTGCTTCGAAACAAAGGGATGAACGTAGGCCGCGTACCAAAAGAACAATCCGATGCAAACGAGAACGATGCACGCAGTCCAATCTGCTTGAGAAGCAGTCAGAAAATGAGAAACGACTTTGCCTGCATAGGCTCCGAGGAGTGATGTTCCGCAACCGACTGCATTGACAATTGCGTTGACCCAGTGAGGAACCTTAATCTTGCCGTTCCCATATGCAAGGCCTGTGCCACAGTTGTCTAGGTTCGATCCGATTCCAATAACATTCACCGCTACAAATGCACTGAACCAGCCCATTCCCTTCGCCTCCGCCGGATGCGATTCCGGTCCCTGTAAGGTATGGGTGGGTACGGTCTTTTGAGTGGACAAAACAACCAAGCCAGTGGCCTGTTTGACGGAGGCCTGTGTAAGGCATCGTCGAGCTCACTGCCCTGAATCTCAGCGCTACCTTTCAACTGCACTCACCACTCGGCACTACCCTTCATTGCTAACGGCAGTCTTCGCAGCGATTACATGTCGAATGTCACAGTTGGTCTACCTGCAACACGATGACTGGCTTTGACATACTTTATAAAAATGCTTTTAGCACGGGAAACTGAGTGTTTTGGAGGTCGCATCGGTGATAGTTGTAAGTTTTTTCGACATCGATGACCTGGGTGTCTTGCCTGAGGCAAGGATACAGACAGGCGTTGAGACGCCTATCAGAGCGAACTACAGGCTTGTACCTGTGTCGGTCAGAAACATCCCTCGTTGGCGCCGAAAATCAGCGATAAAAGCGTACATTGATGAGGCTGATTTGATTGTCATGGGTACGGGGACCTATACATTCATGCGAAGTTGGGCCCACTTTGCGATGGTTTACGGGTTTACAAAGAACCGACCGATGATGGCAATTAGCGATGCCAACATGAACTCCGGATGGTCGAGGGAGATAACGGGCGGCCCCAATCCGTTTACCAGGATACGCTGGAATATCGACAAGGGTGAAATTCGATTGTATGCGTTGGATGCCGTGTTTGAGGTCGTCTGGAGATTCAAAACCGCGGTTCCAAAACAGTCTGTTCATTACCGGCTTAAAGGGACAGAAGGGACTCTTGAGCAGATTGCTCCCATGTATGACTATGTGCTCGACGACGCAAGCGCAAACTTCCCTGCCTGGATGAAAAGAGCGATTTGGTTAGCCGGTCTATAGGGTATATAGAGCGGGATGATATCCAGTCGTATGCCTTGATATGCTGCGTTCCGGCAAATCACGCCATGAAGGCCCCGCGATGGTTAGCGTACCTGAACCATCTTCGTCCCCCCAAGACGGAGGCGCCCCCGAACACGAAGTGGTGATGGCCGATTCCGTCGGTCTTGCCATGCTTGTGGTTCTGCAGAAACTGAGTCCCACAGAACGCATTGCGTTCGTGTTGCACGATGTATTCGCCGTATCTTTCGCGGAAATAGCGTCTATTGTCGGGTGTAACGAGTCCACAGCCAGGCAGCTCACCAGTCGTGCACGTCGCAAGGTTCAGGGTACGAAGTCGACATCGGGAACTGTAGAACTTCAGCAAAAACGAGAGATTGTCGACGCATTCCTTGCCGTGTCGCGTGAAGGAGACTTTGCAAAACTCCTCACGTTGTTAGATCCGAATGTCGTTTCAGAACCTCTCTGTCTCCTTCAGACTGAATATGGACTCATACTGCGATAACGTTTTTCAAATTCTTCACGGGTACAAAGCGTTTTCATGTCCGTGATGCGATCGAGTGCCAAAATGCCATCAAGATGGTCAATTTCATGTTGGAGCAATTCTGACATTTCCCCTTCTGCGAAAACCTCATGTGATTCACCATTGATATCTTGGTAGCGCACTCGAATCCATTGATTGCGTGTGACCTGAAAGAAGATGCACAGAAAACTTAGACATGCGTCCCATACCACCATCGTTTCGGTACTGCGTTCAATGATTTCAGGGTTGATAAGAACCCAAGGCTCATCGACATTCATAAAGACGATGCGCTCCATAACACCTATCTGCGGAGCCGCGATTCCCCGTCCATAAGTTGTTGTGGAACGCCAATGGGCTAAAGTGTCCTGAAGATCTGTTACGAGAGATCCGATTTTCTCCGCATTAAGTTCCGATACAGTACTACACGCCTCCCGAAGTAGTGGATGTCCTAGTTGTAATACCTCTCGAACCGGCATCGTCTCATCACCTTCAAAAGTAAAATGTGCCATCATGGTTTCCATGTATATTTTGATATTGTACAGCAAGACTCGAAACCAATTCTGCGATAAATGCCTTCCCCCTGCGGAGATGCCGTCAGTATTGCATGTTGATAGCCCTCTGCACGGGCGTCATGCAGTGCAGCTAGTGTCATGACAGCACCAATACCTTGATGGCGAGCCTCTGGAATGGTGACCACCCAATGTACGGCCGCAGATGTCTTTCCACGAAACAACAACGAGGTTGCGACGGGTACGCCGTGCCTCATGCCCAAATAGTATCGCCACGGGGCTGTGTCGTCATAGCGAAACTGTCTATGAATATCAAACAACTGTGGCACGATTTCCTGGGTGTCGAACGCCCAGACGGAAACCCATGCCTTTAATTCGTCGTCGGACTGCACAACCCGAAGTTGAAAACCATCTGGTACCGGGGCATCTTTACTCATTATATCGAGATCCAAATACATACCTGGCTCATCTTCATAATGCCGGAATCCGCTGGCAAGCAAGTGTTCTGCCAAGTTGTGCGGCTTCGAAGAGGGTCCAAGCATCCATACCATCGGCACATTTCGCTGTCCAAATTGCTCCTGAATGGAATGGATATTTGCCGCAGCAGTGGATTCGGAAAAATTGCTCCGAAATACGCCATTGTACATCGGAAATGGGGCGTCAGTTGCAACCGAGAGCCCTTGTGCATCCTTGACAATGGATGCGCCGAGACAGTGTCCCATGGCAACTTGGTATTCGGCGAGGTTTTCTTCAATCACTTCACTCATTGAAATGCTGTGTTTCACAAAATCAGTCCCTTAACCTGAAGACTCATGAGGGCATCGGGCCGGAACAAGACGGACGACCGGGTACCTGAAGAGTGAAGAACCGAGTTCAAGGTCGATAAGCCTTGTAACTGCCTAAAACGCGGACGTGATGTCCCAAAATTTCCAGGATGGAGATGGCCTTTGACATCGACTCGTCCGTAATTCCGGATTCAACATCCATAAAAAATTGGTAGGTTCCAAGCCTAGTCTTCGTCGGACGAGATTCTAACCACGTTAGATTGAGGTCCAATCCAGCAAAGATGTTCAGGATGTTGGCAAGTACGCCCTTGTGTTCATAACGCGGGACAATCACTAACATCGTCTTTTCAGGGGCATCTATCGTTTCTCTCCCCTTGGTCACCACCACAAAACGGGTGTGATTCACCGCTGTGTCCTGGATGTCATCCGACAATATTTGGAGCCCGATGCGATGTGCTGCCCATGCGGACGCAATCGCTCCAACATCGTTTCTACCTGATTTTTTCACCTCGAGTGCAGCCGACGCTGTACTGTCAAAGTTTCTTATCGAAGTTCCATGTTCCTTAATGAAATTTCTACATTGGGCAATCGCGGGTGGAATAGACCATACCTCTCGAATATCACTCAACTTGGTTCCTAGAATTCCAAGAAGGCACTGGGTAATGGATAAAACGATTTCCCCCTGGACATACAAATCTGGACTTTGAGCGAGACGGTCTACGGTGAGGTTGATGGCACCCTCAATCGTATTTTCGATGGGTACAACCCCTTTATCAATCGAGCCAGCAGCTACCTCATCGAGAACATCGACAATGGTCTGAAAAGGTACCAACTCCGTATTGCTATCGGACGAATACCGGGATGCAGCTTCTTCGCTGAACGTACCAGCAGGACCCAAATAGCCAACCTTCATCGCCATATCGCTCCATTCTGGGCAGTGAAACCCTATGTAAATCATAGCAGATGGCCGAATCGTTATTGTCCGTAATTTGTATTAGACACTCGGACGGCGGGCAATGAACACAAATTCCCAGCCAGGACGGTCGGGCGCTTCTCTGACATCTTCTACAGACAGCCCAACTTCTCTGAGGGAATCGGAAATCTCTTCAAGGCTGCGAAAGCGTAGTGTCGAGTCTGATGTGATGATGGCACCGTCACTGTCAAAAACATACGTCCATCGAAACGTCACCAAGGAACTTCGCACCTCGGTAACATCAACCCAACTCTCGACCAGCCCATGGTTTGGTACCTCAACCCGCTCATAGGTGCTCTCCCGATTCCAATTCATCCATGCTTTTGATTCTGGTTTCCGTGTTTCGAATATCAATCGTCCACCCGGACGGAGTACATCCCGCACCGCGAGCAGCGTTTCCTTCCACTGTGCATCGATTACAAAAACCTGTGCGACATTGGCCGTCATGGTCACAAGGTCAACCTGCAAAGACGGAAGGTCCCCTGCCGTTCCGTGAATCCATGTAACACAATCAGACCAGGGTTTCTTCTGAGCGACTTCAAGCGAGGCTCGTGCTGGCTCCAATCCAATAACCTCGAGGCCTCTGGCGGCGAGTCGACATGCGAAACTTCCTGTTCCACAACCGATGTCGAGCACCGAACGGGCACCAAATTCATCAACCATGGACTCATAAGCATCGAGGTCAGTACGGTCCGGGTCAAACGGATCGTAAAGCGCAGCTAATCTTGGATTCTCGAAGATTTCGTCAGCCATTCTCATCCCCCCGGTTCAAAGAATATACCATTTATCAGAGTGAAAAGGACACCGCATCACATTAGATGGGCGTCCTTCGTCTGCTTTGGCCGTACAGTTCCTAGGTGTCCTTTCATCAGTGTGAGTGCGGTGTGGTCGCACGCAGGTCTGCCTCGTTTGAACGGTTCCCCTTTCGCGACCGCGTCAACAGAATCAGCAAGAACGCGTATGCGATGGCGAGCGCGAGCGCGAATGTCAGTGCCATCTCAAATGCATGAGCATAAACCGCGCGCGACGGACCGATGGATTGGGCGAATGCGTGATAGTAAAAAATGCCGACAAAACACACCCCAAATGCGGTGCTAAGTTGTGTGGCAGTCGTCATCACGCCAGAAGCCTGTCCTGCATTGTCTTGGTGCACCCCGGACAAAATCGTCGCGTTTAGCGGCGCGGCACATGTGCCAAGACCAAGGCCAATGACGAACAAACCAGGTAGCATATCGCTCCAGACCAAGCTTGCGCTTTGGTGATGGACGACTTGCATCGTGATGGCGATGCCAATGATGGTGATGAGGTCTCCGAAGAGGAGTACAGATGGCCCGTATTGCTGCGTAAATTTAGATGAAACAAGAGAAGTCAAGAAAAAACCGATACCGAGCGGTAAATAAGCCATGCCGGACGTGAGCGCGGAGTACCCGAAACCATGCTGCAGGGTGACAGCAAGGGTGAAAAACAGCGACGAAGCAATAGCGTAGAAAACCAGAATAAGTGAGATACCGAGTGCGAATGGCCGGTCTCGAAAAAGTGTGGGCGGCAACGCAGGTGCTCCTCCGTTTCCAAGCAGATGACGTTCATACAGTATGAACAGCGTCATGGACACGGGAAAACTGATGAGCAAAGCGATGGACCACCACGGCCAGCCTGCTTCACGCCCTTGAACCAGTGGGTACACGAGTACAAACAGGCTGACAGAAAGAATGAACGCACCGACCCCGTCCAGACTATTGACCGAGGAAGATCGCGATTCGCGAAGCAGGGGGATGCCCGCCAAAAGGGCGAGAACTCCAATCGGAAGATTTACAAGGAAGACAGCGCGCCAGCCGAGACCAAAGACGTTCTGACTGATGAGCAACCCTCCCAGCAGTTGACCCATGATGGAAGCTAGACCGATGGTCGCGCCGTAAAGACTGAACGCGCGCCCTCTTTCATTGGCTGGAAAACTGATGCGGATGAACGGGAAGATTTGGGGCATCATCGCGGCTGCCGATATCCCCTGCAGTACACGAAATAGGATTAATGACAGTGCAGACCAGGCCAACCCGCATAATGCGGATGACACTGTAAATCCCAACATTCCAAATTGAAACAGTCGTTTACGACCAAACAGGTCCCCAAGCCGGCTGCCTGTGACGATGAGAACCGAGTAAGCGAGCGTAAACCCGGCCAGGACGAACTGTACCGCTGACGAACTGGCGTGCAGGTTGATTTGAATATCTGGAACGGCGACATTCACAATGAACGCGTCCAATTGGGCCATAAAGGTCGCCGAAAGCAGCACAATCAGCGCGCGCCACCGCCGGGGGTCGTTGTCTGCATGGTATGATTGCATTATCGAGTCACCCTTCCTTGTCGATTCACAACGGAAGTAGATTACTCTAAAGAAGTTGGTGCGGTAAGGATAGCGTTTATACACTTATCGAGAGTAATACCCTGAGAGGGGGATAACCTTGAACGATGATTTGAAGAGGCGCCGCGAGTTAGCTTCCTTCTTAAAAAACCGCCGATATCGCTTGTCGCCGTCCGATTTCGGGATTACGTGTAACCCGCATCGTCGAGTCCGCGGACTTCGCCGCGAAGAAGTAGCCGATTTGGCCGGTGTCAGCAATATTTGGTACACGTGGCTTGAACAAGGGCGCGATGTTCACCCGTCCATTCAAGTACTGGATAGTCTCTCGAAAGTATTGCGCTTAGCCCCTCAAGAGATTGGACATCTCTATTCACTCGCTGGGATTCCCATCGCGACGGTCCATCCCCAGGCGGACGATGCCGTGGGAAAGGCTTTGCAGCGCCTCCTCGATGGATTCCATCCCTATCCGGCGTATGTACGGGGACCGCGCTGGGATACGTTGGCGTGGAATCAGGCTGCATGTGAACTGTATGGAGATTTCAACCAGAAGAAAGGATTGGAACGAAACAGCTTATGGAGGATGTTCACCCGTGCAGATTATTTGGACATTTTTCCAGACTGGCCACAACTCGCGCAAAACATGCTGGGCCAGTTTCGGGTGAGCTATGGGAAACATATCGGTGACCCCACGTTCGAAATGCTGGTTCAGACGTTGCTGCAGGAAAGCGAGAAATTCAGTGAATGGTGGCAGCGCCATGACGTGCTCGGCACACCAGTTGGAAGAAAGAGATTCAACCACCCGACACTTGGCAAGCTCGTTTTTGAACACCAGTCGTTCTCGGTGGCCGATGAACCTGATTTGAGGATCACGGTGTATATGCCCGTCGACGCCGCTGCGGAGGGATAGGGTCAAATAAAGGCGCATCTGTTGGTATCGTAGGCGACGCGATGCCCTCTCCTTTCTACTCAAAGGTTCGTCGCCCGCGACATTTGAAGTAAGTAATGCCACACATCATTGATGAGATTGACCGTTGTGATAAGTCCCCCCGTACGCAGGACGATTCCCCCTGGACCCACGCCCATGCAGATGGCCCCTACGATAGCGAAACTTGAATCACTGACACGCTGCTGATGTCGCTATATCCGCATTCTATGACTATACATTTTGATGACGATATTATAATATGCAAATATTAAAAGATAACGAGGATGAGATGACATTGATTGATTTCAAGTCGGAGTTATTTAAGACCATGGGCCATCCAACACGTCTTCGAATTCTGGAACTTTTGCGTACCGGGGAAAAGACAGTCGGTGAACTTCAACAAGCCCTCGACATCGATGCGTCTTCGGTTTCACAACAGCTGGCTGTGATGCGAACTCGACAACTCGTAGACGCCAGGAAACAAGGAACAAGTGTGTTTTATACAGTGAGAGACGAGCTGGTGTTCCAAATTATGGACATCGCTCGTCAGATGTTTCAGAACCACGTTACAAATATGCAGTCCATACTCGAAGACCAAGACCATTTGTCAGAGGCCGGACGAAGTTCATGATTGCGTGGAAAAGAGGATGCAAGCGTGCTGATGATAGGTCTTCTTCTGGTAGGTCTGTCCGCTTCACTTTGTGCTTTACTTTTTCCTTTACATCGGCGTTTGTCTCATGGATTAACGCTGCTATTTTGTATTCTCATAACGATTGTCGCAGTTTGGGGTCTATGGCATCCTTCGTCGTCGAGTCTGCTGAATGGAGTGTACCTGAGCCTTAATCCGTTGCGAAGTTGGTTTTTGCTTCTCTTAGGGGTCGTTTCTATCGCCTCGTCTTGGTACCGAATCGGATATCGAGAGCATAACGGGCGAATCATTTCGTTTTGGCTCCCTCTGTTCCAAATGAGCATGGTGGCAGTCATTAGTTCGAATAACCTGTGGGTCTTCATGACGGCGTGGGAACTGATGAGTATTACCTCATTTTTCCTTGTCATCGCAGACCACCATCGCCCTAGCGTTTTGGAATCTGGCTACGTATATCTCGTCATGTCGCAACTCAGTGCAGTGACCATTTTATCCGGGCTCTTGTTAATGTCCGCTTCCATGCACTCAGTCCAATTTGCAAACTGGCCCTCTTTGGCGCCCACTCTGAAGGTGGGAACAAAGAATTGGATATTTGGACTGCTCGCGTTCGGTTTCTCTGTGAAAAGCGGTATCATTCCGTTTCACATTTGGCTTCCGCGCGCTCACCCGGTAGCTCCAACCCCGGTTTCAAGTCTGATGTCGGGTGTGATGATAAAGTTAGGCATCTTCGGTATCGCTCAGTTCCTCCTTCTCGATTTGGGGCCAATCAGCGTGGTGTGGCCCATTGTCTTACTTGCAACGGGTGCCGCTTCGACCCTGCTAGGCGTCCTCTACGCACTGATGGAACGGGACTTAAAGCGTTTATTGGCATATTCCAGTATTGAGAATGTAGGCATCATTTTCATCGGACTTGGCGTCATGGCGCTTGGCATGCATTTGCATCAATCAACCATTGAAACGCTGGGCTTGACGGCTGCGTTGTTGCACTCGCTCAATCACGCAATCTTTAAGAGTCAACTGTTCCTCGCTGCAGGGGCTGTGCATCAACATACGGGGACACTCGATGCGGAACACCTGGGAGGATTGATGCGGACCATTCCGGGGGTTGCAATGGGGTTTGTCTTTGGTTCAATGGCCATCAGCGCCATCCCTCCTTTGAACGGCTTTCTCAGTGAGTGGCTCACCTTCCGGGGCCTGTTGTCGCTCATGAACAGCTCGACCCGAGAGTGGACAGTATTCGGTCTTGTCGTGATTCTCATGCTGGCCATGGCCAGCGCCTTAGCCGGCATGGCATTTGTCAAGGCATTCGGTATCATCTTTCTTGGTCAAGCCAGAAGCCACGTCCGTCATGAACCGATTCCGCGCTCGATGACTTGGCCCATTCTGATGTTGTCTGGATTCGATGTTTTGCTTGGAGTCTTTCCAACACCCATTGTACGAGTCATCTCAGACCTACAACCGGGACTGGCTTTATCTACATCTGCTCGCTTCATCCCAACGCATACTGCCCTACTTCCGTTCCTCCTGTTCGCTCTGGTCATGACGCTCGTGATGGTTTCGCGCCCATGGGACGTGCAAGTTGTCCCGAGATGGAGTTGTGGGCGAGTTCCTGACGCGTCGATGCAGTTCACCTCCGCGTCGTTCACGAAGGCAGTACGCACCACACTCGCTTGGATCTACCGACCCCACCGCAAGGTAACACGGGTTGGGATGTATCCAACCGATTTTCCAGAACGACTCATCTATGAAGCTGGGACAAGCCCGGTTTGGGAGCGCTACCTCTATCGTCCGGGATATCGTTTGGTATGGTGGCTATCGCATCATAGCACCCGACTTCAGGCTGGGCCGGTACGTCTCTATTTGACCTACTTGTTAGCCACTATCGCAGTGATGTTTTTGTTATTACGTTAACGACGAGAGAGGGAGAGAAACGATGGGGTTATGGATTGTCCAAACGGCAGGAATCCTTCTCGCCCTCCTACTTGCGCCTCTCTATTTCGGGATAGCGCAGACTGTAAAAGCACGTGTACAGGGACGACGCGGGCCTTCTGTCTGGCAAGGGTATTTTGTGTTGAAAAAGACGTGGATGAAAGAGACAACGGTCCCCGAATATAGTTCATGGATTTTCAGACTCGCCCCGAGTATCAGTTTGAGTGCTCTCATCGTCGTGGTCGTTTATATCCCGTGGAGCGGAGAGGTGCCGGTAATTTGGCCAAACGATTTAGTGACCATCTTTTTTCTGCTCGCGTTGGAGAGATTCTGGGTGGGTCTAGCTGGACTCGATAGCGCCGGTACGTTCGGAGGACTGGGCTCAAGCCGGATGATGACGATTGGCAGCGGCCTCGAACCAGCGATGTTTGCCGTGTTTGGATTGTTGTGGTTGCAAAGCGGCAGCACAAAATTGACTCCGATGGCGCCGCACTTATTGCAACAGCCCCTGAGTGCTTTGCTGTGGACGCTTGCGGCACTTGGGTATGGGTTCCTTCTTCTCGGCGAGGCAGGACGCTTACCCGTAGATAACCCGGATACTCACTTGGAACTGACGATGAAGCATGAAGCGACCGTTTTGGAATACAATGGTCGATTTCTGGCGGAAACACAGTGGGCTGCGTCGCTAAAGTTCACTGTCATGGTTGGGCTCGGTTGGGTATGGCTTGGGCCCACCTTTCCATCCCTCTCCCCATGGGTAAACCTCGGGCTGCGAATTCTGGAATTTGCTTTGACCAGCGTGTTCCTTGGATGGATGGAAAGTCGATTCGTCAAACTCCGGTATTTTCGCTTACCTGCGTATCTCGCACTTGCGATGGGCACAGGAATGTTGGCTGTTTACGTGGTGATGACAGGAGGTGGGTTGAGATGATGAACGCCGCATTCGTGGTGTTTGCAGCATCGGCGGTCTTTGCAGGGTCCGTGGGACTGCTTGTGGCGCGCCGTGTTGAAACCAGTGTGCTGCTGCTGAGCATACAAGGCGTGGCCCTCACAATTATGGTCTTAACGACCAGCCCCCTCAATTTGAGCCAGGTAGCACTAGGCTTGGTGACGCTCGTCATCAAGGCAGGTTTGATTCCCGGGGTGATGTATCGTCTTCTGCGAGAATGGCCACTTGAATACCGCAGGGACGGGGTTCTCCCGGCTTGGGCGTTCGTAGCAGGTGCAGTCCTCCTTCTTACCGTCACACACACCATTCGACTGCTGACTCCGACAGGAATCGTACTGCACACTTCCCTATTCTTCTATGGTCTGTCGAGTATTTACTTGAATCTCCTGCAAATGATTAGTCGCCGACACGTCTTGTCTCAGGTTGGCGCACTGGTTGCTGCCGAGAATGGGTTTGTCATCTTGGCGGCTTCCGTAGCCGGTGACCTGCCCATGTTCATGGAACTCGGGATGTTGGTAGACGTGTCTGTTGCCGCGCTCATTCTGGTGTGGTTGAGTCGCTTGGTTCACGGGAAGTTCAATACCACAGATGTAACCACGCTGAGGTTTTTACGGAGGTAATGCGATGAACATCTTGTCTGAACTCGGTCCGGTTGGTGTCATCGTGTTGGCCTTGATTGGACGCCGCTTCGCGCCAGATGGATTACGTAAAGTCATCGCAATATGGGTGACCCTGGTCTTTATGTCTACCCTTGTATGGGCGTATCCGCAACTCCATGAGGGTGGCCTGGTCCCATGGCTCCTTGTCGGGACAAATCTTATCGCCACCACCAGCGCGTGGGACAGTGTTTGGTGGGGACGGGAGCACTCGGACATCAAGACAGTCCGTTATTACATCTGGTGGAGTCTGTTCTGGGCTTCGCTGATATCGATAGCCGTATCCGAAAATCTGATTCTCTCGTGGCTTGCCATAGAGTTCTCGACCTTGGTGTCTGGAGCTTTGATTGTAGAGATGCGAAATCGGCGTGCACTCGAGGCAGCTTGGAAGTACATCATCATCGCGTCTGTGGGATTGTTCATGGCAATAATCGGCGTTCTGTTCATATACGCCAGCTTGCGCACTCACCAACTGGGATGGCACACGCTGGATTATGCGAACATTCGTTCACACGCGGCAACTATCCCTCTGATGGTCAAAGAGATTTCCACGATTCTCATCGTCAGTGGCATCGGTACAAAGGTAGGCTTGGTGCCCTTTCACACCTGGCTGCCCGATGCCCACTCCGAAGCTCCTGCTCCCGTCAGTGGTTTCTTGTCCGGTGTCCTGTTGGGTCTGTGCCTCGTCACCATAGAGCGGCTACTCTCGGTCATCTCCGCCATCCCTACGTCTGCTGCAGGGCTGCTCACAGGGCCGCACCTTCTACTGATACTCGGGACTCTGTCTGTGGTCGTCGGAACATTCGCCTTACTGGCCCAGAAGGATGTCAAACGCCTCTTGGCATATTCCTCCATTGAACAGATGGGGATTGCAGCCCTCGCGTTTGGCATCAACACACCTTTTGCACGAGAGGCAGCACTCTTACAATTGGCGTTTCACGCTGTGATTAAATCGAGCTTGTTTTACGTAAGTGGGCATCTTTCCGTCGCGTATCGGAGCACGCGATTGGTACGCATGACCAACCTGTTCTATCGCACACCACGGCTTGCTGTGTTATGGGCCGTCGGGGTCTTCGCATTGGCTGGATTACCACCACTGGGTTTGGCCTACAGCGAGTGGATGATACTTTTGGGATTATGGCAAGCACACTTGTGGGTGGTCCTCGCGAGTCTCACAATCTCTCTCGTTCTTGGATTTTCGGCGTTAGTCTACCATCTTCTCAAAGGAATGTGGGGCAATGTTGAGGTCAAAGAATGTGAACCCCCAGGTGTTCAATCCGTCCCTCTGGATCATCCGTTAGGGCATCCGTTAGGGCATCCGCCCGACCATCCGCTGGACCATCCGCTGGACCATCCGCTGGACCATCCGCTGGGTAATGCATTAACTGCAACAGGAGGAAAACATTCATGAAGCGTCCGATTGAGGGGACTTCAACGACGGCCAACTGGATTCGTGTCAACATGAAACACAAGCTGGCAGGACATCACCTGCTCACTTTCACCGGGCTCAAGGAGCACTGTATCGTCGCTCATTGGCTGTCTGAGAAGGGAGCCGTTGAAGCGGAAACGTTGGTATTCGAAGGGGTTCGTTTCCCGTCCCTCAGTCCCAATTTGCCTGAAGTCGCGTGGGATGAGCGGGAGATTCACGACTTGCTCGGATATATCCCCGATGGACATCCTGACCTCCGCCCCCTTATTCGTACACCACGCTGGCCGGAAGCCTTCCTGCCGTTGCAACCCGGAGAACAACATCCAGTTTGGCGTGAGGTGGAGCCGGATAACCCTGCCCGCCGAGTGGACGGCGACGGTGTTACGGTGATGAAGGTCGGACCAACACATGCCGGAATCATTGAATCGGGTCACTTTGTGTTCAGCATCATCGGAGAGAATGTTTTGCATCTTGATGCCCATCTGTTTCAAAATCATCGAGGCGTAGAAAAAGCTTTAGAGAACCGTTCCGTCACCGAGGCACTACCGCTCGTGTCTCGCATCTGCGGCGCGGATTCAGCATCTCATCAATTCAACTTTATCACAGCCATTGAAAAGCTGGCGGGACGAGAGGTTCCTGAATCCATCCGTTGGCAGCGAATGGCTTTGCTTGAGTCTGAACGCATCTTAAGCCATTTGAATGATGTCTCCCAGATACCGGCTGGAGTGGGGTTTCAAGTAGCGCATCAACGGGGACTGGCGATGAAAGAGACGTGGCAACGTGGTCTCGAGACCGCATTTGGCCATCGCTATTTATTTGATGTTCTCGATTTTGTGAGGACCCCTGTTCAAGACCTCGGCAGCTTGCAAATACTCATTCAATCGTTTGAGCCGGAATGGACAAGTTGGAGGCGATTGGTCGATCATCATCATGGTTTTCGCGACCGAATGCATGGGGTTGGCGTTGTGCGTCACGACGACGCGAGGCGCCTCGGCGCGGTCGGTGTCGCTGCAAGGGCGAGTGGCCTCCCATTTGACGTGCGCAGTTTCATGCCGTTTTACGATGGTGTTCACATCGGTTCCTCTACCACTACAGGTGGGGACGTTGAGGCGCGATTCGACGTTCGCTTGCAAGAAGTAGAGCGTTCGATTGCGATGCTAAAGCTGGCCGTTAGTCATCTGAAAGCGGGATGGGACAACGAGGACATCTGCTGGCAGCCTCCCGAAGACCTTACAGGGGAAGTTGTGAGTTACTCTGAGTCGCCGCATGGCCTGAATGCGCACATGATACAGATTGCGCAGGGGTGCATTGACCGATATCACATCCGATCCGGTGCATTTCGCAACTGGCCCGTTCTTGCATCCGCCGTTGCGGGAAACGCGGTGGCAGATTTTCCTTTGATCAACAAGAGCTTCGAATTGTGTTATAGCTGTTCGGACCGGTAAGAGAAGGAGGTCATATGGATGCACCATCAAAGGAAATCGAAGTCGTTGCAGATGCGACATGTGGACGCGGGGAGCTGCAACGCTTGTGAACAGGAACTCTCCGCCTTACTCGGGAAGGCCTACGATATTCAACAGTTCGGTCTCGATTTTGTCGCTTCCCCCCGCCACGCCGATGCCCTCGTTGTGACAGGGCCCGTTGTGGATACGATGAAACCCGCTTTGGCCAAAGTCTGGGAAGCGATACCAGGTCCGAAGTGGGCTGTCGCAATTGGTGATTGTGCCGCAGGGTGTGGCGTGTGGCAGAGGGCTTACGGGAGCCACGGTGGGTTAGCATCCGGACTGCAATCCCCTGATTTGGTCATTCAGGGTTGCCCCCCAAGCCCTCAGTACATCCTGTCTCAGCTATTACGATTACAACGTGGAGAGGTGGATTAGGGCGAATCGCTCCGTTGCTTAGTGAAAGCGGGGCGATATCTATTCAATCGGTAGGATGTGAGGATGCCCAGCCAGAAATCCTCCGTCCACTGGCAAAGCGACACCTGTTATAAACGATGCCATCGGAGACGCCAGAAAACAAACGGCTTCTGCAACTTCCTCGGGTTCTCCGAATCGACCCTGCGGGGTTTTTTTGAGCAGGTTGTTTGTGTATTCAGGCAGTTTCATGACATTCGCTGTCATTGCAGTTTGGATGTATCCAGGGCTCACCGCATTCACGCGAATATTGTGTTTGGCCCATTCGACAGCAAGAACTTTTGTGTACTGCAACAACGCCCCTTTGGACGCCGCATATGCTCCTTGATAGGGTGCAACCACATGCGACATCATGGATGTGATGTTCACAATCGCACCGCTGCCCTGTTGCATCATGTGGCGTCCCACTTCTTGACACATTCGGTACGTCCCCGTTAGATTCACGTTCAATACTGTCTCCCATGTATCCTCGGGATAGTCCACCGCCGGAAGACGAACGTTCATCCCCGCACAGTTCACCAGTACATCTACTCGGCCATGATTTAAATACACTTGCTCAACAAATCGGGCCGCGTGTGTCCTTTCACCAACATCAAGCGAATATCCAGCAGCGGAGCCATCGTTCGCTCGAATCGCAGCCACCGTGTTTTCAATCTCCGGCGTTGCGCGACTTCCAATGACCACTGTGGCGCCGTAGCTAGCAAATTTTTCTGCAATGGACCGCCCAATACCGCGCGAACCACCGGTCACAACAACAACCTTATCCTGAAGCCCGTTCACGAAATCACCCCATCTTTTGTAGGATATGCTGTAAACGCTTAGTAAGCCGCCGTGAAGCGTTGTCGAAGAAAGCGCGGTTGTTCAAGTTCATCGACGAGGGCCATTGCATAGTCTTCAGCGGAAATGCGGCTTTGCCCATTCTCATCTTCCACGATTCTGTCTGTGCCCGTGCGATACCGGCCTGTACGCTCACCAGGGGCGATGCGCGGTGCCGGGCTGAAGAAACTCCAGTCCATGTCGGCAGTTTGATAGACCGCCAACGCGTCTCGCAGGGAACGGGCGACGGATAGGTGCGCCTGTGGAAACTCCTCTGAATCCATTAGCAGTTTCCCCGGCTCGATTTCCAAGCTTCCCGCTCCCCCCACCACGACCAAACGGGTGACTCCCGCTTGTTTCATGCCATCAATCAGAGCGTGAGCTGCATCCACAAAAGTCTGACCGACAGCCGCGGGTGCGTCTGCATAGAACTGTCGCGTGGCATTAACGACCGCGTCACAGCCGACGACCTTGGCGGCAATGTCGGTAGCGTCGAGCACGTCTCCCTCTTTGACATCGAGGTTCGGATGACGTAGGTCAAAACGCGACACATTTCGCACGATGGCTATCACCGAGTGACCGCGAGCAAGCACCTCACGTGTAACCCGTTGACCTATCATGCCAGTGGCTCCGTAAATAGCAATCCTCATCAGCAAGCCTCCCCCGTTGTTTCCTAACACAGCGGCCCCTTATCAGCTACGACTCGACGACATCAGCCACTCAACCACGGGATGTGAAATCACGTTTCTGTACTGATAGGTACTCTGTACCGCCTCGTCGTGCAGGCTAAGAATTCCATGTTGCAGCATGACCGCTTGGAAGCCTCGTTCAATTGCACCATTGTACGTAAAGAGAACACAGTGTTCGGCAGCGAACCCGGAGACGATGACCAAATCAACTTCGTTTTCAATCAAGATTTCCTGTAGTTTTGTATCCCAAAAAGCGTTGGACGCCTCTTTTCTAATACGAATATCCTGTTCTCCGACTTGAATCTCTGGAATCACATCAAACAACTCTGAATCAGGGTCATCTGCACCCTCGACATCCTGAACAAGGACGATGCAATGTCCATTGCTGCGAAGCAGGTCGGCAACATAATTTATGTACCCCGTCATGTCCTCAAGAGCACCTTTGTTCTTGAAGCCGCGAAGAAAAACATTTTGCATATCAATGATGAGCAATCCAATCTTCATGTTTTCACCGCCCATTGGAAATTTTATGACTCTGTGTCCATGATACATGAAAACATTTTGATTCGATGTTCAGAGTACATAGATATTCCTATTTCTGAAATGGTACACTATCGCCGAATGTATGATGTAGACAAACGTTTTTTCGCACAAGTCGTTAGCCGCTCGTCACTAAAGCGACGATCCTCTCGTCTTATTCCCGTCAGCCAATCAGAGGGGGCACGTGGTAAACGTGAAAAGAGAGTTGAAAGGGTCCATTGGTGCCGGAGTAATTGTCATTGCGGGAACTCTAAGTGGTTGTGCACCATCTCATGATTTGAGCAATCCAGCGAGCGGATTAGCGAATACCGCAAAGACAACAAATACCACCAATCGAACAAGTGCAGCCGGTGCAGCCAGTGGAGCCAGTGCAGCCAGCCACTTTGCGAACCCAGAGCAGACAACGACTGCGCCAAGTGTATCTACAGTCACTCCTCTCAGCGCCGCCAACATCCGAAACGTCGAAATTCAATCGGCTGCGAGCGTGTCTGTGAACGGCAGCAACTTCCATCCTGCACAACTGACACACGGCAGACTGGAACCCATCGTCGCTGCCGTTCAGTTTCAAAATATAAGCGTACCATTAGCTATAGACGTTACGCATCTTCTGCTCAACAACCCATCGAGTTCAGCAGGAGGGGGATTTGACTACTTCGCATATAATGGACAAACCTTCAAGGTTAATCATAGCCTGCCTGGGAACTTCACCGTCCGCGATACGATTGTCTTACGGCAAAGCGCCACCGTGTCATTTGTCGGTACCACCGGAACGCCGACGCCAGCACACAGCAAGCTTCAGTTCATGTACAGGAACTCCATCATGGGTTCGTTCCCTGTCACAAACGAGGACGCGATTAATTTTAACAATGGCTCAGTGACAGTGATTTCCGGTTCATCAGATGCATCAGCCCCACCAATTCCAGCAACCCCATCAATGTGGAGTTCGGCCGTCAAAGAATCCATGCAGTATGTCATCCGCAGAACCACCATCCCTTTATTCGCCCCGACCTCGCCAATTTATGCCCCAGCATCACGCGGCACACAGAAAATGGCTGCACAGGTCGTGGTTTCCCCAACAACCTACAATGTTCATTTGCAGTGGGCAAACAAGACCCTGCCACTAAATAGCCCAGCACTTAATCAGCCACCGAATACGGGGCTGGCAGATGTCATTGGCGGGTTTGGAGCTAAGGTTTACGCCACACCTCAGGCAGCTGAGGAGCAACTATCGATACCAAGTCGAGGCATCGACCCGGCCTACATTCAGCCTCCGAGGAACCAATCCGGAGCACCAGTTAATCTGGGTCATGGCATAGAGGGTACGTTGTACGCATCACCGTCCGATGCGATGGTTCAGTGGCACGAAGGCGAATGGACATTACAGGTCACCGGCACAGGAACTCAATCGGACATTCAGGAAGCTGAGAAATTGGTTACCTACTTGAATACGGCGTTGTTACCAGAAACGAAAGGCGTGTTCGGCGTGAACCTGACCGGCGATGGAGAGCACACGTCAGCCAAGTGGGTGTTCGGGAACGTTGTGTACACTTGCAGCGATTATCACAGTGCGCTTCAAGCCGCAAAAATGGCAGTGTCGATGCGGACATATCCAGGTTGACAGCGTCAACCATCTTCACGCGTCCTGTAAGCTTGGGTGACGACATCAGGGACGACGATGGTCTCGACATCATGGAACCTCTGCATCATGGGTGCGCTTGTGCGGTCCTATCCTGCAACTGATGAACCGATACATTGGCCCATCCCAGATGGTCCACACGGTACTTTTCCATCCGCTCCTCGTCCAACTCAACCCCGAGGCCATAAGCGGCTCTGTCTGGCACGATGAGAAACCCATTCTCGTACCTGACCGGATTGTTCACGATGTCGTCGACATACAATTGTGGTCCGGTAGGGTCGGATGTGTAATTCAGATTGACCAAAGCTGCACCGAGTTGACCCAAGGCTGCAGTCCCAACTGACAGCTCCTGTGTCGTACCGAGCAAGCACCCCTTGCCCGCAATTTCGGCCGCGGCTGCTGCCTTTCTGGCACATGTAAGGCCTCCGATAAAGATGGGTGAGATGTTAAAGATGTCGACAGCATCGTGCCGTATCATCTCGTATTGTTGGCGAAAACTCCACACGTGCTCACTCACTGGTTCATCCACACGCACGCGAAACTGAGCGAGACCCTCAAAGTCGTTTTGCTTGGCCGGACTCTCCACCATTTCATAGTCGTACGGGGACAGTCGCTTTACCCACTGCAGCGCTGATTTCCAGTCGAGCAAGTGACTAAAGTCTAGTGACTTAATCTTTACTTTGGAACCAAACTCCTGACGGACGCCTGCCAAGAAGGCTTCATCTGCGTCGAGATTTTTCCCGACGTACAGCCGAAACACGTCGAAGCCTTGTTTGAATCGCTGCCGTACGACATCGAGGTTTTGCTCCACTTCTTCTAAAAACCTGTGTCTGAAAATGGGGTAACAAACCTTGAGTTTATCGCGGTATCGCCCGCCGAGCATATCGGATACCGAGCACTCCAGGCGTTTGGCGCACAAGTCGTACAAAGCGGCGTCCATACCGTTCCTTATGAAGCTGCCCTTCTCGTAGTAGTACATCGCCTCTGGGAAGGTCTCACTTAGTTCCTTGTTGAGTCGTGTGATTTCAAACGGATTGGCCCCAATAAACATGTTTTGCAAGACGTGCTGAAGGTCACGGACGTCGACGGCATATTGCGGCAGGTGCGAGAAATCTGACATTTCACCAATGCCCGTAAGGCCTTCGTCCGACAACAGTTGGACCACAACGTGCTTGCTGACAAAGCCCGTATGTCTCGGCAGTGCCACAACGGTGAGCAATACATCGGTTATTTTCATGCGTTGCTATCCCCCATCCTCGGCCCCTGTGTCGAACCTGCAAACGGGGCCATGTTCCATGCTCGGAGCACCTGCGCAACCGCCTGTTTATCTTCGGCTGGCAGTGTCCCGACCGGTTGACGGGTCCGCCCAGCGGGAAAGTTTAACTGATTGAGTGCCTCTTTGATCACCGCGACGTTGTAACCGCTCTGCTCTTTGGCCCTTAGTTCTTCGAAAGGAAGCACCTCGTGCCAGATACGCCAGACCTCGCGCTCATCGTGACTTTGCAGGGCTCGAAGCATGGCGAGAGACCTCTGTGGGGAGACATTGACGAGTCCAGAAGTAAAGCCCGTTGCGCCAGCCATAAAGAAAAACGGGGCCCAGCGTTCGGCCGTCCCACAAATTAAGGTCACATCTTTCTCCATTAAATGGTGGGCAGTCTTCGCAAACCGGGGCAAATCGTTAATGGCGTATTTCACCGCCACAAACTTTGGCAAGTTACTGAGTTCAAGAAGAATTTCGTCGCTAAGATTCGGATCCTTGAAGTAGATGATGGATGGCACAGGCAGTGCTTCAATAATCGTTTCGTAGTACTCGTACGCACCCTGGCTCGTGATGTATGGGTGAATCGGCTGATGAATCAGCACTGCATCTGCCCCGTCCTCGGCAGCCCTCTTGCCTAGTTCGATGGCCGTATCCACAGAATATCCAACACCAGCCACTGTGATGGCTGATGACTGAACTTCTTGGATGACGCGCCTCGTCACCGCCACAGCTTCTTCCATAGTTAGCGAAAAATACTCTCCGGTGTTCCCGCAGGAGACGACCACTTTGACACCGGATCTCAGCAAATACCCCACATTCTGATGGAGCGCCTCCCATAAAATCTCACCCGTTTCCGGATGAAAAGGCGTAATGGGAATCGCACTCACGTGTTCAAGAGCCTTTCGCAGTCCGGTATATTCGTCCATTTACCGCCCTCCCCACGTTACTCCTACTGGGCATCGCCTCGATGAGTCGCGCGCAGTGTGCTAGGCATTGTGCCCACGGTTCGCGTCAACCCGTTGCCTGGCAGCTGGTCTCATGAATCAGTTGCACGCTACCCCGTTTCTCTGGGTTACTCAGACTCCAAATTGAACTTGTCACTAAGTGATGAACCCCGTCATTCACTACGGGAGCAAGATTCATGCCAGCATTCTGAGCAACGACTTGCTTTGACGACGCCGCGTGCGCGTCGTCCGCCGCTGGTGGGCACTAGGGGCGTGTTTCATTCTGGCACTGGCTCATGTATCTGTTTAAATTTGGAACATGCCGTGTGGGACGGGACGGGACGGGACGGGACGGGACGGGACGGGACGGGACGGAGACGGAGACGGAGACGGAGGTGCGGAGGTGCGGAGGTGCGGAGGTGCGGGGGTGCGGGGGTGCGGGGGTGCGGGACAAAATTCTCAGCGGATCCTACAAGTTCATGGCCAGACGTACCATGTCGCGGCACTGCAGGCCGTTCTCGTATATAGGTTGAGGGTAATGGCGGGTGAAAAAATTTCTGTCTATCGAGGCCATACGAAATCCGCATTTCTGATAGAGTGCCAATTGGCCAAGACTAGAGTTCCCGGTCCCGATTTCAAGTTTCTTAAAGCCGTCCTGACGAGCCAGTTCAACGGCGTGAAGTACCAACTGCCTTCCAATCCCGCGACCCTGCATGTCTTCTGAGACAGCAAGATTCACTATCTCGGCAGTTTGCGGCCGCGTAGCCAGCAGCACGTACTCACCCACGATGCGCTGATTCAACTCCGCAATGAAACATCGTGCCCGGTGAATGTAGCTGGTAATGATGGACTTCGACGGATCGGCCAACAACAGTAAATCCATCGGAATCTCCTCATCAGATTTCAACTGTCTACAGGTCAGTCCTTGCAAATGCCTCACTCCTAAACGCGCATTGCATATGTATCAATAGTAAACCGCAATTTGGGGGTCCATGTACGTATGAACGCTTCGGAACTACAGTTGGCAGACTTGGTCTTCATCCGTGGCACACGTTGGCTTGATTTCCCCATCAAGTTGGTCACGAACAGTCAATATACGCACGTGGCGGGCTACGTGGGTGCCGCGAACCTCATCGAAGCTCAAGGATTGAGAGACACCGGGTACCAGCCGCTTGAAGCGTATGCGGGTGCGCTGGACGTATATCGCTGTCCGAGCCTCACCGCGCAACAAATGGAGCATATTCTCACTTACGCACATAAACAGATCGGCGGGAAGTACGATTATCTTCTCATTGGCTGGGAGGCCCTAAGGCACATCTTTGGCATCATGCTCCCCTATGCACAGAACCAGCGGCGGATTTGTTCCACGCTATGGGCGGACGCGTACAAATCCGCTGGTGTAAAACTGTGTCCAAAGCATCGATATCCAACTCCTGCGGATCTGGTCAAATCTCCCCTGTTGCGCAAAATCGGCACATTTTGAAGCGTGACTGGTGGCTCTTACAGTCCGGAAAGAAGCTGAAGCGCGCACACCGTGTCATGGCATGGAATCGCTTCTTTTGGCCTCCCATGGCCACCAAAGGCCCGCGGCGACCTTGCACTCAACGACTAGCGAAGACGCAGACGCTGCTTTGGGATGGAGACAATCATCAGGCTGGCAATGATTAAAACTGCACCGAGCGCATGAACTGTGGTCAACCCTTGTCTCAAGATGGCCCAGGCAAATACAACGGTCCACACAGGCTCCATATTAAAAGCGAGCGCAGCATCCGTAGCAGAAATGCGGGCCTGCCCAAAGGCTTGCATAAAGACGGCCACAACGGTGCCCATGATGGCAAGGAATCCGATAAAGTACCACTGCGTTGGAGACCAATCAAACAATCCGCGATACAGGGAAGGGTGAAACAGGCCTTGGATGAACACGGCTACTGTCAAAGTCAGTCCAGCCCCGAGAGATTGGAGACTCGCCAGTTGGATAGAAGAGACCGAGTTCGCCAAATACGTCGTACAGATGATTTGTCCGGAGAACCCAAAGGCTGCTAAGAGGGCCCAGAACACTCCGACGTGCAGGTCTAACGTGAGTTTGCCGATAAGCAGCGAGACACCGATAAAGCTAGCAAGAATAGCCGTCCACATGCGCAGAGACGGTGGCGTTCGATGAATAATGGCCATGGTAAGCGGTGTAAAAACAACGTACAGGGCAGTGATAAATGCCACTTCGTCCACGGGGATGGATAGCATCCCCCACGACTGGGCAAGGGCTGAAATACCGAGAAGAAACCCCGTTACAAGCCCAACCATCCACTTTTGCCAAGATAGGCGGATCCGAATGAGTCCTGGAAGCATGAGTATGGCAGCAAGGCCAAATCTCGTCCACATTAAAATGGTCGGGGGGATTGTGTCTTCACCCTGGCGCATCACCACATTGCTGTATCCCCATATGGCCGTCGCAAGGACAATGACCGTCATCCCAGACAACCACCGCCACAAATGGGAATACTGACGGGAAAGTCTTGACGCCTGTTTTATATTGAAGATTGAGAGTATTGAGTTCACCCACGGTCCTCCTCAGTCACTCGTTGGTAATCACAATCGGTGTGCGCCACGCTATGTTTCCAACAGAGTATCCGTCAGACAGTTGCGCTTCGTTAAACACCGCAGGTGTAACCACTTAAGGTGGCCCTTTAATCGCGACCAGATGGAGTGATTATAGAGTCACGGACCGTGGAACATCAATACTTTTGTGATTGTAATATTGACGATGGAGGTGCTGTTGACATCGCCTTCTTAAGAGATACTCGCGGCCCAGTCGGTGAGCGACGCGCTTGTGAACTCGTAGTCAGGGATGATGCCGACTGCGGTATCCTTCGTGATGCCAAAGGTTCCTTGTTGATCGACCTCTATCAGAACGACCTGATACCCGTCTTTACACGATATGAGGTAGGTGCTGTACGCGGAGGCTCCCCCACCTTGGTTTGGGTTGCTTGGTGCAGGGCTGGACACATTGTTGATGTCTTTTACGAAGGCATCAATTTGTTGCTGCGTTGCGGCGGGAGTCCCCGTCGGTTGCTCCGTGATGGATGTAATATTTTGCACGGTCATTTCCTGACGAAAGGTATTCCATTCGTCCATCTGGTGGTTTGCCTGTGCAGTGCCCTGAACCATCTCAACAATCAGCACAATCACAGTAATCACGGATACCAACCCTCCGCCAACACGTGACAGCGCCAGATACGCATCGCTCGGTTCTGCATCGCGCAGCTTCCAGCCAATCGACATAAACCACGAGGCACGCGGAAAGATGACGTGGAACAGTCCAATTAGAAGCAGAAGAAATGCAACTCCAGGTGACAAGTGTACAACTCCCTTCCCCTACCTTGGGGCTAGTGGGGCGATACAATGGTCGCTGGCGCGATGGCCTCAGACTAACGCGTGTTTCATACGCCAAGGTCAGCCCGGCAGTCGACACACCATACCCAACGGGGTATATCGCCGATTCCTTGATATACATTTGTATCTAAGAGATATACCCGTGTGGGTATATCTTCAATTTTAGGGATACTTAGTTTTGCTATAAATGAACCCCACGGGGTATATGACACACTGAAACGAGCGTGGATACCCCCCTCCGCCCCATTTTAACGATACTCTTGTATCCTACGATATCCGTGATACCCCCCATTTCTGCGAAACAGCTATACTATTGCACCTTAAATTCGTCGACATACCCCTCCTCAACAAACGCCTAGAGATACTTGTGTATATTAGACGAACGTCCGGAGGAAATGTCACAGACCTGCCGGTAGAGCATATTTTACGGACTGGAACAAGCAGTCACCAGGTGCAGTCTGGTTTCAACTGTTGGAACGGATCATCACACAACGGGCATGACCTTGGTCCATTCGTCCATTCGTCCATTCGTCCATTCATCCATTCGTCGTCTAGTTCCACTCCTCGAACATCCGTTCGAGTTAGGGGGTGTTGCTGATGATGGTGAGCTTCGGCCATTTTGTCTGCCAATCCTTTGTAGCGACGCGGCGTGTATAGATGTGTGATTTGAGCGGATCGGCACCTTCATAACCTGGTGTCGGACGTACAATGAGGTCTACTAAATCCTGCACACCCCATGGGGCCATCAATTCGACGCTGTCTGTTTCCGTTAACCGAACCGCCACGGCCGTAGCGCTCTCGGGGAAGTTCGAGATGGCGTCAAATGATGAGGAGTAAGGAGGTGCACTGTTCACCACATGCATCCGAGCCTGGTTTTTTACGGACCAAGGTACGCCGGGAGACATCTCCTGAAGCCGACTCTCCAACGCTTTTTCCGTTTCTTCACGAAGATCGTCATGATGGTAATAGACGACATCCACATCGGGAAGTGCGGACCTTTGTCTGTAACCGTGCTGAACATCCCACACCTTCGTGCGGACAAACCCCGCACAGACCCAACTGTCAGGTAACCCAAGGAGCCGAACCTCGCGCAAAACTCCCATCATCCACTGGTCTTGTTCGATGATGCGACAGATATCCTGGTGCGTTTGAATGGGCCGTTCGGACATGCGAGTACCGCCTTTCGCGTCACGTCGACAATCTCGTTTCTCAACTTTTACAAATCCACACCGTAACTGAGTCCCTGGATATGACCTACTGGGGCGTCAGACTCCTTAAATAGCACACGTGTAATTCGTTCCGCTGACCCCTTCACTACATCCACGTCACCATTCTTAATGGTAACACGCACACCGCCGTCAATTTGAGTAGCGGATGATCCGACAATCCTGGCAATCCAATGCCCGTATTCTTCTGGTACCTCTGTTTCGATGACGATTCTACTAATCGTCCAATCATCCTGCGTTCCATAGCGGGAAGCACGTTCTTCCCAAGGAACACCGTAATCAATAATAAACGGATTCCACTTCGAAGGGCCTTCATCGAGAAGTATGTATTTCCATGATTTCTGGGTTCCGTCGTGTCTCTGAATTGAGCTTTGTCTGAGTGTAAATTTCATTCCTTCATTCTCCAGGTGCCGAGCGACATGTTCAATGTTGCGAACGGCAAGACCAAAACTTATCGCGCCGCCGCCACCAGCGATGACCTCATGAAGCAAGTTGAACACTGACATTGGTCGTCTTTCTCGCAACAAATCCCAATCAACGATGGTGATAGGTTCAATATAGCCACGATGCACTCTAGTGACGATATTCTGTGTGCCATATGAGTGCTTCCCACCTTCTTGCGTAACAAAACCAAGTTCTTTGTATTGGCTCCTAGCTGTATCTAAATCCTGCACATAATGAACTACGTGGTCTAACTCCACCATCTTCCCCTCCAATCAAACTTAGTTTACTATTGTCCTCCTCACTTCTGAGTGTTTTCTAAGATAAATGGTTAACCAGATGTTCAGTGGCAATGCCCTGAAACCAATCCGATGCACTTTTCGTTTGATACATCTTCGTCAACACAAGAATGGGCGGACGTACATGCTCCCGCGATAAGACCCGGGCATATGTTACTGTGGAATCAGTCTATATGACGCCTACATGGGGTGTTCAAGAGATGGACATTATGTACTACCGTTACATGAAACTCATGGCCATTGGTTTTGCTGCTGTGGCGTTTATTCCAGTTGCTTACATGTATTTGCAAAAGCACATTTCTACAGATGATTAAGGCCGTCAGGCGCCGCAAGTGTTATGAATGCCATGAGGAATGCCATGAGGGATATGGAGAGCAATCCGAACCGACGGTACCGTACTTAGCCGACATGAACAGAACCCGTAGAGATGAACTCTACGGGCTCTGTCGAGATGAGGGCATTACCGTGTTGCTAACCTGCCGCGTGATTTACAACAACCCCCAGACACGCTTTTCATCTTAGCGCACGGCTTAGCGCACGGCGCCAGCAGGGGCGGCAGCAACCTGCCGCGTCACGTGTTGAATCACGGCGTCCGGGAGGCGGAAGACGACCCCTGACGGATCGGCGTGCACGAATTCCACCATTTTACGGAGGAGTTCCGGTGCCATCTCGAAATCACTGAAGGTGCTCTGCAGACCGACTTCTTCGCGTAGGGCCTCCAACTGCTGCACCACTTGTTCCAGGCATTCCGCCGAATCGGTTGACGCTTCCTTCAGTCCGAGGGCTTCAGCAAAACCGTGAATGCGGGGCTTGTAAAAGTCAGGCAGCGCGCGCATCACGTAGGGCAGCAAGACGGCGTTCGCAAGCCCGTGCGGAATACCAAACTTCGCGCCAAAAGCGTGCGCCATATTATGGACAGGAATCGCATTGAGTGTGAGGCTGAATGTCGAGATGGCCATGGAACTGGCCACGAGCATGTTTGCCCGGGCAGCGAGGTCTCTACCGTTTTCCACAGCCCGCGGCAGATTTTCTGTAATCATACGCGTCGACTGCAGCGAGAACGCGTCTGCTACGGGGTTGTTCTGCGGCGAGAAGTAACCTTCCACAGCATGGGTCAAGGCGTCGAACCCTGTGAATGCCGTGATGGCGGCCGGTAAGCCTACGGTTAAGTCAGCATCCAGCAACGCAATGTCTGCATTGACAAACGGGTTAATGATGTTCATTTTAACCTTAGCTTCGTCATGGAAAATGACAGCAATCGGTGAGACTTCCGCTCCTGTCCCAGCTGTCGTCGGGATGGCGACGTGCGGAATCGGAATGTACTGCGCGCGGGGCCACATTTCAATCACGTTCCCGAGTAACCCCTGGCGAATATCTGTGAGACCTTTGCTCAGCATCCACTTGATGCCTTTCACGGTGTCGAGCACACTACCGCCGCCAAGAGCAATCAGACTGTCCCCGCCGCACTCTTTGTAATACCGCACCGCTTTGTTGATGATGCTGGCCTTCGCGTCCTGTTCAATATCGTCAAACACGCCAACCAGTTGCACTCCAGTCGGCATGGTATGAAACAGCTCCGTGATTTTTTCCGTAATTCCAGCTTTGGTCAGTCCCTTGTCTGTAAAGAGCACCGCCCGTCTGCCGCCGAGTCCGTGGACGGTGGCGGGCAGTAAAGAGCGTGATCCCGATCCGCTTGTCACCGTCGTCCTCAGTGAAATCTGAAAGAGAGATGTCTCCATCGATGAGCCTCCTCCTTGATTTACTACGCGCACTTGGGGCGCACGTGCCCTCTTCGGGAGTGTGTTTGATTGAATCCGTTTTGCGTCCAGAGCTCGAACGTCGTAGGTCGTCGTAGGTCTGTTCGCACGTTCGCACGTTCGCTCGTTCGTCCGTTCGTCCGATCAACTTGTCGCGAGCAATCTCACCACAAACCGATACCCATAATCGGACTCAAGTGAAAAACTGTCACTCATGGCAGGCAGAGCATCAATCAGTACATCCATACCCGGTGCATCGGGTCCGAGCGTACCAGTGTAAACACTCACCAGGTCGTCCTGCAGGACCAGCTGCCAATGCGGCTCTGGCACCATGTCCCGGTATAAATACGGGGCCGTGCCATCACAGCAGCCGTTCGCTATCACCATCGAAAACGGCCCCTCCTCATCCTCTGCGATACGCAGCAGGAGCGCTCTCGCGGCCGTCGACAGATAGTAGTTGGCTGTCATGCCCGTCACCTCAGGTAAACAGAATGCTGTACCACGGCCGTCCACTGACTTCGTTTACGAGAGAGGCGTGCACGTGTTTGATTTGGCTGTACTCGTCGAGCGCATACTTGCCAATCTCCCGTCCGAACCCACTTTGCTTATATCCCCCAAACGGAGCATCACTCCTGAACATATGCCAGTCATTAATCCAGATGGTTCCGGCACGCAACTCACGGGCAATACGATACGCCGCATTGACGTCCTTGGTCCATACGCCCGCTGCGAGACCGTAGATGGTGTCGTTCGCCAGACGAACGGCTTCGTCGACATCCGTGTAGCGGATGACCGACAATACCGGGCCGAATATCTCCTCCTTGGCAATCTTCATGTCGTTTCTGACATCCGCAAAGATAGTGGGTTCCAGGAAATAGCCCTTATCCATGCCGCTTTCCGTGATTCTCCGCCCGCCGCACACCAGTCGTGCTCCTTCGCGTTTACCAGCCTCTATGTAGTCGAGGATGGTCTGCAGTTGGGCTTCAGAGACAATCGGGCCCATGCCGGTTTGTTCGTTAAGCGGATCGCCCACTTTGATGGTTGAAGCCGCGGCGGCAAGGCGCTCCACGACTTCATCGTAGATGCTGTCGTGGACGAGGACGCGCGTACCAGACTCGCAAATCTGGCCTGCATGCAGGAACGTGCCAAAGAGGATACCTGGGATGGCGACATCAAGATTTGCATCTGGAAGTACAATCGCCGGTGACTTGCCGCCAAGTTCGAGGGTCACGCGTTTGACCGTGCCAGCAGCGAGTTGCATGATGCGGCGCCCGACCTCTGTCGATCCGGTGAACGCCACCTTATCGACCATCGGGTGCTGAACCAGGGCTTCGCCAGTGCGGGCACCCGGACCGGCAATGACGTTGAACACCCCTTTTGGCACCCCCGCCTGCACGGCGAGTTCTGCCAGCTTGATGGTCGAAAGCGGTGTGTTCGACGCAGGTTTGATGACGATGGAGTTGCCCATGGCAAGCGCAGGTGCCAGTTTCCACATCGCTAAAATGAGCGGGAAGTTCCATGCCGTGATGGCCGCGCACACCCCAATGGGTTCGCGCCAAACCTGGTTATTGCTCGGTCCTGGAAAGTTCATGATGGGCAGAGATTCGACATACGGGTACTCGAGCGCAAACTGTGCAGTTTGCTGCAAGAGGTCTACAATCTGGAGAATATCTGACGCCCCGACGCGACGAATGGTTCCACCTGAGGAGATGGCCTCGAGAAACACCAACTGCGGGGCATTTTCCGCGATCTTCTGCGCAAAAGCGATTAACACCTGAGCGCGCTCCGCAGGCGTACGCCGTGACCATACGCCGCTGTCAAACGCCTCCCTCGCGTTTTTAACCGCCCTGTCCACGTCACGCGCCGTGCCTTTGGCGACGCGCGCCGCCGGGATTCCCGAAGCCGGGTTCATAACCTCAAACCACTCGCCGGACTCGCTTGGTGCATACGTGCCGTCGATAAACAAAGGAAATTCCATTAACTGCGATACCACTGCCATACAGGAAACCTCCTTCAATCTATGGTTTCAGTCTGTGGTTTCAGTCTGTGGTTTCAGTCTGTGGTTTCAGTCTGTGGTTTCGATATGCGATTTGCACGACATCCAGGGTGAGAGAAAGCGCATACACAGCTTCGACAGAGGAGTTCCTGGGGTTCTCTAGAGAACCCCAAGCGCTTCTTCAGGGGTACGGTACAACTCTTCCATCGTGCGGTCTTTAGCACGCTGCAATTTCTCAAGGCGCAGACTAAACTGCTTCATCGAAAATTGCATGATGGAGTCGGCGTCAACGGACATCGGATCATCCGGATTTCGCTCATCGAGACCTTCTTGGTTGAGGGCAATCGCGAGGGGGAGAAGTTCACCGAGCCGCTGTTCGACGTACTCGTAAAGAGATGGGTCTTCACAGATGAGGCGCTGCAATAAAAACGTGCCGTAACCGATATGACGGGACTCATCCCGCTTCAAATAGCCGATACCCTCAAGTAAACCTGGCATCTTGCCTACCTTCTCCAAGGACTGGTAGAAAGAGTAGTAGCCGGTTTCAGCCAACATCCCCTCGACGAACATGTTGTAGACAACGGATGCGTCTGCTAGGGCTTTCGTAGAATTGTCATGTTTTAGACGCTGCATTGTCTCGGGTAGGATTTCGTAGAAGATCTTGCGATACGTTGGCGTGTGGTGGACCGAAAGGTCTTCGTGAACATTCAGGGCATCGAGTATTAAGCGAAAAAACTCTGTGTGCTTTGCTTCTTCGAAGAGGAATGTGGTGAGGAACATCTCTTCTTCAAGACGGCCCTCGCTGGCTATGACCATGATGAGCGGCAGTAAATCAACGGTCACGGCTTCTTCGCCAGCTTGAAACTGCGAGATGAGGCGAAGAATACCGCGCTGCTGATCGTCTGTCATCGTCAGCCAGTCTCGCGCATCCTGTGAAAAGTCGAGGTCTCTCGGATTCCAGATTCCGAGGCGTTTCGCCTTTTCGTACAGGCGGTAGGGCAGTGTATCCTTTCGCAGGCCAGATGGACTTGTCGTCACGATTTGGTTGCGCATGCATCGTACCCCTTTCCGAACTTGCTGGATGGACTTGCCAGACGGAGTTTTCAGGAGTTTCCAGATAGACTTGCCTGATGACTTGTGGACTCGACTTGCGGACCTGATTTGCCGGATAACTTGCATACCTGAGTTGCAGACCGAACGTACGGAATTTACGAACAGCAAACAAAAATATTCTGATAGTTCCAACATAAGTCAACTTCATTATATAGACGCATTTCGATAAAATATAATTAGTATTCGTTACCCTTCGTTAAGCCGTGCTAATGGAAAGGGTGTCTATGTGAATATTGAGCAGTTGGAGTATATCGTTGAGGTCGCAAAAGCGGGATCGCTATCTGGTGCATCGCAACGTCTGCACGTGACGCAATCGGCTGTCAGCCAATCGATTGCGCACTTGGAGTCCGAACTCGGGGTCAAGATCTTTGTTCGCTCGAAAAGCGGCGCGCGGCCCACAGACATCGGCAGTAAAGTCATTCAGAAGGCCCTTGAGGCGCTGATGAAGCTGCAGGAACTGCGCGACGAAGTTACATCGAACGCGAATCTCCTCTGTGGTGAACTGCGCATAGGCACGGTTCCAGGTCCCATGATGTTTCTCCCCGGTACCCTCTCTGCTTATAAGGCTGACTACCCCAACATGGAAATCGCCATCACAGAAAAAGCGACGCAGGAAATCATTGACGACATTAAACAGGACAAGATTGACATCGGACTGATTGGACTGACACGGAGCCTCATTGAAATGCAGGATAAGGTAGATTTTGAAGTCGTATTGCGCGGCAAGATGATAGCTGCCCTGAGCAAGAATTCACCCTTGGCATTCGCCCCATCCCTCACTCCTCTGGAGATAAGACAGCACCCGCTCGTCCTCTATAACGATGACAGGGTATGGGAGTTTATCCGGGACTTTGCGGAGAAACATGGACCAGTAAACATCCTGTTCTCCACCAACAATCTCGACGCCATCCGCAATGCAGTCCGCGAAAACCTTGCCATCACCATCGGATTCGACTACACCATTAAGCATGACCCATACATCCTCATGGGCCAAGGCGTCCCTGTCCCCATCAGCGGCATTGAGCAGGAGGACTCGTGCCTTGCCCTTGTTTGGCAAAAGACGAGTCACAACGCCCCAGCGGTCAGAAATTTCATTCTTAGATTCAAACACCAACTTCAAGATGTGTGATGCATCGAGGTCATTTACGACTCAGCCTGGAGCACACGCAACTCCTTCAACCCCGGAATGGAGGAACGCATAACCTCACAGATGTCAGATTTCAGGTGACCGTCGACTTCACACACTGTGATAGCGTCTCCCCCGCGCCGCCACCGTTCCAGTGCCAGCCTGGCGATGTTGTATCCAGAGCTGTCTAGAAGCTGTGACACTTTCGCAAGGAAGCCAGCTTGGTCCTGATGATACAAGACCAATGTCGGGATTTCCGCTGAAAACCGCAGTGGTAGACCTTCAAGTTCTTGAACCTCGGCCTTCCCACCGCCGAGCGAACTGGCGACAAGCCGCACAGTCCTGTCTCCTCCGGAGAGGTGGATTGCAACCGTGTTCGGATGATACTGCCCCCCGCTCCCCTTTGTAAACTGGTACTCGAGACCCCGTTCCACTGCTATCGCATCCGCACGCCGAACGTCGTCGTCGTCCGTTGTCATCCCAAGCACACCTGCAATTAAAGCCAAATCAGTGCCGTGTCCCTGATAGGTCTCTGCGAATGACCCAAACAATTGAAATGCCGCGTAGCCCGGTTCTGTACCGAGCAACTGGCGCGCAATCTGGCCAATCCGCAAGGCTCCTGCCGTATGAGAACTAGACGGGCCAACCATGACTGGCCCGATGATTTCAAACATGCCATTGTACCTCATATGGTTGTCTGTCCTTCCCGCGGTTGCTCCTGGCCTGTGTCTGCTTCGCGGACTTCGTCCGTCACCGTTTCTTTCCCTGCAGGATGGTCTTGCAGCGTTGCAGGCTCGAGGTGGTCTTGGACCGTGGTTTCGGGGACATGGACTGCTCTGGTTCGGCACGCTTGAACGCCAGCAGATGCCCCAACATCAGTCCCTGTGACTCTACCAAAGACGCGCTCGCGAATGGCCTTCCCGGTGGGTGTTCCGGCCAAGCCGCCAATGCCTGTCTCGCGCAGACTGAGTGGTAATTCGTTGCCAATACGGTACATTGCCGCAATCACCTCATCAGGGGGAATGATGCTCCGAACCCCTGCCAGGGCCATGTCAGCGGCAGCCAATGCGGTGATGGAATGCAGACCGTTGCGCACGATGCAGGGGATCTCGACGAGACCTGCCACCGGATCGCACACGAGTCCCAGTGAATTTTTTAAGGCGAGACCCACAGCGTGGGTGACCTGTTCAGGCGTTCCGTCTGCCAATTCGACAAGAGCACCCGCTGCCATCGCTGTCGCGGACCCCACTTCCGCTTGGCATCCCCCGGCAGCGCCAGAAATCGATGCAGAGTTGGCAATGACAAGACCAATCGCAGCAGCGGTCATCAGGGACATCACAATGTCTTCCCGTTTGTACCGACCCGAATCAAGCACCGAGACGAGGACGCCTGGCAAAATTCCCGCCGATCCCGCTGTCGGCGTCGCCACAATCCGCCCCATCGCCGAATTGACCTCAGAGACAGACAGGGCATAGGCCATGGCACTGAGCGCCGAGGGATCGATAAAACTCTGTCCCTTTTTCACGTATTCGTACATCCGGTGTCCGTCTCCACCTGTAATGCCACTGCGCGACTGCACCGGTTCGTTCGTGCCCTTGCGGACCGCTTCCTCCATGATGTCAAATTGATACGCCATCTTGTCAAATATTTCTTGTTCAGTCGCTCCGGATTGCTCCACTTCGACGTCCAGCATCACACGTGATATCTGAACACCTCGCGACTGGGCCAATTCTACCAACTCGCGCAGATGAGTAAATGCCATCGCCAAGATCCCCCTGTCTCAACCATCATCTCTGAATCAACCGCCATCTCTGAATCAACCGCTCGTTTTCTGCTCTGCATCATTCGATGCTGTAAGGTTTCCTACCGCCAAGCACACAGTGTTTATCGTATGAGTGCTTCAGTACGTATAAAAACACGTGAAACCATGTCTCACGTGTCTCTGTCCCTAACCTGAGAGTCCCCTTTGCGTCCACTCATCACTACCCTCAGTGGACACAGAGTTGCACCTTCGGCATGCGGACGCATACAACCCAACTGAGTCGTATCGTCTGCATTCTCCAGAGTTGCATCCTTCGGCGCTGTCTGCAACCTGAGAGATTCTGTGCAAGTTTGAGTGTGCTCGCCCATTGCCCCATCGGCGGTATCTCCCGTGCGGAGATACGCTCTCACGTCGAAGTCATTTGCATCGTTTGCAGTTACACTATTAGTGTATGCAATCAAGCGCTTTCATGCAATGTTATTGTTCCTTACACTTCAAAGTGCCGTGCCAGAGGGCGGCCTATCGACAAAAAAATGCACGGTCACACGGACAAAACCGTGGACAGTGCATTTGTTGTACCGTCGCAAGCGCATTCGAGTCGAACACAGCGCAGCATTTAAGCCTTTGGCAATTTGGCATCGGGCTCCACTCAGACGACGAGAGCGCCCTATCGCACGGGTAGTTTGTATAAAAACACGGTCTGTACAATTTCAGTGCGTTTGCGTTGGCCCTAGCGCAGCTTGCGTACGATGATGGTATCGTAGCCCTCGTGGGGCTCTACTGTAACGAGTTCATGTTTTGCCTTTTCAACCCACTTCGGGATATCGCGCTTGCTGCCTTGATCGCTTGACATCACCGCAATAACGTCACCGACGGCTGCTGACCGAATGACTCGAATCAGTTCCATCATGGGCCCCGGGCAAAAACTACCTCTGGCATCTATCTCACGGGTCACTTCTAATCCCTGCATGATATGCACCTCCGAATTCAAAGACTTCGAATCTCGCTAGAACCAAAAACGCGGGCACAATTCCTCACTCAGCGTACGCTCATCCAAGGTACAAGGTGGTTTTCGCGTTTGCCGCCAAGTCGACAAATTCCCCGACGCCAATGATGTCATCAACAATCGGTTCAAAATCGTCGAGTGTTAAATCAAATAAGTCGGCAGTCATCCCGCAAGCATGGATACGAACCTCGCCCATTTCCTTCGCCTGCTTTAAAGTGTCATACCACGACGGTACATTTTTCTGTTCCATCGCCTGCATCATGGCACCGGCCATATCCTCGTAGTCCTTGCTGATGGCACTGGCGGTGTAGGGTGCACCTTTTTGGAAGGGCATGAGGCCCCAGAAGGTCAGGAAAACGTCGACTTCCATGTCATTCATCACTGCTCCGGACGCCATAATCGCTGCTGGATACAACTTATCTACGGTTCCACCGAAAACGACGATACACATCCTGTTTGCGTTCTCTGACATGGCAACTGCCTCCTTTAGGCTGTACAACTAGGCTGTGTAGTTAGGTCCAGGACTAAGCTTTGCAGGGCCTTGCAGTTGGGCCCTGCAGTTGGGTTACACAGCCAAGCCCCCGGCTGCTACACTCTGCAACTACACTGTGGCTCGATGGTTGACGGACGTCCTCTCCTGATGTTCAGTGCCGAATCCCCGAAGCACGTGAAAAACAATCTCCAGGCCATCCTGAACGGCAGGGTCTTTTAGAAGCTGGAGTAAGTGACGCAATTCGTGCTTTTCATGAATTGCAGGCGCACTTAACGCGTGTTCAACGGATTCAAACACTCGTGGTGCCATCTGCACCATCTTTGAATGCATCGACGCGTCCGCTGTTTCCATACCCCGAGCCACCATCTGCACGAGGGAACTGACGATTTCCGGGGTCATCGAGTCGAGCGCCGCATTTACGAAGTGCAGCACCTTATCCAAGTGGTCCAGCGTCCCGTCCGTTTCCCACTGCTGTAAACGTCTTAAGGTTGGAGCTAGATCCGTGAGTTGCGTGGATACCGCTTCAACCAAAGACATCAGTCGCTCCATGCTATCTGCCGCGTCGGGCGGCGCGTGTAACTGTGTGTCTTCCATCTCCAAACGCCTCCTTCCAGTTGTCCGCTTCAACGGTTTACGTGGCCACTTGTGCCCGCGCACGTGTCACCGCAATCCACCTGAGTGGTCTATATGAGTCCGCGCAGAGAGGACCAATAGAGTTGGTTAAATGCTTCCTTAAACCAATGGACCATCTCCGTTGGGGACGAGGGGACTGGTGGGTGATGGTAGTCAAACGTGATGTGAGTAGCCTGGGTCAGGCCCCCCTCGACGAAGCAAAACACCTTGCCGTCATAAAGCGGCATCGGGGCCTGCCCAGACAGCTGGAGCATCAAATTCCGGACGACAACGTCCGATTGATAGTGGGCCGTCGACCCCGCCTTGGAAATTGGTAAATCGGTTGCGTCTCCGAGGACGTACACGTTATCGGCACCTTTGTACCTCAGCGTGAAGCGATCTGTGGGAAGCCAGCCGTCAGAGTCGCCAAGGCCGGATTGACGGATGAGCGGTGCACCCCGGTGTGGTGGGATACCCACAAGGAGGTCATACGACGCCTCTTCCCCTTCAAGGGTGTAGACGATGCGATTCTCAGCATCAATCGTTTCCGGGTTGAAAAACACTTCACTTTCAATGTTGCGTTCAGCAAAAACAGATTCTGCCCAACCCGCCATCGCTTCGAGAGAATGCAATCGTCCAAGCGGATAGGTGTATTGGAGCTGCACGGTTTCACGGTAACCGCGTTGTCGCAGTTGCTGTTCAAACATCAACATAAACTCAAGCGGCGCCACTGGGCATTTATGTGGAACGCCGACAATCATCAACAATTTGCCTTTCTGAAACTGCAGCAGTGCTTGGCGCAAGCGAATCGCCTCAGGGAGGGTATAGAACGAATACGCTCCTTGGGAGAACCCGGGAAGTGCCTCCATATCCGGATGTGAACCGGTAGCGAGGACGAGGTAGTCGTAGGAGAAGTTATCGTGCGCCGTGTGTACCATGGAACGTTTCACATCAATACCCGTGACCGCGTCGAACACCACACGGACTCCTGGCAAGAACGACTGTGTGACCGGGCGTTTAATTTCATCAGGTTCTTTCAAACCCAGTGCAACATACAAAAAACCAGGTTGATAGAAATGGGACGAAGTATCCGAAAAGACCATCACTTCGAGACTACCTGAATTCAAATCTTTCGCCATTCTTCTCGCCAACCGATTGGCCACCATCGTACCGCCTGTACCCGCACCGACAATTGCAACGCGCTGCGCCAACCTCATCACCTTCTCCGATGTGGTCTAAAGCTGATATACAATGACACGGTGGCACCATATCCCGGTGACACGTGCCAATGTCTTTCAAGTCAGATGATACGCCTTGTGGTATCAATCAAAAGGCCTCTTAGGCCCATTTTGAAAACGCATACGAGCTACGCAAAAATGGAAAAAGAGACTACGTTGGTAGCCTCTCGGATGAGAACTTATGGAATAATACCCACAGACTTTATCGTGCTTTTAGACCCGATGTAACTAGGTCATGGAGCTGAATTTCACAGGTACAAATGCGTCATACGATGAACCATCATTACGACAGCCCGGGGCGTGCGTCATCATCACCGCTCTTGTCGTAGCGACCAAACATTCTTTGGTACAACCATGCATTCAAGAGTTGCAAACCGGCCGTCAAAAATAAGGGCAGGTTGAGTGCGCCTGTATCGAATAACCAGCCCGAGATGGTGGGGCCAAGTGCCGACGGCAACCGCATCGACAATGCATTTAAACTAATGGATAATCCGCGGCGCTGGTCCCGAACAATACTCGCCGAGAGTGCGCTGCGGTTTCCCTGTGTCCCCCTGTTCATCGCGCTGCGCAGCGCATACAGTCCAGACGCGCCCCAAAAACTTGGAATCAGCGGGAGCAGCAGCATCAGCGATGACCCGATAACACGCATACCAGTGACGGATTTGACCATGCCATATTTGTCTGAAAGCCAACCGCTCAGAATCGACATGAGACCTGTCAAGAGAAAACCCACGGCCAATGTGGCCCCAATCTCTGCGGCACTTGCGCCGAAACGCAGGTTAAACCAGTACACCATCATCGGACCCGTCAGTCCCACTGCCAGACCGTTAATCGTGTTAATCGCCGCCAGTTGCATCATTGCGACGTTTTCCCGGTGCCGCATCTCCTTCTCCACGTCGGCCGCGACAGGGACCTCACCCACCTCCGAAGATGCAGCGTGCCCTGCCATGCGGAGCTCATGGTCACTGGAAGACGGCGTCTTACGAGTAATTCCTGCCGCTGCATTACCTTCATCTGCTGTCACAGGCAGCCCTTGTTCGGGACCGCCCCGCTGGGCAGTGCCGTGCCATTGCTTTGCGGCACCCTCTGCCTTTGCGCCATGCTCTCCCTCTGTGCGAAGTTCTGCCTTTGTGCGGCGGTCTTCCTTTGTCATCAATATGAGAACAGAGCAGATAAACGATAGTGCCATCACCATCAGGAAGATTGGCCGATAGTCACCAAGAACGGTCGGCCGATGTACGACAGCTGGCAAACCTGCCACAATCGACCCGACGGCCATACCGATAAATCCGACAGCGTTGTTCAGGCTGAACACGCGCCCGCGATGCGGTTTTTTGACATGTGCAGCAAGCCACGCCTGTTCTGCCGGCATGAACGGGCCTGCCGCCCCGCTCTGTCCGCGCCCGAAGCCCGCCAGCACAATCGCAAGCACCAACACGAACCCCGCAGTTGTGACGGTTGCCATACCCGCCGCCACTATCGTCAAACCTTCATAAATCAAGAGAAACGGCCTTCGGCCAATCCGGTCACTGATGACGCCGACTAAGAGGATGAGGAGAGCGCCGAACAATCCGGCCCCGGTCGTGACCGCACCAATCTCAGTTCCTGACCAGTGCAGCGATTTCAAATACAGCGTGAGGTCAACGACCATGGCCCCTTGACCCACGCTTCGCAGTGCTCGAACGAGAATCAATCGTTTTACCACGATGTGCAGCTCTTCACCCGCCAAATCCGTATCCCCCGCCAGCGTTTCTGTTTTGCAATCATTGTACGGTCACACATGCAATTATTCAATTGGTTCGCAGTGCGAAATATTTACCGAAAATTCTTTTCTGAGAACGGACGAATCTACAAAACAACTTCCGCAACACCGTCGTACGACGGACAAATTTTGCGATTTTCGTCCGAAATTATATGTTGATTATCAGGTATTTGGGCTATGATAGAAAACAGGATGAGTTCGTTATATCAGCTCGTTATATTGAAAGAAATCACGTACCTATAAAGCAGAAAGTATAGAGTGAAGTGAGGAGTCAAAGCCATGATTGGGAAGAGGATTCAGCAATTACGATTGCAGCGCAGGATGAGTTTGTCGGAGCTGGCAGAACGCGCTGGTGTGGCAAAATCGTACCTTAGTGCGATTGAACGCGATATTCAGGGGAATCCATCTATCTCAGTCCTGGAAAAGTTGTGTGGGGTTCTTGGTGTTTCGATGACCGCACTCATCGAAGGCGATGATGCTGAGTTGCAGAAGCAGTTGGAACGGCTCGATCAAGACTGGATTAACTTGATTCGTGACGCAATGACTTCGGGTGTGAGTAAAGGTGAATTTAAAGACTTTCTGGAATTCCAAAAATGGCGTTCGAAACGCGAAGGCACCGATACAACAGAATAACAAACAGTCACAACAGCAGCGACGCGCGAACATGCGTGGAGGCATAGTCACAGACATCATTGTGGAGGCATAGTCACAGACGTAGTTACTGGTGTACTCCCAGACAGGCAAACAGACAGCGTGCCGCCGACGTGGAGGCATGCTGTTTTTGTTTTTGTCTCCTCAAGTGTCCATGAAATGATTCATGATAATTTGTTCGAGCACTGTTGCGGTTGTGGCCGCATCCGCTGTCGCCACTGGCCGCGATGAGCGGAAAGTCAGAGACTTCACGAAAAGCATGCTGAGAAGCGGTGTCGGAAACGCACTTGTTCGATGACTTCTTACGCTTCATACCGGCCCCACCGTGAGCATTTCAAAAGTCGCCTCCAGTTCACTGCAGGTACGGTCTATCGAGAACCGCTTCACGGCACGATTCCGGGCTCGTTCGCCCATGTCACGACGCAGGATTTCGTCCGCACAGAGCCAGGACAACAGACGTGCCATCGTCGTCGTATCACCAATGTCGACCAAAAATCCCGTGTGGCCATCCTGAACAATCTCTGGAATCCCCCCACCACGCGTCCCAACGACAGGTTTACCGGCGAGCATCGCCTCAATCACGACACGCCCAAACGGTTCATTTTCAGAGGGCACAAGCAGTACATCGATAGACTGCATGATGGACATGACGTCTTCACAGAAGCCCCAGAACCGCACCTTTGTCTCTACTCCGCAAGCCCTCGCATATGCGCGCAGGGATTCCTCGTACTCGACGTTCTCTTTGCGAAACTTTGGACTCCCGACAATCCACAACTCCGCGTCCGGTTGTTCCAAAAGCAGCCTTGTAAATGCTGTGATGGCGTCTCTCTGTCTCTTCCACGGAGTAATCTGACCGACCACCCCCACCACAAAAGCCGTATTCCTAAGGCCCATGACTCCCTTCAAATCGTCGATTTTGCCTCTGACAAGCGGGTCGATGCCGTTGTAGACCACCTTGCACCGAGACCTCAACTGCCCCTTCGGGGCAAAATTGTCGAGAATGGCATTTGAAATGGTCACCACGGCATCCGCCCGATTCGCCGCAAACACCCGAATGCTTCTGCCGATGACGTTTCGCGGCAGTTCATCGCGCACATGCCAAACCAGCCGAGCGCGCAGACCGACAGTCGCAACACCGGCAATTAGGCCCGCGCGGATGGAATTTGCATGAACAACAGACGGACCCATCCGGCGGATGAGACCACGAAGGCGCAAACCGGCGGCGAGCGTGCCGATGACTCCGGTGAGGACGGCAAATGGATTGCGACTCATTCGGGCTCGATGGCTTTTCTGAACAAGCACTGGAATGCCATTTCCGCGTGCCCTGCGAAGGAGATCTCCGTCGGGGGCTACCAAAAGCGGCGTCGTGTGCTTCAGGCCTTGCAATGTCAGGAGCAGGCTGATCTCAGCTCCGCTGACGTCACCTGAGTGGCTGTAAAACATGACCCGCGGTGCCCTGACGGCAGGGGCGGCATCGACGGTTTGAACGGGGGCGGCGGTGACTGTCTCCGTGTCCGAAACGCTGCGTAATGCTGGGACGGCAGAAAACGGGGCAACAAGTTTGGACATTTGATTCACCTCTCACTGGCTTCACCGAGCGTGCACCCGGCATGAAACGATTCTTCTCTTCTACGGTACCGCGACCATTCCGGATGACCGGATGTCGTGCATCACCTTAAAACACAGCCACAATCCCGGATGACCGGATGTCGTCCGTCACCTTGATGTCTCTATCGAGATACATCCGAAACCACAATTCGAGCATCATCAGAGACCACAATTGCTGTCCGTAGTCCTTCGCGCCTGACTCGTGCGCCTTAGCCAATTGGTGGACGAACGCGGTATCAAAGAGTCCCCGCTCGAATGAAGCGGAAAATAAAAGCTCACGCAATAACGGGGCCAGGGACGTCCGGAGCCACTGCGAGAGGGGCATGTTAAAGCCCTTCTTGGGCCGGTATAAGACCTCGTCGGGGACGTATCTTCGCGCCAGTTTCTTGAGCAAAGGTTTCGTTTCGACACCTTGAACCTTCATTTCGTAGGGGAGGCGCGCGGTAAAGTCGGCGAGATCGACATCAAGGAGCGGCGATCTCGCTTCGAGCGAATGCGCCATCGTCATCGCATCCATCTTTGGCAGCAGTTCATCCGGGAGATACGTCAGCATATCTCCGTACAACACTTTGTCGACCGGTGTAGGGCCGTCCGCTTCGTCCCAAACGCTCCTGTACCAGTCATCCGGGTGATGATTGCCAAGGCGCAGTTTGAAATCGCGGCTGTAGAGTTCATCGCGAAACGACCGCAGTGACCTGTCAAAGACAAACGCCGACCGCGCGTCTGTCATCCCCGCAACAAGGACCTGTTTGACGCCGTTTAGCATGCGGGGCTGCAGCTTCGGGCGACTGTGCGCGTAGCGACCGATACCATATCGTAGAAAACCTGGCACCAGACGCCGATAGCGCAGCGCCATTGCTTCTGCGAGTGGCCGCGTATAGCCCGCGAACAGTTCATCCCCACCGTCACCGTTCAGGACCACAGTGACGTACTTGCGGGCAAATTCAGCAACCGCGAAGGTCGGCAAGGCCGAAGAGTCGGCAAACGGTTCGCCGAAGGCATGGACAAGGCGCGGCAACTGCCCCCACAGTTCACGCCCGAGAACTCCTTCCACGGCATGGGTCCCATAGCGCTGGCTTACAAGCCTCGCATAGGCGCGCTCATCATACGCGGCTTCGTCAAATCCCATCGTCAGCGTCGTGATGGGATGCTTCGACTCTTGGGCCATGATGGCGGTGACCAGACTCGAATCCACCCCCCCACTGAGAAACGCCCCAATCGGCACGTCGCTGACAAGCCGGCGGCGGACGGCCTGGTGAACCAGAGTGTCAAGCTGCTCGAGCGCCTCTTCTTCAGAGATTGCCAGTGGATGTGCAAACGACAAGTAATAATAGCGGTGAACATCGAGTTTGCCCTTCTGGTAGAGTGCATAGTGACCCGGGCGGAGCTTGTGAATGCCGTCAAAAATCGAGTCCTCCCCGGGGACGGCCAAGTACGTCAGATAGTCATCTAGCGCTGTTGGTGAGAGCCGTGGCGTCCGTGGCAGAACCTGTTGCAAGGCGTTTAGCGTGGAGGCGAACAGCAGCTTACCCTCTTGCGTCGTGTACACGAGGGGTTTTTTCCCAAACGGATCGCGCGCCAAAGCCATTGTCTGCGTCCGGTCATCCCACAGGGCGAAGGCGAACATGCCGCGGATACGCTGAAGCAGCCGCAGCAACCCCCAGCAGGCGTAGCCAGCAAGCAGTACTTCCGTGTCTGTCTCAGTTCGAAACGGATAGGCAGCCTCGAGTTCGGCTCTCAGTTCGCGATAATTGTAAATCTCGCCATTAAAGGTAATGGCCACGCGTCCCGACGCATCCACCATCGGCTGCCGTCCTCGCAGACTCGTATCAATGATGGCTAGCCGCCGGTGTCCGAGGATGGTGTCACCATCCCGCCACAAGCCCATGTCGTCCGGACCCCTGTCCTCCATCGTATCCAGGCCCCTGCGGATGGCCGATTCGGAGTAGCCGAGCCCACCGATGATTCCACACACGTAAGTTCCCTCTCTCTATACGGAGATTTTTGCCGATCTCGTTTGGTGCCCGATGTTGGCCAGCACCAACCCAGCCTGTTCCAGTGCCTCTTTGTCAAGCACGTTGCGCCCGTCAAACCAAAACGGAGCACGCATTAAATCGCGCACGTGCGCCCAGTCAAGGCTGAGAAAGTCTTCCCACTCGGTGACAAGGACGGCTGCATCCGCATCCAGCAATGACGCGTACACGTCCTGGCTGACCGAGAGGTGCGTCTTCTGGCCGGCTGTGTGTGCGGTCTTCACCACCGGATCGACCAGTCTGACCGTGGCACCGTGGGAAATGAGGGCTGAGGCCAAATCGAGGGCCGGTGACTCCCTTGTGTCGTCCGTGCCCGGCTTGAAGGCAACGCCAAGAATGGTCACGACGACACCCTCGAGGTTCTCAAACCAGTGTAAGAGCCGGTAGAGCGGGGCCAACCGTTGGCGCTGGTTCACTTCTACGACAGCACGGAGAAGAGTAAAGTCGTAATGGACGTTTCCGGCGATATTGACGAGCGCCCTGGTGTCCTTCGGAAAACACGAACCGCCGTATCCGAGACCCGCACGGAGAAACCCTTGACCAATGCGGGGGTCGAGCCCCATCCCGGCCGCCACCTGAGTTACGTCCGCTCCGACGCGTTCGCAAATGTTGGCGATCTCGTTGACAAACGAGATCTTCGTCGCCAGAAACGCGTTTGATGCGTATTTAATCATTTCCGCCGTTGCAGGCTCGCACACCAGAACAGGGCTGGTCAAACCCCTGTGCAAACCTTCCAAAGTCTCTTGTGCATCCGTGCTGAAAACCCCAAAGATGAGCCGGTGCGGATTTAGTGTGTCGTGAATGGCGCTGCCCTCCCGCAGAAATTCCGGTACTGACGCCACTTCAAGGTCAGCCCTTTGCAGTTCTGAAAGGCGACGTCGAATACGCGCAGCTGTTCCGACAGGGACAGTGCTCTTGGTGGCAACCAGGGCGCCTTGCGGCAAGTGGTGTGCCAGGGTCTCCACCACAGCAAAGACCTGACTGAGATCCGCTTCTCCGTTTTGCCGCGGTGGGGTACCCACTGCAATCAACGCAACATCCACAGGTACAGAAGTTGGAAACGTAGTCGAGAACTGCACGTTTCCTTGGGCTTGAACCTCAAGGATGAGTTCTGTCATCCCAGGTTCAAAAATTGGCGAAATCCCGTGCGACAAAGCATCAATTTTGCGGCTATCCTGGTCAATGCACCAAACTTGATGTCCCATTTTGGCAAAGCATAGACCGGTCACCAGACCGACATATCCTGTTCCCACAACCCAGATGTTCATCTTCCAAATCCCCCTAACGCTTCCGCCTGTTCGATGACAGCCGGAAGCGCGTGTGCGTTGGCTTCTACGCGGTGAATAAGTGTGGTGAACTCCTTGTCAAACCGACAGTGGTCGAATCGTTGCGCAATGCGACGAATTTCTCCTTCGTCCCAATTCAATCGGTCCATTCGCTCCAGCGCCTCTTTGAGGGACTGCACCGTGGGGCGGTTAAAAAATACGCCGTTAATGCCTTCCACCACCGTGTCAAGGGCTCCACCTCCCCGGTACGCGACCACTGGTCGCCCTTGACTGGCGACTTCAACCGGGGTGATGCCAAAGTCCTCTTCACCAGGGAAAATGAGCGCCAGACACTCCCGCATATATCGCCGCACGACGTCGTCCGGCTGCCAGCCAAGAAACTCAACTGTCCGTCCGGCCATCGCTTCGAGACGGTCCCTATCCGGGCCCGTTCCAATCACAACGAGGCGTTTTTGCAGCCTTGTGCAGGCGCGGACTGCAAGGTCGATGCGTTTATAGGAAACGAGCCTTGAGACAACGAGGTAATAACTGTCCTGGCCGACTGGCCTTGGCTCCGCGTCGGCGATGCCCATGACGACTGGCCTTGGCTCCGCCTCGGCGACGCCCATCTGAGGTACGTCACAGGATGGTGTGTGCGTCGGTGGCGCGCTAATCGGCGACACGTCTATCTGTGGTACGCCAACTGGAGACATGTCAACCGGTGGAAAAATCACTTCCGCGTGGCGCCCGTAGATACGGGCAATACGCTCCTGAACAGCCGTTGAGTTTGCAATGAACACATCGACACCGCGTGCAGTTTTCATATCCCAGCGCTGGAGAAAGGGCACGAACGCACGAGCAAGCCATGCTGCCCACTTGTTCGTCGTCTCATTTTTGATGTACCTATCAAAATCCCACGCAAACCGCATCGGATTATGGCAATAGCAGATGTGCACAGGTCTATGCCCGTCTCTCACTTTGGTACGAATTCCTTTCGCGTAGGCGCTGCTGGAAGTAACGACGACTTCACAATCTGGAATCCTGAGCGTTTTGATGGCGAGTGGATACAGCCAAAAAAACAGTTTGAAATGATTTCTGATAAACGGAACTTTCTGCAACAAACTCGGCACAATCGTTGCGTCTTTGAGCGAGTCCCATAACTTTTCATGATCGACGAACAAGGTATAGATCTCGGCGTCTATGAAAATACGGTGCATGGCTCCAACCACGCGTTCAGCTCCACCGCGTTGATTGAGATAGTCGTGGACAAGAACGATTCGCACTGTCTGCCTCCTCCCGATGGAATTTTTGTTGTTTCGCTTCTACTGCGGGTCACTGTCGCTTTTTCAGTGATGGAAGTGTGTTGTTAGGCTGCGAGAGTTGTTGTTTCCCTCAACGCGCACCGGTCCTCTTCAGCACAGCCGGGATGGTTTTGGCAATAATGGCCCAGTCCCGCAGGTACGACCAGTTGTCGATATAGAGCAAATCGAGATCCATCCACTGTTCAAAGTCGATATTGTTTCTGCCACTGACCTGCCACAGGCACGTCAGTCCAGGCTTCACGCTGAGGCGCCGGCGATGAGCAGCTTGATATTTCGAAACCTCGTTGGGTAAGGGCGGACGTGGGCCGACGAGGCTCATTTCTCCGCGCAGAACATTCAGAAATTGCGGGAGCTCGTCAATGCTGGTTCGGCGCATAAACTTGCCAACACGCGTGACCCTTGGGTCATCCGTCATCTTAAACACAGGCCCGGACATTTCGTTTTGCTGCAGCAACTGCTCCTGCAGCGCTTCTGCGCCTTGATGCATGCTGCGAAACTTGAACATCCAAAAGTACTTATTGTGTAAACCAACTCTCTGCTGGCGAAAAATCACCGGCCCACCGTCGTCCAGTTTGATGGCGATGGTTACGAGCAGAAAGAGCGGCGACAACATAACGAGAGCCATGGCCGAGACGACGACGTCCGTCAGGCGCTTAATGAAAGCCGCCGCTGGCGTGTGCGGAATGGATGACAAGACGAGATTCATGGTAAACGGACCTTGGTAGACCGTACTCTGCGTGATGCGAGATGAGAAAGCATCTAGAACCAACTCGACACTCTTTCCATGGCATTCACAAACCTCAAGCACGGATTGGAGATGCGGGTCCGATAATGGCAGTGCAATGACCACACCGTCACAACTGCGATTCGAGAGGATGCCATCGAGGTCTCGAGGCGTTCCCAGATACGCAGCGTCAAGCACCCCTCGGCGCATCGCGACGTAGCCAAGGATGCGAATCCCCAACCTTCTGTACGCTGTCGCCTGGGCGAGATAGCGATGCGCTGCATCTGTGTCGCCAACGACGAGATAGGAACGCGTATCCATCCCTGATGAACGAAGCAGGTAGACACCAGACCGCGTGATGGAGCGACTGATGAGCATCAAACTGGAGATGGTGACGCCAAGGAGGGCTATCTGCAGCCGCGAAACATCCATCACCTTCAGGACATACGCCAACGCTCCAAACAAGAGGCACGCCAGTGCATTCGCTCGGAGTACGACCCACAAGTCGTCCCGAAATCGGGAACGACGTTTACTCGGGTACTCAGCCGACATGATAAGTGCCGACAGCCACGCAAGGAGACATAGCACATCCACCAGCAGTTGCCGTGTTGAACCGATGTCAGGCGTCGAATAACCAGCAATAACACCCAAGACGACTGTCGCCAAGGGGAGTCCTACAACGACACAGACCATATCCAGTGCAATTTCGATGGCGCGTGCATTACGGGAAATCTGCTGCAAACCTGAGTCGCCTGCCTTTACATTGAAAAATCGCTCCAAGACAACTTACTGACACTCAGACACGTCGAACCGGTTCCGCTGCTAGAAAGGAAAACGTCTAGTTGTTCGTTATTTAGAACAGCCTGACAGTAGTATAGTAGGTTGAATGCGGCGTGAAAAATGACCTTAACAGGTGTTTATTCATTATAACGCACATTATCTTCCGAAAACTCTCTATATCTCCCTGTTTCATAGACTTTTAATGATTGCTTGCCAGAATTTTGTTCGTTATACTGAACACCAATGCGTTCTACATGATTGAATACATACATATCAGGTTTGTTGATTCCATCACAAATCCCACCGCCAAAGGAGCACAACACATGATTGGAGATCGCATACGGCAGTTGCGTCGCGCAAAGCGACTCTCTTTATCGGAACTGGCCAAACGGTCCGGAGTGGCTAAGTCTTACTTGAGTGCCATTGAACGGCACAAGCAGGTCAATCCGTCTGTGCAAATTGTAGAACGTATTGCATCAGTTCTCGATGTCCCGATGCACGCGCTGCTTGAACCAAGCACAGGACACATTCATCAATAGCGGCACTGTCAAGGAGCATATCTATCATGCGCGATACCCGAATGCGTAAATGCCAGTTGCGAGAGACCAGTACAGCCGTCGCCGGTGCCACTGTTCGGTGAATTCGTGAGCTTACGCGCTATCAACAAGGCCACTGTCGATGATAACCTTCACTTGTTATTGTGCCTCGAATCAGGTACGAAATCACTGTCTGACGATTTTCGTCCGGACTCTAGGGCCACCTCGTGACAGACTGAGCAAACCCCTAGCGGATAAGCTACCCCTTCGTGTTGTGCAAAGCCCGTTCGAAAAACAGAGACCATCACTTCACGCGGCTGGAATTCGTGGCAATAGATGCACTGAACCATATCTTCGCGGTACGTCATTTTCCTTCCCCCCTGAATCCTTTGAGCCCCCTTCTCGAAGGCTCCATGAACCGTTGTGACAAAGAACGTATATTGTGTTCTTGTTCAAGAACACAATAACAATATATCACACCTTATAACGAATGCAAGCCTAGATATCTGTTTTTCGGCAGGGGTTGACATAAGAGGCGCAGATTCCTCCTTGACGTCGACATGAAATGTCGAATCATCGTGATGTGGTTGGAATTATGTAGGAATATTTTCGTTGAAATATTGTCAGAAAACTGCGTAGAATAGGGGTAAGAAGATCGATAGCTTTCCATCGTAACAGGGCAAACCTAGCTGAAAAGCAGGGACGCAAAGTCACAGGTCTAACGTGAATACTATGACGGCTGGACTTCCGAAGAAAGCAGGAGAGGTTTTGGGAGGCTTCCTACGTACTGATAGCTAGAGAACAGCCACTGAGGACACCACTGTTGTGAGGTTGTACGTCACACAGACCCCTCTATCGGTCAAACCACCCCACGTGCCCGTACATAACTAGAACGGCACAATCTTTCGACAAACGAACACCAACAGAGAATCTTGTCATCCGGTAGTTTGGGACGCTGGAATGTTTCAGACGAAACTGCGTAAAATCAATGGTCATTTTCATGCGAGGCAGTTCTACAGCAGACAGGATTTCAGTCAGCGTCGTTAGCAAGCGCTGGCACAGGGGGCTAAGGGGTCATGGCAGGAGCGGACAAGACGGAGTATGTAGTGGGTTGGCGTGGAGAGTCACTGGACGCAGAATGGGTTTTCCTGATGCTCGAAGCGAAGGAGGCAGGACTGACCGTTGAAGAAATTCGGTCCTTTTTGCAAACCGGTGCGCACGCCTACACAGCAAACAAAGGGATATTGCTCACAGGTACCAATGACTAAGGTTCAAAGCCGGCCTTCATTCTAGACAATTCCGCCACAACGGTCTGTACGTGTTGACAACCGGTTGAACATAAAAACGGCGACTAGCAGGCTTTAAGCCAGCCCTGTCGCCGTATTTTTTGTTTCTGAAGAGGCCTCGCCTACAAGCCGCGTACCATGCCACCATCAACCAGAATTGCCTGCCCTGTGACGTACCCGTTCAACGGCGATGCCAGAAACGCTGCCATCACCGCAAATTCCTCGGGTTTTCCATATCGCCCAAGCGGAATCGTCGCCAGTGAACGGCGAACGACTTCTTCGATGTCAACGCCCTGTCTGTCCGCAGCAGCCTGGTCGAGGAAGCTAATACGGTCTGTCGCAACCCTCCCAGGCCCCAGTGTGTTCACTAGAATGTTGTAGGGGGCTAGTTCCAGTGCAAGGCTCTTGCTGAGGCCTGCAATCCCAGCTCGAAAAGTATTGGATAGAATTAAATTGTCAATTGGCTGTTTGATAGATGAACTCGTAAAGTGGACAATCCGTCCAAATTGTTGTTCTTTCATGTGTGGCAGCGCCCCCTGAACGAGGCGAACCACGCTCATCAGAGACAATTGAAACCCGAGTTCCCAGTCGGCTTCCTTCACCGACTCAAAGTTCCCCGGCGGCGGACCGCCTGCGTTCGTAATGAGGATATCCGCAGGGCCAAAATGTGAAACAAGCACCCCGTAGAGCGCGTCGATGTCTTCTTTGCGGCTTAGGTCTGCTGCCTGAAAAGCGATGTCCGGGTTTCCGGCAGCACGCACAATTTGTTCTGCAGCTGACGCCAGTCGCTCCTCACTGCGACTTGTCAGCATCACCTTGGCGCCTTCCTTTGCCAACTGCAGCGCTGTAGCGTACCCCAGTCCTCCGCTCGAAGCCGCAACGAGTGCGATTTTCCCTTTCATGCCAAGGTCCATTGTCAGTCTCCTCCTGTGCCAAAAATCAGTTTCCTGCTGCCTTCACATTCCTGTGATATGCGCTACCCGCGCGATTGCATTCGTTAACAGTATAGCGAATTCCAAAGCACAAAGGGCCCGAAACGGGCCCTTTGTGCATGGGGACTGAAGATGATGTCGTTCCTTTTACCGTGATTTACGAGCCAAATGCGGCACATTTGCACGGTGAATCTGACGCCACGGAATGGGAAAACCCTTGGAGTGCTCAAATTCCAGGTTCTTATTGTCTACCACAGCCTCAAAGTGATCATTGTTCTTTAAGGCACCGACAAAAGTAAAGTTGTCATTGTGGTTCTCCGTGTGCTGGTTTGACATGGAACTTCACCCCCGTCGTAGGTTTCCCCTATTTTCAGCAGCGCCATTCCAGATACGACGAGTTGATTCAAATTCAAACCCGAGGTTCATGTTTACAAGCCGGATTCCAGCATGCACAGCTCGACGAAATTGCGAAAAAAACTCAGCCGTTGACGCGTTCCCGCAACCAGGTGTTCAACTCTGCGATTGGAATACGAACCTGACTCATAGAGTCCCGGTCACGAATTGTGACAGACTTGTCTTCCTCAGACTGAAAATCGTACGTGATACAGTAAGGTGTACCAATTTCGTCATGCCGACGATACCTCTTACCAATAGACCCGGAGTCATCATAATCAACGCGGAACTCTGCGGCCAGTTGCTGATAAATGGCCTCTGCACCTTCCCCAAGCTTCTTCGACAGCGGGAAAACTGCCGCCTTGAATGGAGCCAATGCAGGATGGAAGTGCAGTACCGTGCGCACGTCGCCGCCCTCAAGAGTCTGTTCTTCATAAGCATCAGCGAATACGGCGAGCAGCAATCGGTCCACACCAATCGAGGGTTCAATGACAAAGGGAATAAACGGTTCCTTTCCTTCCTCTTCAATCGTAAAGTCCTGATGGGCATGGGTCGCGTGCTGTGTCAAGTCATAATTGGTGCGGTTCGCGACACCCAGTAATTCTCCCCAACCGAATGGAAATTGATATTCCACGTCCGTTGTCGCCTTACTGTAATGAGACAATTGGGCTTGCTCGTGGTCGCGTAGTCGCAAGTTCTCCTCGCGCAGTCCGATGGACAGTACCCACTCGTGACAAAGATGACGCCAGTGCTCGAACCACTCCATGTCCGTGCCCGGTTCACAGAAAAACTCCAGTTCCATCTGTTCAAACTCTCGCGTCCTGAAAATGAAATTACCAGGTGTAATTTCATTGCGAAAACTCTTGCCAATCTGGCCAATACCAAATGGAAGCCGTTTACGCATTGTGCGCATTACGTGCTTAAAATTGACAAAGATACCTTGCGCAGTTTCAGGACGCAGGTAAATTTCATTGACAGCATCGTCAGTAACACCTTGGTGCGTTTTAAACATCATGTTAAACTGACGCACGTTCGTAAAGTCTGTGCTCCCACATTCCGGACATTTGACATGGTATTCCTGAAGTAACTCTTCCATTTTTGAGAATGGCAATCCATCGACAACCATCTCGACTCCCTGTGCCTCAAGGGCTGTCTCAATTAGTTTGTCTGCACGATGCCTTGCTTTACACTGTCGGCAGTCGACCATCGGGTCGTTAAAGTTCCCCACGTGGCCCGAAGCAACCCAAACATCACGATTCATGAGAATTGCCGTGTCCAGACCGACGTTCATCGGTGTCTGCTGGATGAATCGCCGCCACCAAGCTCGTTTAATGTTGTTCTTCAACTCTGACCCTAGTGGCCCGTAGTCCCAAGTGTTTGCGAGTCCTCCATAAATATCTGAACCGGGAAATATGAAACCCCGGTGCTTTGCAAGTGCCACAAGTTGCTCCATCGTCACTGCCATGTTAAATTCCTCCGTTTACTATAAGGGCGACAACACGGCCCTTCCGCCTGCGTGTCCCTCCGTCATATTGCAATATGTTATCACATGTTACGAAGAATTGAGATGTGTTGCCCTCGGAAATCGCGACGCAAAATTGAACCACGGTGAAACCTTGGTCCAACAGTGGCCGGACAGTTATAATGAAGGCAATCGCGAAAGCCATGCCAACACAATGACAGGAGGACCTCAATTTTTGAATTATCGAGCCGTATTCTTAGACATCGATGGAACTCTCGTTACGGACCGACAACTGGTCTCGAGCGCAGAGGAAGTGGTGCAGCGCCTGAAAGGCAAGGGTTACAAAGTTGCCCTTTGCACAGGCAGGTCAACCGTACACACCAATGGGGTAAAGCATCACTTGGGTATTGATAACGCAGTTTATTTTAATGGCGGCCTCGCGGTAATGCGCGATGACGTCACACTGTCCATGCCACTCGAGCAATCTACCGTCGAACGCATTCTCCAACTGACACGTGAACACCAGCAACCGCTCATTTTTCACACTCAGAATCGGACCCTGTCTCTTGAGGAGATTCCTGCGGAGTATCAACCGATTCTCGAATCGTACGAATTTCCTCCTATAGAGCGCACGACCGTAGAAGAAGTTCTGTCAGGGACAGTTGGTCAAATATACCAGGCAAATGTATTTACCACACGCGAATTTGACCGCACCTTTGGTGAGCGAATCCCTAAATGTCTGGTGTACCGCTGGAACCGAAATGCAATTGACCTGCAGAGACTCGGCTGTGACAAATCGATTGGTGCTCAAACACTCCTCGAAAAATGGAACATCCCTCCGGCACACGCGATTCACGTGGGAGACGGAGGCAATGACATCGGAATGTTCCAGGCTATGGGACTATCCATTGCAATGGGAAACGCGTCGGACGAAGTGAAGGCACATGCCAACGTCGTGACCGACCGAGCGGAAAATGACGGCGTCCTGAAGGCCCTTGAAAACCTTCGACTCATATAGAATGAGTCGATGGATGCCGCGTTCGCTCGGCAAGTCTCACATAGTGGCGCATCGTGCCGCAAAATCTCATTACCTAGAAAATGACGGCATTTTCAATGCAACCTGAATTTCACGCTGACTTAGCTGCCGTACACAACATTATCTTCCACGCGGTAATAGCAGTGTCTCCCCCGGTTGGATTTGCGCATCGCTCATGTGATTGAACTGCATGATTTGCAGAACAACCGTCCGGGTATCCACCCCGAACGTGTCTTCCTTTTGTGCAATACTCCAGAGCGTGTCTCCCTCATGTACCACATACGGTCTACCTGTCGTCTCCGCGCTTGCAATGCCGGCACTGTGGTGAAGTGCGGAGAACAATGCCCATGCCCACATGATGGCGAGAACAATGATAGCCATAGTCCGCCGCATAGACCTTGTTCGCATAGATATCGCCTTTGTGCTTGGCTTACCTTTAGTAAACCGATTTCTTACCCCTTCACCGTCCGCGTTTGTGAACCGATATGATTGGACCTGTGACGTACTTTCCATCAATCCTGACCCCACTCCTGACCCCACTCTTGAGCCCAATCCTGAACCCGTCCTATAACCGTTTGCTGTGCCAGAGTATGCTGCCTGCATAATTTCGCCCCCAACCGAACGTGTGTTCTCATGCTTGTAATCTATCATACGAACATACGTTCCGTCAACACCAAACCGAACACATGTTTGCTTTTCGTTCAAATCCATGTTATGGTAGAGCTACAAGACAGAGTTGAACGGAGGGGCTCCCGTGTCCGGTCTATCCCATCGACAAGAACAAATCCTACAATACATCCGCAGAAGTGTACGCGAACGGGGGTATCCCCCATCAGTTCGGGAGATTGGCGAAGCCGTTGGACTTGCATCCAGTTCAACAGTCCATGGCCACTTGGCACGGCTTCAAGCAAAAGGTTATTTGCGTCGAGACCCAACGAAGCCCCGTGCGATAGAGTTACTGGAAGATGCCTCAACTTCGGGGACAGAACGTCCGCTTGGAAAATCGTTCTCAGTGAATCGTGCTGACGCTCCGTATATGCTTGCTCCCATCGTCGGTAAAGTAACGGCCGGTCAGCCAATCACGGCGATAGAGCATATCGAGGAATACTTCCCGCTCCCGAAGTCTATGGCGCCTGAAGAAGACGTGTTTTTGCTTACCGTGCAAGGTGACAGTATGATAGAGGCCGGCATTCTCGACGGAGACCTTGTGATTGTACGGCGTCAGAACGTGGCTCGAAATGGGGATATTGTCGTTGCGATGACGGAAGAGGATGAAGCGACAGTGAAGCGATTCTTTAAAGAAGCCAACTACGTCCGTCTGCAACCGGAAAACTCTTCAATGCAGCCCATCCTGGTTAACCAGGTGACGATTCTCGGCAAAGTGGTCGGGGTGTTTCGAAATTTGGAATAGCGACAACAAACCGGACTCAAAAAGCCGAACCCAAAGCGGGTTCGGCTTTTATTTTGAGATGTTGCGACACCTAAAAGGGGGCGAAGCGGGCTCGGAGCATTACGTCAATCCGACCCAGTCCGGTTTGGCCACTGCCTGCCAGCGTGCACGAATCGATGGATACTCTGCTTGGCCCAATGCTCCTTTATTCGCCATCACTGCATTTTGCCTGTAACGACCCGATTTGGCGGTACCGACAATCGCAGTGCCTATGCCCGGAACGCTGAGCGTAAAACGTAGAGCGTGAGCAATGGAATCTTCCACATCCCATTGTAAGAAATCGTAATCAAGGTCCTGCAAACGATGCCAATAGGGGCGCGCATATTCACTGACGGGTGGTGCTCCGGTTACCCATGCTGCGTTGGCAATCGGTCGCTTGGCAATCACACCCATCCCTTGCTCCATCGCCTTCGGAATGGTTAATTCGATGGCCTCCTGGTCTGCGATATTGAGTGACGTTTCGAGACTGTCAAACAGCCCCGATTCCACAGCCCACAGAGCTGCCCTGCCATCTCCACTGTAGCCGATATAACGGGTCTTGCCCTCCTGCTTGGCGCGTTGGAGTACGTCAATTACGTCGCCCTGTTTCAGAATGTCTTCCCGGCAGCTGTGTAAATGAATCACATCCACGTAATCGGTGCGAAGTCTTTTGAGACTCCTGTCAATCTGCTCCGACAACATCTTTGGGTCCCAATCCGTTCCGTTCATGCCAGATGCGTGACCACATTTCGTGAACAGGTAGTACTCTCTGCGGCGCTGTGCGACCGTCTGGCCGATTAACTCTTCACTGCCTGCGTAACATTCAGCTGTATCAATCACATTTAAACCCGATTCCAGAGCGTTGCTAAGCAGGCGTTCAACATCAGAAGCGTCGGCATGCTGAAACCCAATTTCTGCACCACCAAATCCCAGAACACTGACTTGCATATCTGTTTGGCCATATTGACGTTTCTCCATACACATCTCCCCTTCTGTTTGGGAACAAACCCTTGGTCGTCCAGCGTGCATGTTCGACGCCTGCAATTCTCACCCCATCATCATAGCGAAAGACATAGGTTCGACAAAATGCCATCCGTTATGCCTATCCAAGACATCCATTCAATGTCCGATTCGCTTCAGAATGATTCTTTCACTTCCGTCTTCTCTGTTGCATATAAATCGTACAGTTTGATTCGTTTCCACCCGCCATGAAAGTAATACGCCAACAGCAAGATATCATTGACAATGAACCCCATTGGGAAACTCCACCAAATCCATTCAATCCCAGAATGGTGTGCCAAAATGTACGAAAACGGTATTCGAACGATCCACAGGGACACGAATGAAATCAAAAGCGGAAACAACACGGCCCCCGTAGAACGCACAGTACTCACGATAATATTCATGACGCCAAACAAAATGAAGCTCCAAGCCGTCACGTCATTGATATGCATGCCGAGGGCTATAACGGATGGGTCCGTCACAAATAAGTGCAAGACGTCTCTGTTGAACAAGTAAACCAGTCCAGCGAGGCCCCCCGTCATGACCACGTTGTACAGCAGACCGGCTTCGAATGTGCGCTTTACTCTGTCCCACTGGTTGGCACCAACATTTTGGGAACAAATGTTCGAAACAGAAGCACCAACAGCCAGGGCCGGCATGCTGATGTAATTTGTGATGTTCATGGAAGCGCTAAACGCGGCAACGGCTGTTGAACCAAAAGTATTGACTAAATTGATTAACGCCATAGAACTGGTAGACACGACTATCATCTGAAAGCCCATCATCATGCCGCGTTGCAGCATGAGCTTCATTAGACTGGCGCTCGGTCGTAAGTAACGAAGTTCTTTGCCGTAAAGCGACAGTGGGTGTCTCCGGTAGTACAAGAAGAGAATCAAACACAATAAGCCGGTTACCTGTGCAATTAAAGTTGCTGTAGCCGACCCCGCTATTCCCATCCTCGGAAACGGCCCGAGGCCAAATATCAGCACTGGATTCATCCCGGTGTCGATGACGATGGAGATGAGCAGAAAATAAAACGGTGTCTTTGAGTCACCGGCCCCCCGTAGGGCCATCGTTACAAAATTGTACAAGTTGGCAAATGTCACCGTGATCATAAAGATCCGCAAATAAACCGTCGCATATGGCATGACAGACCTCGGAGTATGCAAGAGGTCAAGGAGATTCGTTGCAAACACTTCGCTGAGCACGGTAACGACAACAGAGAACAAGACAAAAAACGTAAACCCGGTGCCAATCACGCGTTTCGCATCATCATACCGCCCGGCTCCGTAGTGCTGGCCAACAAAGATAGAGGAGGCCATTGCGATTCCAAACGTCAGACTGAATATGAGAAAGTTGATATTGTTCACATTCGCTGTGGCGGCGAAGGCGTCCGCACCAAGGTAGTGGCCCACCCAAATGGAATTGATGGTGCCGTTTAACGATTGCAGGATGTTCCCGAACAACAAGGGCAAGGAGAAGAAAAAAACTGTTCGGTAAATGGAACCCTGTGTGAGTTGCTGATTCATACCCTTCCCCCTAAATAGGAACACATTTACCTACGCCAAACATCTCACTGTACAGAACGATTATAGATGATTGCCGCAATAAAGAAAGCGAGACTGTCGAGTTTCGACAGTCTCTGGAGACGCGCTATGCCGATGTATTTTCAGACCCGTAACAAAGCCGTCGGGACGGCTTGCACTACGACTCCTAGTACAGCGAGAGGTACTGGTCATTTTCCCACTGCGAAATCTGCGTACGGTAAATGTCCCACTCCATTCGTTTTGCTTCCACGAAGTGGTGGAACACATGATCTCCGAGCGCTTCCCGTACAACCTCGTCCGCTACAAGTGCATCGATGGCAGCACCGAGGTTTTCGGGGAGGTTCCAGATGCCGGCTTGGGATTTTTCCTCGGCCGTCATGATGTAAATGTTGCGATTCGTCGGTGCAGGCAGTGGCGTGTTGTTCTTGATGCCATCCAACCCACTCGCCAACATGGCGGCAATCCCAAGGTACGGGTTGGCCGATGGGTCTGGGCTGCGCACTTCAATTCGTGTGCTCATACCGCGGGCAGCAGGAATTCGGACCAGCGGTGACCTGTTCTTCAGCGACCAAGCAACGTAACACGGGGCTTCGAAGCCAGGAACGAGACGCTTGTACGAGTTCACAAGCGGGTTCGTCACCGCGGTGAATCCCATGGCATGATTGAGGATACCTGCGAGGAAAGCGCGGGCCGTCTCACTGAGTCCCATGTCATCTTTCGCATCGTAAAACGAGTTTGTGCCGTGTTTAAAGAGGGACATGTGGCAATGCATGCCCGATCCGTTAATCCCATACACAGGCTTCGGCATGAAGGTCGCGTGGAGTCCGTACTGACGGGCAATGGTCTTCACGACGAGACGGAATGTCGCGATGTTGTCGGCGGTCTCGAGAGCATCCGCGTATTGGAAGTCGATTTCATGCTGCCCTGGTGCCACTTCATGATGAGACGCTTCAATCTCGAAGCCCATCGATTCAAGGGTCAGCGTGATATCGCGCCGACAGTTTTCCCCTAAATCCAGCGGTGCCCAGTCAAAATACCCGCCTTCGTCGTTCACTTCGGCCGTCGGCTTTCCTTCTGAATCGAGCTTGAACAAGAAGAACTCCGGTTCCGGCCCAACATTGAAAGAGTCAAATCCGAGGTCTTTTGCCTGTTTCATAACCCGCTTTAGGACGGCACGCGGGTCGCCAGGGAATGGCGAACCGTCCGGCAGGTGAATGTCACAAATGAGGCGTGCTACTTTTCCGAGTTCATGGCCCCACGGAAAGACAAGCCAAGTGGACCTGTCAGGAACCAGATACATATCTGACTCTTCAATACGAACGAAACCTTCAATGGATGACCCGTCAAACATGATCTTGTCGTCGAGAGCCTTACCGAGCTGATCGACCGGGATCTCCACGTTCTTGATGACACCAAGAAGGTCAGTAAATTGCAAACGTACATATCGGACATTGGCTTCTTCCGCAAACCTGAGGATGTCTTCCTTGCTGAAGTTTTCTCTCACGAATTTTCCTCCTGTCGTAGGCGAAAAAGTTGTCCGGTCTACCGTTTTCTGTAGAACCGGAAGAGGTCGCCTTGGAACTCCGAGGAACCGGGACCGCCTGGGTGTTCGAGCATCTCCTGACGCATCCGTTCATAGACCTGATGGTCTGTCGGTTCACTCTGCTTCTTGTCCTTGTCCTGACTCTGACTAGCCATGAGACGCTGAATTCGCGCCTTCACGCCTTCCATGTTGAGTCCCTCGTCAAGCAGCGCGCTGACCTGGATGAGTCGCTCCACGTCGACAAACGAAAAAAGACGCTGATTCCCCGCTGACCTTGCAGGTTTCACCAACTCGTGCTGCTCATAGTACCGAATTTGCCGCGCCGACAACCCAGTCAGTTTCTCCACAATACCGATTGAAAATAGTGGCAACTGCTTACGGGACTCCAGGTCCATTCCTGCGCACCCCCCAGTGGAGTGTTCGAATGGATGGTACCATGTTTGACGTCTTCACTCAACGCCCAATGTCATGTTTCCTAACATCCCATGTAAATTTTCTGACATACGCTGGGAGGAACCATCTATTGCTGTCACCGTATTCCCGGATATCCCCGTTAAAACCGTAAAGTCCGCTTTAATTCCCTGAAGTCCGCTTTAATTCCCTGACATCCTCTTTAATTCCCTGACATCGACAGAAGTTCCTTGGCGATGCGACGTACCGCCAGATAAACGTGTTCGTACGTCAAACCGCCTTGCAGATAACCGACAAACGGAGGGCGCATAGGCGCGTCTGCGGACAGTTCGAGTGATCCGCCCTGCACAAACGTCCCAGCTGCCATCACCACCGGATCGTCATACCCTGCCATCGCATCCGCTTCCGGACGGACAAATGAGTCAATGGGCGCCGTGCCCTGAACGGCCCGGCAAAACGCCAACAACTTGTTGGGGTCACCGAAAGTGACAGACAAGATAAGGTCACTGCGCTCTTCTTCCCATCCCGGAGAAACGGTCAGACCGAGCCTGTGGAGAACGTAGGCAGCAAGAAGTGAGCCCTTGAGTGCCTGACTGACAACGTGCGGAGCAAGGAATATGGATTGATACAGCGACCTCAAAAAATCGTGCGTCGGGCCATACTCGCCGCCAACGCCAGGCGCAGTCAACTGTTCGGCGGCGTGCGACACAGCTTCTGCGGTGCCGACAACGTATCCCCCTGTCGTCATGATGCCAGCGCCCGGGTTCTTGATGAGGGAGCCCATCACCAGATGTGCCCCGACGGCACTCGGCTCAAGCCGCTCAACAAACTCACCGTAACAATTGTCGACCATGATGACCGCAGTTTGAGTCACCTTACGCACTTGTGCAAAGCATTCGCCAAGTGTACGCACTGACAGGGCAGGGCGCATCGCATACCCCCGCGAGCGCTGAAAGAAGACTGCCTTCGTCTTTGGACCAATGGCAGCGAGCACTTGTGGCATGTCCACCCCACCGTCAGCTTGCAACGGAACAATCTTGTGCGATACACCCCACTCTGCCAGGCTCCCCGACACAGGCCGTAGTCCAATGACGCCTTCCAGTGTGTCATACGGCTTTCCCGTAGCGAACACAATCTCGTCACCCGGTCTGAGCACACCAAACAACCCCAGCCGAAGGGCGTGCGTTCCCGATACAATCTGTGGGCGGACCAAGGCTGCTTCTGCTCCAAACGCCTGCGCGTAGATGCGTTCCAGCTTATCCCTGCCGAGGTCATCGAGACCATACCCGGTCGTGCCGGACAGGTCGCTCGAACTCACCCGCTCGGCCCAGAAGGCTTCGAGCACTTTTTGTTGGTTATGACGAGCTGTGATGTCGATGTGTCGAAAACGCTCCTGCAAACGCGTTTCCGCTTCGCGCAACAGCTCATCAAGTTGAAGATTATGGCCTGTCATAGTTCGCTCCTTCTTGCGCGGTTTCAGGCAGCGCTGCTGACCCCTGTACGGCTGAATCCTGTGCAACTGAATCCGGTGCCGCTGAATTCGGTGGCGCTGAGTCCTGCGCTGCTCGACCCAGCGTCGGTGCGTCAGCGACATGCCCATTAGTCCGCCTGCTCTCGATGTGAACGGTCAAGTCTGGATATGCCCCGAGTAGCTGCTGACGTGTACGTTCGGCAACGCGGCGCTCCACGTCGAGTTGCACGGTCATTGACTCTTCAGCGCCAACAGCGACGATGCGCCCGACCCGCGCCAACTGACTCCACAGTCCGTCCACATCCCCGTTCTCAGACGACACAGAGAGCCGGACCGTATCCATGCCCAGGTGCTCGTCCACCAAACGGTAGAACGCCTCCATGTTCATACCTGTCTCCGCGGAGGCATAAATGGAGCTCGACGCACGGACGTCCGGTGGCGGGCTCGTCCCTTCCGGCAGCAGATCGGCCTTGTTATACAACGTTATCACCGGTCTGCCCAGGGCTTCGACTTCTTCAAGAACCTTGTATGTCGTCGCCATCTTCTCCGGGGACGTGTTTGTAGCGTCGACGACGTGGATGATTAAATCAACGACAGTGGCTTCTTCCAAGGTCGCACGGAAGGCATCGACAAGCAGATGCGGAAGGTTTTGCACAAATCCGACGGTGTCGAGAACCACGATTTCACCAGTGGCTCCAGATTTGACGCGGCGCGCGAGCGGATCGAGCGTGTCAAACAGCCGGTTATTCCCTGCCGCAACGGGTACGGAACCACGGTCTTGTGTCCATCGCCGCAGCAAGGTCGTCTTGCCAGCGTTGGTATAGCCGACTAATGCAACCGCCGGGGTCGATCTCGCTCTGCGGTTTCGCTGCACGGTCCGTCGACCCTCGAATCCTCGCAGCCGTTCGCGCAGATGACTGATGCGTTCACGGATGCGACGGCGGTCCATCTCGAGTTTCGATTCACCAGGTCCTCTTGTACCAATGCCGCCGCCTAGCCGTGACAACTCAGCACCTCGACCCGTAAGCCTTGGCAGAAGATACTGGAGTTGTGCGATTTCGACTTGCAGCATCCCTTCCCGCGAGCGTGCACGAAGAGCAAAGATATCGAGAATCAACTGCGTGCGGTCAATTACTCGACACGGCAAGTGTGACTCAAGGTTTCGTACCTGACCCGGACTAAGTTCAGCATCAAAAACAACGACGCCCGCATCGTTTGCCTCCACGGCCATCCGAACCTCTTCTACTTTCCCAGTGCCGATGTACAACGCCGCATCCGGTGTCTGCCTGGTTTGGACGACCTTGGTTGAAACTTCTCCGCCTGCCGCCTCGCAAAGCCCGACCAATTCGTCGACCCGCTCCGCAAATCGCTCATCCACTTCAGAAGGGTGTCTTCGTATCACAACGACGACCTGTTGTGCCCGATTCTCTTGATTCGCTTTTGCCACCGCCCTATCTACGTTTAGACATCATTGTACCACTTGCATCCACCAGTTGCTTCGGCTCAGACCCGTACTCGCCGTCAATGTCAGAGGCGGACACAACATTCCATACATCGGCTTCATAGACTGTGTCGCAAATCGGACACTGGCCGCTTTGCAAAGCTTGCCGCCGCAGTGACAACGGCGCCTGTGCAGCTCCCAACTGCCTGCCTTGTTTCATACCTGCTCGACGGCCAGTTGCATAGCCAAGCAATATCGCAGCAAAAATAACGAGCAACATCAAAATAGACATCTGAATGGTAGACATCGTACTCATCCCTTATCACCCCCCGATTTTATCGCAGGCAAGTTGTCGTCGACTGCACCGCCGTCGCAATCTGTCGCCGTGTGCCAAAGGCGCTCGGTCGATAACTCGGACACTGCAGTAATCAGTGCAAACGCGACAAATCCGAGGATGGTTGTCAACGGTTGCATGAGCACGGCTGTCAAAAGTGCCAGCAACACCAGTAACGTGGTTTCGACAAAGCCGAGACTTCGGGCGACGTTGCGCTCACCAGAAAGTGCATCGCGTCCGTAGTCGACGATGTCATCCAGCCAGTCGACGAGTGCGACAAAGGCAAGTGCAAACAGTGCCGTCTGCCAGCCGGCAAAGAGCACTGAGAGACCAACAGCAATGGCGCACTCCACGTACGCTGGGAGGTGTGTCGGCTGTTTTTCGCGCACGTCCGTGAACATGCCTACGGCATAACTGGAGAAAAACAGCGCAATTGCGAGCGATTGGTTGAGTGCCGCAGCCAGCAGTGCGCTGACCATGCCATAGGCAAAAGCGGATCGGCCGAGGCGGACCGCGAGCGTCCGCTCCCCGCGGGCGATGTCGTATTCACTGTCGAGGTGGTCGTCAAGCAGTTTGATGGTCCACCCCATCAGAAGCATTGTCAGAAGGTTGAAGACCCATTCAGGCAAACCGCCAAACATGCTGTTTCACCTCCCGGAAGCCGCCGCCGTAGAGCGCCGACACCGGGACCACACGATGCTTCCCGAAACGCTTGCACAGATGCTGGTAGCCGGCTTTCGCGCCTGGTAGGTCCATTTTGTTTGCGAGAATCAAGTAACTGTCGCACCCCTGACCGTACTCAGCCAATTGCTCATCAACCGGTTTCCACGCACTGGATTTGCCACTCTCCGATGCTTCGCTGCCCAGACGTGCCGCATCAACGACGTGTAGAATCACGTGAGCGGACGCGAGCGCAGACAAGGTTTGAGCCATGGCTTGCCGAATCTCCGTGTCGGGATGAATCCCGTCCGTGAGGCCAGTCGTATCAGTGAGCAGCAACTGACGATTCGACTTTCCCCGCGGGACGGAGAGGGCGATGGTCTGCAAATCGCGCGTATGGTGCGATTCAGGACCAGACAGCAACTGCTTCGCCTCTTCGACCGTGAGCAACCGTTCCTCCGTCTTGCCATCTGTTCGTTCCACAAACACGCGCAGTTGCCGCAATCCAAGGAAGGCCGCAAAGCGCAGACAAAACAGGGTTTTCCCAACGTTTGCGTTGCCAATCACAAGGCTTCGTTTCACGGTGAGACCTCCTTCAAATCGAAGTCCTCAGGCATCAGCGACATCGCACTTTGTCTCGTCAGGTTGCTGATATCAAACAACCGTACAGCTTGACGGCGCACCGCTTTCTCAACAACGTTCCTAACCATCCGCGCATTGCTGAAAGCAGCCGATGCGTTGCGTCCCCGTTCAAAGTGGCTGCGCAGTTTTGCCTCCGCCAAGGGGCTCAGCGTGTATTGGCGCTCCGTTGAGGTCTGCTTGGCAATCAGGAGCAGTTCGTTCACGGAGTAGTCGGGGAACGACAGGTGAATGGGGAAACGGCTTGGCAGTCCTGGGTTGGTGGCCAAAAACCAGTCCATCTCCCGTTCGTAGCCCGCAATAATGGCGACAAATTCATTACGATGGTCTTCCATCGCCTTGACCAGCGCGTCGATGCTCTCACGGCCGAAGTCGCGTTCACCGCCGCGCGCGAGCGAATACGCTTCGTCAATGAACAGGACACCACCAAGAGCTTTCTTCACCATCTCCCGGGTCTTTTGGGCGGTGTGGCCGATGTACTCACCAACGAGATCGGCGCGTTCCACTTCAACCAGGTGGCCTTTTTCGAGCAGCCCGCAGGCATGAAACATCTGCGCGAGCAGTCTTGCGACCGTCGTTTTCCCTGTACCGGGGTTCCCTTTAAACACCATGTGAAGAACAACTGGCTCGACTTTTAAGTGCATCTGGCGTCTGCGTTCCTGCATATAGAGGAGTGCAAAGATTTCCTTGACCACGGACTTAACGTTCTTCAGTCCAATTAATTGGTCGAGTTCTGCAAAGATTTCCTGCAAACGCTCTTTGCTGAGTGCAGGTGGTACCGCGTTCGTTGGAGCGCCCGGTTTCCCAGCCAGCATCCGTAGGGCCTCGGCGAGGGCCAGTTCGCCATCTTTATATTGACTGACAATCTGGCCGACCTCCGTCTTAGAAGGCGGACGATTCTCTTTCTGGTTCTTAATGACCGGGTTTTTGGAACCTACAGGCATTCATATCACCTCGGGTACTGTGCGGTTACATCAGGTTTGTGCGGTAGCCTATGCCGGAACCGTTACTTGGGTGAATGCCCATTGGCAAGCATGGTTCATTTTTTGGCGGAAACGTCAGGTGATATTTCTGTTGGAGAACTCACGACAAGTTGTGATTTTGAAGCGGAGACTTATCCTCGGGCGGGAGGGTTAATTCGAAGAATACGATTCTGTCTAGGTGACAGCAACGTGCAATCTGACATACGAAAAAGGCTGCTCCGGCGAGTATATACCCGCGGGAAGCAGCCCGTATCACGCTTTCAAACACTACTGATTCGTTTTATCCGCTCCCTGTCGCCCCTTTGCAGGGCGCTGCCGGGCGACTCCGTTGTCTACAAAAGTGATACCGTCACTGGTCCCTGCCATGTAGACATCGCTGACTTGTTCGTGCGTAATCGCCAAGGCCTGGGACAAATCCGCATCGTCCTCATCGTTCCTTGGATAAACCATTTCTTCTGCTGGTTCGGACGTCTCTAGCTCTTCTGGATTCATCCTTGCACCTCCACTGACTGGATATCTTCATGGGGGTACGGTTTCACCCCCTCGGTGATAGGGTTTCCTGTGGAAGGCATGCCAATTCATGGACCTGAGATTCTCAAGACATCCGCTTTCTTGCTAATCTCGCTAATCGTGGCTCATTTCCTGCACCGCTATTTGCGTTGTCTGTTTGCGTTGTCTGTTTGCGTTGTCTGTTTGCGTTGTCTGTTTGCGATTCCATTTGCTTTTTGCGTTGTCTATTTACGCGTCAGGCAGTACAAATTCTCGAGTGCAAAGATGAAAATAAGTGCGCTAAACACGACATATCCCCGGACCACATCGCCGATAAGAAAATACGACCACATACACAAAAAGAACCACGCAAGGCCCTTGGACCGTCTCTTTAGCCTCATCCGGTACATGTCAAACAGGTAACGCGCCATAGCTTTTCACTCACTTTTACGAAGATCTTTCATATATGTATTGTTCTATCCTGATGCTGTAGTAAATATACGTGATAAGATGCTCTCGTGCGGTTTAAAATTCGATTGTCAGGATTATCAAGGGGCCACGTGGTTCCAAAACTCCACTCTCGTCCATCGACTGTGGTCAGCATCTCTACTCCCCTCTAAGCGTCGGCGATGGGTGGCAGGTGACCTCGTGCGTCTCTCCGTCATCTCGTAGTTCCACATACGGTACGCAGAGAGACTGCCCATCGACCACGAAACGCGGCCCACCCTCGGTTTGGCCACATCGAACTGTAATGATGTAGAGGGTCTTGCCGTAGCGATAATTTACTTCAAACGATTCCCATTGCAGAGGGACACACGGTTCCACGAACAAACGCTCTTGTTGACGTTTGATGCCGAGGATGTACTCAAGTCCTGCCTGGTACATCCAGCCGGCGGCACCTGTGTACCAGGACCATCCGCCCTGACCGCGGTGCGGTTCTGCCGTGTATACGTCTGCAGACATTACGTACGGTTCATTGCCATACAGCATGACTTCATGGGGCGTCATTGTATGGGAAATAGGATTGAGCATTGTAAACATTTCATAGGCTTTGTCTCCCTCGCCGAGCATCGCCCATGCGATGATACTCCACACGGCACCGTGCGTATATTGTCCACCATTCTCCCGAATTCCGGGGGGATACCCCTGGATATAACCCGGTCCTGGATGCGTCTTGTCGAACGGTCGAGTCAGAAGTTTGACTACATTCATTTCTCTGTCGACAAGTTCGCGGTCGAAGGAGCGCATGGCGCGTCTCTGTCTGTCTCTTGACGTACCACCGGATATCACCGCAAAGGACTGAGCAATCGCATCAATGCGACATTCATGGTTCTCCACGGACCCAAGTACCCCTCCCTCGTCAGTAAACGCGCGTCGAAACCAGGCTCCATCCCATCCGTCACGATTTAGAGCCTCCTCTAGCCGCTTGGCGACATCCGTGAAGCCATCGGTATCCGATTTTGCCAGGAACCGCCCTGCTGACGAGATAAACTTTTTGAGGACAAGCAGCAAAAACCACCCAAGCCACACACTTTCGCCGCGTCCCTCCGGACCAACGTCGTTCATGCCGTCATTCCAGTCACCCGTTCCGATGAGTGGCAGTCCGTGCCCTCCAAACTGCAGAGCGTGGTAGATGGCCCGAACGCAGTGTTCAAGGATTGAACCAGGCAACGGAGCCAAACTTGAGTCTTCGTAGCGCTCCGTCTCGTGTGCGTCGAGTACCGGGCTTTGTAAGAATGGCACAGATTCGCGAAGAACACTCGTGTCGCCCGTCTGTTCGATGTAGCGGGAAACGACATAGGGGAGCCACAGCAAGTCGTCAGAACAACGCGTGCGAATCCCTTTGCCAAGTTCCCCATGCCACCAGTGCTGTACGTCTCCCTCTTCGTACTGATGCGCCGCATGAAGGAGGATTTGTCGCCTCGTGATGGACGAATCTGCATGCAGGAACGCCAGCGAATCCTGCAGTTGGTCCCGGAATCCGTAAGCCCCCCCTGCCTGATAAAACCCGGTACGACCAAAGAGTCGGCTCGACAGCGCTTGATACAGGAGCCATCCGTTTAACAAAATGTCAAGTGCCCGGTCCGGTGTTCGCACCTGCACCTGCTCCGTCACGCCGTTCCAAAATTCCTTGACCGTTGACGACACTTCGGAAAGTTCTCTTCGGGGTGCATACTTCTCGATGCCGTGAACCGCCTCGTCGACGGAGCTTGCGCACCCGAGGAGGACCTGAACGCTCGTTGTACCAAAGGGTGGCAGCTCAACTGTCATCTGGACGGCACCACAAGGATTCGAAAAGACACCAATGCGCCCGGAAAGTTCAGCCGAACAAAGCTCGGCCGGACGAGCCAGGGTCGCACCACCAGTGGCTCCAAAAAAATGTGTGCCATCTGCTGTGTAGGACACGCCATCCAGTTTTGCAGAAACCGTCCCTTCGAACTGGGGTTCAGCAGATCCGGCAGATTCGGCAGATTCGGCAGATTGAGTGCGTTCGCTAGGTTCGCCGAGTTTCGCAATCTGAAGAAAGGCTAACCTGTCCCGAAACGTGTCTTGATACGTGTTCTGTGCCCATAACATCTGGTGCTCTGCGTTCCAGTCACTGATGATGTGAGGAACTTCTGCTGCCCGCGACACACCTAGGACCCACTCTGCATAATAGGTCACGGCGATACGCTGTACCCGCTCACTCCTGTTGAAGAGATGCAGTCGGACGACTTTGACAGGGTCGTCGGGTGGGACCGTCATCTCCAAAATTTGTTCCATATCACCGCCTTGTTGTTGAACAGTAGTGTACCCGAACCCGTGCGTAACCGTGTACAGTCGCTCGCCGCCCGACGGAGCCGGCGTCGCGGACCATATCTCACCTGTATCGACGTCTTTCAAGTACAACACCTCACCTGGCTGGTCAAGCACAGGGTCATTTGCCCATGGTGTCAGCTTAAACTGCCGGGCATTGCCCCACCACGTGTACCCAGTACCGAGTTCCGTAACTACGCAGCCAAAGTGTGGATTTGTCAAGATGTTGGCCCATGGCTTTTGCAAATACTGGCCTGGTCTAACGTGGATTCGGTATGCCTTTCCGCCATCCACGAAACTGCCCCAGCCGTTGTAGAATTCCCCCTCGTGAGCCATTTCACGGGCCCCAAAGGGAGGACGGTGGTGTGATATTGCTACCGGTAGATGCCGTTCACGATACGATGCTCCATCAGCCTCATCTACGTCCATCTGTCCTCGCAAACTTGGACCGTCCGCGCGTAGCCACAAGACCGAGACCGCCACCAATAGATTGCGTTCATCGTTTGACAACTGACTGGCTTTGAGGCTCTGAATCAACTGCGGTTCCACAATCCCACGCGCAGCCAGAGCATCTCGGAGGCCGTTCATGACGGCGTCCTGGTAACCACTTGGACTTTCGTCGAGCACAATCAAATGAGCTGACACGCCGAGCGACCACAAGTATTGATGTTGCCTTGCCAGCAAGACAACAAAACGCAAGTTGTCGACGTGGCTCACCGTCACTGTCACAATCGGCAGGTCGCCGCTAATGCCGTGTGCCCACAGACTCGACTGGCCAAGCCCATTGTTCAAGATGGCCTGCCGTCGCTGCGCAGTGAGCGGAGGCTGATACACCAGCCGTCCGGCCAGCATCTGCGCAGTGTTTGCCTGCCCTGGAGTAAGATGGAGATGACGCAAATCAATCTGCGACCGCATCCACGCAAGGTGAAATTGCCTGTCCACTTGTGCTGGCTCACGCAGTTGGTGCACGATGTGCAGCGCACTGGCACGTGATGCGGCGACACCAGTTATGATGTAAACGATGGCGGAATCATGTGCCTGCAGACGCAGCGTACGGTGCATGATAAACGCTGGGTCAGTCACCGCCCCGACTGTCCCCCGCAAGCGTTCCGGCATGGCCATCGGCTGTTCAAGTGAATACCCCCTGCCGACAAAGGTCGCGCGGTCGGTCTCGTACTCGTAGTCCCCTGACTCCTTTCCATCCGCGTACATCGTATGCACGGCCCAAACATCGCCATCCTTGTCTTGACGCGGCCGTCGTCTCGCTAAGAGAGCCTCGGTCTCTCTATCATGCTCTGTCTCCACAAACAGTCGCTGGAAAGCGGGGTGAGCACTGTCGTCACGCTGCGATGCGAGCGCCAGTTCAAGAAATGACGAGATTTCGATAGTGCGCACTTCCCCTGTGTCGTTGACCAGCCGCAGTCGCCGTACCTCAGCATCAACGTCCGGTGCGACTGCGACCTCCATCCTTGACCATATCCCGTGGACATGGGCTTGCATCACACTCTTGTCGAGCCGGAACACGGTTCTCCTCCCATGGTCCTGACCCGTGCCTGGTCCCTCTTCCTCTGTAAAAGCCCCAGGGAACGCTGTCGCAGTCCAGTTGTCCTCTGACGAAACATCACGGAGATAAACAATCATGCCCGAAGAGCGCAACACTGCATCATCGCGCCAGCGCGTGACAGCCAACCCATTCCAGCTGATGCGACCGCTGCCATCGTAGGTTGTCACGCTGGTGATACGTCCGTTTGACAAGACATTGACTTCTGGCAAGAGTGGTGGCTCCGTGTACGTCCGCTCGAGCTCATCAATGCTGCCGCCAAGGTCCGGTGTCTGGGCATGAACACCAAGTGTGTGTTTGACCAAGGCCGGCTTGACAGGCAACCGTTCTTGCAACAGTAGACGCGCGGCCCGAACGTTCGGGTCACGATGGAATCGTGCTATCATCACGTCGCCTGCTAAAATATTCGTTAGAGCGAGAAGGCTCATCCCCTGATGGTGCGCCATGAAACTCTGAACAACCTCATATCGGCTGCCTTTTGGCAGACGACCCGCTGTAAAATCTATCGCTTCGCAGAAACCATAGTCTCCTTTTGCACCAAGTTGCTCAAACCTACGCAGCGCCTGCAAACCCCCGGCTCCGGTAAGCGGTAACGCGATGATTGACGCATACGGCGCCACCACCAGGTTGTTTTCGAGCCCCCGCTCAAACCCGAGGCCCGGCACCCCAAAAGCTCTGTACTGATAGTTTAATTTGTAATCAAACGCATAGTAACCACTCTCCGAAATCCCAAACGGTACTCCTCGCTCCGCTGCGTACTCTGCCTGTCTTGCAATCACCCCGCGATACGTGGATTCCCAGACCGTGCTTTTGTACGTCCGCATAATGAGACTTGGCATGAGGTATTCGAACATGGTTCCAGACCAAGACAACAGTGTTTTGTGTCCTCCCGCCATGGTCATCGTGCGTCCGAGCCCAAACCAGTGCGAGACGGGAATCTGTCCAAGCGCAATTGCCACGAAGCTCGCCTGTCTGGCTTCCGAGGCAAGCAGGTCATAGCGAACGGTCTCACGACGATTTGTCTCGACGTGATAACCCAGACAAAATACGCGTTCATCAGCATCGTAGAGAGCGCCAAAATCTGTGTCGTCAATCAGACGTGAAACGATTGTAGCCAGTCGGCGGACGTCACCCCGTAAACGTTCGTCAGCCGTCCCAATCTCGAGCAATCCTTGTCGAAGCACCATCAAATAGGCGACCAAGTTGCCGGAATCAACGGTCGAAACATACCTCGGTGGCAGCGGCTTTGCAGATTCCGTGTCATACCAGTTGTAGAGGTGACCCCGCCACTTTTCGAGACGTGTCACACACTGAAGGGTCTCATCAAGCCGCTCCATCATCGACAGTTTGTCGATGAATCCGAGGTCCTTCGCCGCCAGAACGGAGACAAGGTAGAGACCAATATTCGTTGGCGAAGTACGGTGCGCTATCGCCTTTTTGGGCCGAAATTGCACGTTGTCAGGAGGCAACCAAGAGTCAGTCGCGGTGACATAATCGTCGTAAAACCTCCAAATTTGCTGAGCCCATTCCTGCAACTGCGGACGGGCCTCAGCCACCCAACTTCGCGGGGATTTGGGCTGCAGCCGTGTGAGCATCCTCATCACGGGGTCACCTGTCCACCATAGTAGTGCAAGAACCATTGCAACAGCGCTCATCGCCCTGTGTTCTGTGGGCCACGCGGCGACCGTAAAAACCAATACCAACACATAACCAAGAGGTTCGTAGACAAAGGCCCGTCTGCTTTGACCGCGCCGATTCGTTTCTGCCGAGGTCACCCATTCGAGCAACCTGCGTCGACTAATAAGCATTCGGTAGAGCGTGCGTACGACGGCATCAACGCTCACGGCAGCATCAAACGGCAGTGTTATCAGCTTCACGGCGCTTTGCAGCAGACCAATCCTTACGGAGCTGTACGTGCCGTGTTCCGTTACCACCGCCACGATGGAACGAAGAAATGGTAAAGACAACGTCAACACAACAATCAGCAGAAAAGCCTCACGTTGTCCAGGCAACGCCGTAACACCTAGAAGGGCGAGCAAGAACAGTGATGGAGTGACGAGGCTGCGGCGCAGGCTGTCGAAAATCTGCCATCTTGTCACAGCAGGAAGGTCCATACGCACTCGCTTCCCTGACCGATTCTTTGAGGTCGGCCATAACCAAGGAAGCAGTTGCCAGTCCCCTCGAATCCAGCGGTGTGCACGCCGCTGGTAGGCATAGTAGGTTTCGGGATAGTCTTCAATCACTTCGATATCAGGCGTTAGCCCCGTGCGCAAAAAACCTCCCTCGAGGTAATCGTGACTAAGAACAGTGTTGTCTGGGATGGTGTCCACAAGGGTTCTCTTGAATGCTTCCACGTCAAAGAGACCCTTACCAACAAACATGGCACTGCCAAACAGATTCTGGTACGGGTCTGAGACCGCAAACGCGTACGGGTCGATACCTGGTTCCCCGGCCCACAGTCGTGCAAAATGTGAACGCTGTGCAGACTCCAGTGACACAGCCAGGCGCGGTTCTAACACCCCGTACCCCTCAACAACCCTGGTACCCGCTGCATTCAATCGTGGACGATTGTACGGCAAGTGCATGGTTCCCACCATGCGGCTGACAACACCCATCGGGAGCTCTGTATCCTCATCGATGGTGAAAACGTAGCGAACCCGCTGCAGGACCTGTCGGTCCCCGTCCACAACGGTGTAACTGGTTGTTTCTTTGCCTGAGAGCAGTTCGACAAACTCGACGAGTTTTCCCCGTTTGCGCTCCCACCCCATATGAATGCCATCCGCCAAGTTGTGCCGGCGCCCCCGATGAAGGAGGAAAAAACGCTCATGACCGTTCTCGGAGCGGATGTTCCTAAGGCGCTCCTGGGCATGTGCGACCAACATGTCGTCCTCTGCTCGTAGCGCAGCGGGCGCGTCCGTAAAATCTGCCAAAACGGCAAAATAAATGTTTACCTGTCGATTTGCTAGCGCATGCACCACTATCTGATCTAGGACAGCGTCCACTTGTGCAACCGTGGACCAAATGACAGGCACGACAACCATCGTCACGGCATCCGGTGGTAATCCAGTGGAGAAATCATAGCGCAGCAAAATGCGTGGTTGAAGACTTCGCATGATGCCGCCATGAACAATATTCACGACCCACTCACTTGTGGGCAGTGCCAGGACCGCAGAGACGGTAACCCAGTCCAGCAGTTCGTACTCAGCTCCATAAGAAACCCAGAGACCTTTTACAAACAGCAGCAGAAAAAACACTACGGTGCCCGTTGACAGATATGCCAGCCACGGGTGACGGCGGACACCGACTGCCCAGAGGTGACGCGGCTGAACCAGCTTTGCCAACTCGCGCCGCAGAGCAATCTCACCGCGTGGGTCTAAGAGATAGTACGCAATGCATGAGCTGCGTGGAGGAAGCAGCTCGGGGCTCGTAGGTGCGGCGTCGTTGGAGAGGCGAATAACCGTATGCGCGAGCAGTGTCTCCGGGACCCGGAGCTGCCAAGCCAACTCGCCAACCCGCATACGGAGGGCGTCTTGACTTGCTTCATCAAGCCTCTCGTAGTCACCGTCTTCCTGCGATGACAGGATGCGCTCGACGTGAGAAATGCGGTGAAAGGTTGCCTGCCACGGCAACTGTTCAAGCAGGTGGAGACTTTGGATAAGATTACCGCTGGTAACCTGCAATTCGGCCTGAAGCCCATGTTCGTAGTGCACCATTTGTGTCAGGCTAGCGTCACCGTTTTCAATTTGAATCGTGATGAAATCCCGCACAGGCTGCCTGACTTCTTCCCATTCATTGAGGTGCTCTGCGATGTGCACAATGTGCGTTGGCGTTAAGCTCCCACCGTCCAGTGCCCTGCGGAAGACCATGTTGATGTTTTCGACAGAGACATCTGCGTCTATCACTTGTGACAATACAGAGGAGGTCCAATTGCATACTCGGTAACGAGCCTCCACTTCAGCCATGACCTGTGCTAAACGACGGATAATGACTACCCGCATCGCGCTTTGAAGCGTCCAGCATTCAAGCAGACTCAGCACCGAAACCTCTTGGTAAGCATTGATGTAGTCTTCGAACGAGCCAACCTGGTAGTGACCGTCTACGTGTTCCATGTAGTCATCGCAAATCGCCATAATGCGGGGAACCTTTGAAGTGCCGAATTTAGGAAGGTGCTGCATGGTCCGTCTTGTGAACGTCCGCCGAACCTCTTGGGCCTTTATCTCAAGAAACGCAATGTGGTCTAACAGCCAGTCTTCAGCGGGTTGGGAACATTCTACGCGATTCTCTGTCAAGTGCTTTGCAAACCGCTGCAGTCTACGTACGTCTGTATCAAACGATGACCACAGACGTATTTTGGTCCACGGATTCGGCTCGACGTCATTCGCCAATGCAAACTCGCCCGCACGCGCGTTTAACTGCTCGGTCTCAACTATCATTGGCGCCTCTCCCGTTCTCACCCATGAAAACTATTTATCGATAGGCGAAGAAGGCTATCATTTCGTCACAATGACAGCGTAGGCTTTTCTCGATACAAATGGTATCGACCAATATGGTGAGCTTCCAACTGTCCAATTAGGTGAACGAAGGTTGTCCATCCGGGGCAGTTTGAATCGAATGTGAACTTAAGGCGTATGCAAAACTGACGGGTCCACAAGGACGACCAAGGCAAAACAATTGCAAAAGATTCACACCGAAATGCCTTTCGACATCCGTTTCCGACAGCTTTTTCATTGAATATTCGATATTTTTATCTTAGTGACTTGCTTCGGGAGGAGAGTTTATGGAGACACCAAACCGTACAGGGAATGAAATGCTTCGGATTAGCGAGCTTGCAGACCAAGTCGGAATGTCCGTAAGTACTGCACACAACTATGTGCGTCGTTATCGCGATAGACTGCATCCACTGCAAAGCAAACGCGGCAATCTCTACCCAGCGAGCGACGTTCGTGTGTTGCGCGCGCTCTACGAACAGTCCCCCGGACGCAGCAACAACAATAGCTGGCCTGCAGACGGCCTGGCGCACGAGTCGGCGGAAACAGAACTGAACACCGAAAATGAAGAGTCCACACACGGTATGGAACAAAAGACGATACAACGCTTGGAGCAAATCGAGCAGCAATTTCTTGACACGGTCGATGACCTCAATGCCAAATACCGCTCACTATTAGACCAATTTGACCAACTAGACCGAGTCATTAGTCGATCATGGGAAACCCAACGCGCGTTTATTGAACGGATGAACCAGAGTTTAGACCGAGTGAAGCAGCAGGACAGAATCATCGACATGCTGATGGAGAGAAACAAAACCCTCGAGACAGACCGGGCACGTTTGATGGAACTGACGCAGGCCTACGAGGAGGCCGCTGCTGCAGACAGACCACCGACAACCACGTCCTCTGCGCCAAGCGAGCCATCTGCCACCAAAATGAGTCCCGAGGTCCCTCAAATGGGATTCATCAGGCGAATGTTTCGCCTATAAACGTTCCACCGTTAAACGCGTTTCGTCGGAACATTCGACATCACGGGCAACTGAAGCGGCAAGTTGTTTGCATTCACTTTACAGACTTACGACGCCTGTATTGTGTCTCGGCTCAAGTACCGAGCGTCCCGAATGGTTCGAACTCTGCGATTGCGGTTCCATATTCCGTGTAACGGACAACCGGAAAAGCGTCCCAAATGACCCCATTGTCATTGACAGTTCCGTGCGTCGCGGTCGGCCATGTTGGTTCTGTACGGCCTGATGTACCGCTTGTTGTCGCCGTATAGAAATAGCCGTTGAACGGCGGAGTAATCACGACGGAGTTCTGTTGGTAGGTTGTATCTGGTTGCCATACAGTTGCGCCTTCTGGCGGATTGTCGTAAAAGACGGTGCCTGGCGTCGTCGGCCAACTCGGTTCGACCGATCCCGTTTCGCCGTAGTCCGTCTTGTAGATGTGGCCATTCGGGGTGGTCGGCACAACGTACTTGCCCGTATAGACCTGGCGCGGTGCCCATGTTGTCGGCGTGTATCCCGCACGAGTGCAAATCCAGCCTGCCGGGGCACCCGCCCCTGGACGACTGTTCCAATACCTGTCCGTCACGTAGTGATACCCTTGGACCGGAGGCGATGAACGATATTCGTCAATTTGCCGGTGAACCATTTCACCCTGGCCAATGGTAAAATCAGCCGGGTCCAAAAAACCGGACCACTGTGCCGCATTCCCGGAAAGATACCACGCCCCTTTCTTTCCGGGAGTAAAACCGTTCTTGCCCGGAACATAGTGCATGGTTCCGAATACACCGCCTACTTGCACGGCATAGTCCCAAGTCCGTCCAGTCAGGCGGAAATTTGGTCCCCAACTGAACCCAACTCCATTAAGACGTAAATCATGAACAATCGCTCCCCCAAGAGTGTTCCAGTTTTCCGAGAATATCGCTCCGTTGCCGCACCCTTCAAAGCGACACATTTCAAAAATGCCCCCTGCAAGCCAGCCGGAGTTCCCTACAGGGCCTTGTTCCTCATACCAGCCGTAGGGGCCCATCCCTAAATGCGTCCTGATGACGAGAATACCGCCGACGGGAATCCCTGGCTTGTTGGCAATGCTGGCAAATGCCGCTCCGGAAAAGACACAGTCAAATATCAAATTGTCCCCATTGTCCTGCGCGATATAAAGACTGTAATAATTATTGGTTGAAACCGTCCGCATAATGGACGCATGGCCGGATGGCGTGTTCAACACGATGCCCGTGTCGAATCCAGCCACGTACACGTCCTCAACAATCAGCGAGTTATTTATGCTAATGCCATCGCAATTGGCAGTGCGTTGCCCAAGTATCTTTGGCGAACCTGGTCCGCCGAGCAGAAGAGATGAAACCTTATTGCTGCCAGGGGCACCAATCGCATTCGGATTCAAGTTAATATACGACACTCCGGCGCCCAACTTGGCCGTGCAGTAGATTCTCGTGTAGGCAAATCCTGCGCCAAAGAGCGAGACTCCATTGAGGTTGAGTTGTTGGGAAATATAGTAGGAGCCCGGGGGAACGTAAACCGGGCAATTCAATGTTTCAGCGTGTGCAATTGCGTTTTGGAAGGCCAACGTATCATCTACCGCGCCTGGTATGAAAAAGTCCTTGACGTTTACAATCTGTGCATCTGCCTCTAAACTCATGGTCCTGCCTCCCATACTCGGTGTGCTCAATTAGGTCTTGTCCTCTCTCACCAGTACCATATGCAGTGGCCAGGTTTTGGTGAGCACATTTTGCCCGAGCATAAACCGAAGGATAGAAGCAGCTTCCCTGTTAGCAAATCGACGCAGCCGTTACGCACGGCCACCAAAGTGTCTCATCAACCCTTGCGTAACGTCACCGAGTAACCTCGACCTTACGCGAGCGGGTGGCAATCCGGATTGAGGTCAGCGACGGTCAACACACGTGTCTGATAGCCAAGGCGTTTCGGTAACTCAAAGACGCGCTGTAGTCCCTTTATTCGCCTTGATTGATGCCCAAACGTAATCGGCGTCATTCCCGGTATCAGTGCCTTAACTACATGAAATCCACCGGTCGCCGCCTCGATGCTCGTCTGATTGACGACAATCACATCGAACCCGAGCCCCTGAATGTCGGAGAGCACCGCCTGAAGTACTGTTCCGATGTCCCCCGTGTCGACGCGATATCGATGGGCGGCGCTGGAAAAGGCTTCGTCTATCGACTGGATGAGCTGTCCTTCACGGTTGTCTAGTAGAAAGCTCCACTTGCCATAAGCTTCGGGAAGGGCGGAGGCCAAAACGTGATCGAGAATGCCGTGAATTTTTGTCGGGTCCGCAATCATCGCGAGCCCCTGTCGCCGTCTGTCTTCCGGAATTCCCTCCATGTGCTGAACTTGGACAAATAACTCGCGGAGCGCACCAAGTGCTGCTTGGTATGGATGTGTGTGACAACTTGACCCCGAGACAACTTGGGGCGCGACATTTCGCCGATTGACCGCGACAGCCATAATGGCCGGAATGCCAATGTCGTGAGACAAATTGAAGAAACGAACTCGGTATCCTTTGCTGGCGATGACACGATAAATCGTGCGGACGTCGGCCGGCGCCTGCGTCCCGAGCGAAAGTTCTGGGACGGGCATTCGCGCGTACCACATGTTCAGCAGCCCATCGCGTTCCAGCACTTCAAATACACCGTGCAAAACAGCTTCCTCGAGAGAGCCTCCGAGGGCACACCCGCTGGTTGATTCTTTCACGAACCGGCTTGTATCACGAGTGGGGCCAAAATATGCAATCTGTTCGGGAACCAGCACAGGCGCTTTGTGTTTGGTAGAGTACGCCCAGATGAATGAATACGGCCTCTCAGGTTGGTACGGTTTGAGAAATGGATGGGATGTATAGATGGCATCGTCGTGGAGGCCGAAATGCAGCGGATTCACGGCCCTATCTCTCAGCTCGTCGTACGGCGCATAGACGACCGGTCGGCGATTCACAGCAGTGATAGAGCAACTTCGTTCGATAGCCTCGAGAACGGCTGTCTGCCGTGCTGAAATCGATGCCATGGCCGACCCATAGCCAGCAATTTGCTCGCCAGATTTCGTTTGAATGAAGGCACTTGCACGGACAAAGCCATCCTTGGACTCTTCTCCAAACTCTGAGATGTATCCGAGGTCGCGGTCTGCATATAAGGAAAGAACATCGTCAGGTTCAACCCTACGTGCTCGGAGACCCTCCTTGTCCTCTGCAACCTGAGACTCCAGATGCAAGGTCCCCAGTTCCAGACAATCATCCTGGAGGGACGCACACCGCGGACACTGATGACTCGGTACGAGTGGTACAAAACGAACTTCGCGGTGACGCCTGTACACCGCGACGTGACCCACCGTGTCCCCATCTCCTTCCAGAAAGGACCCAATTTCATGCCGAACGAGTTCACCGAGGCCACTCAGTTCGTCCGTGGTCATGGACAATGTGACGTGGGCGGTGTGCAGAGGATTGACCTGCAGTTCAAGGGCGGCACGTAAGCGGGTGCGACGCACTGAATTCTCCCAACGTTGACGCAGGCAATTGACACATCCCGGATAATGCGGTCGCTCAAGCGGCCCGACCAGTACCACGGACCCTTCACCAAGCACTGGTAAAACAGGAATACTCAGTGCGCGACAAGTCGTGAGAACAGATTCCTCAAACCGAAGATTGGGTTCATCGCTCACAAGTACAACGAGATGCGGCCGCAGATGCGACAACAGCGCCCATTCACCCCCGCCGTCATCGCTTGTTAACACACTGAATGAGTAGGCGGCCGGTTGCCCGACAGGCGAGTGTGACTTCTGAAGCTGTTGCCTTATCTGCTTCGTGATAATGCATCCACTTGTCACCACAACAACGGTGGCGATTGTCGTGGACGTGCCGGTTGCAGCCAACGTAACTCCCCCTGACTTCGATTCAAAGAACGCAGCGTCTGGAATACAGTCAGTCCTAATTTAACCCCAAGTTGATTGACAAGAACTTCCCCAGGATGATGAGCAGGACTCCCCAGTAGACGAGCACGACCCTTCCGTCGAACCACAAGACCAACCCGTAAAACTGCACGACCAACCTGTAGACCCGCAGGAATCACCGGTCGACCAACATCCGCTGCCCGAGATACTCGTTTCGAAGACGACGCTCTGGTGCAGCGCCACTATCGGCGAATGATATTCTCTTTTACTCATGTCACCCATTCCCCTATCTGTAACATTTTTTATTCCCAACCTGCGTACATTATAACATTACATCGATGTACTTAATCAAGAACAATTTATACGAATTTATTCGTTTGACGGCTGCATGCCGAGCTATGTGGCTAAAGGGTCATATGTGCGTCGACGACTTCAAGCAGGCCAATCTGCATCAACTCACTGAGGAACTTTTCAACCTCTGGTTCAGCAACGTCCCGCGACACAGCAAACTCACTGAGTACGGCATCGACGACTTCCGGTGCGGTTGCTGGGTTCTTCAAATTGGACCAGATGTAAGCTGCGACATCTTCCAACTTCGTGATGGTCATCGTTTCCGGGTGCATGATGAGCCAATCGCCTTCCACGTCGACAGACTCCACATTTCCTTCCCATCGATACTGATTTGTCACGCGAATCACCTCTTATACTGGAATCGTCTCGCAATAGTTCACGATGTGTTCCCAAGACTCAAACCGGCGCTCGATGTCATCTTCGCCGAGCGCCTCACCACGCTGCACTTCAATGATTTGAAGGCCAGTGAGAGCAAGTACAGCGTGCCACATATCGGGATAAATCTTTACGACATCACCGGGAGCGACTTCAATCACTCTCGTACCAAGGACCAACTGACCATATCCTTCGATAACGGTCCAGACCTCTGTTCGACGTCTATGTCGTTGATAAGAGATGTGTCTTCCAGGGAGAATGTCGATACATTTCGTCAAGACTTCCGAGTCGTCAACCAGTTTCTGATAGTCAAGCACACGTGATGAGCCCCAGTGCCGTTCTTCAACCATGGGATGTCCGCTAAAGGACTGGGTCACGTCTTTAATGTTGGCTGCGAGCTCCTTGTCCGCAACCAATATCCCGTCCGGTGTCGACACGACCATGACGTTTCGCAGGCCCATGGCGACAAGCGGAATCCCAAGTTCATTCACTGCATGTGTATTGTCGCAGTTCACCGCTACCCCGCGTCCTACAAATGACTCCGTCATCTGTTTTGAAAGCGACCCCCACGTTCCTAAATCACACCACGTTCCAGCGTACGGAATTGCCACAATGTTCCCTGCCCGCTCGACAACCTCGTAGTCGAAACTTCGATTCGGCAGCGTGTCATACGATTGTCGTAAGGTCTCATAATCTGTGGGATGCCCCAACCTCTGTAACTCATCTATGAGGTAGCCCACCCGAAATGCGAATACGCCACAGTTCCACAGTGCACCAGTCGAAATTAACTGCGTCGCCAGTGAGTGCACAGGTTTTTCGATGAATGCGCGCACCGGAACCCAGGAATCTTCAACTCGGTTCGCGGTGCAAGGCCAGTCTGTTGTTGCCGACTTTGCCTCAACAATTGGCTCGATTCGAACTGATTCTGTCTGGATGTACCCGAACTTGCTTGTTGGTTCAGTTGGGCACACCCCCATCAGCGCGATGTCAGCGCGCGACTGTTCGAGAACTGCAGGTAACCGGGTAAGGATTGTAAAAAAGCCTTCGTCGACAAACGGATCGACAGGCATTACGACCATCACTTCGTCGTCCCCGCATGCTTCGATATCCTTCAGATAAGCTGCGGCAAGGGCAATAGCTGGGAACGTATCTCGCCGACTTGGCTCTTCGATGATGGCAACTGCCCCCAATTGCTGTTCTATCATCTCGTACTGAGCTTTTGCGGCACAGATGTGTGCTTGTCTATTGAGACCTGCCTGTTTGAGTTGCGACCATACTCGCTGCAACATTGACACTGGTGTCCCCTCGTGGCTGCGCAGCACTTTCAGAAATTGCTTCGACCGACTATCATTGGACATCGGCCACAAACGTTTACCAGCACCTCCAGATAGCAGGACAATTCTCATCAGTCCGCCCCCCGCCAAACAGCAACCTGCTGCTGTTCACAAATCAACCGCTGCATCAGCTCCTTCACTGCACCGCAAAGTTCAGGTGTCTGAAGGGCCAACTCCAGCGTAGCTTCGATAAAACCGAACTTCTCACCGACATCGTAGCGACGACCCGCAAATTCTAGTGCCATGACGCCTTCAGCCTGATTGAGTTCCACCAAGGCGTCAGTGAGTTGTATCTCGCCCCCTGCCCCAATCTGGCCCCGCTCAAGAAAGTCGAACACCTTCGGAGTCAGGACGTAGCGTCCCGTGATGGCGAGCGTTGACGGGGCTTTTTCGATACTCGGCTTTTCCACCAGGCCGTGCACGCGGAATAGACTTTCGCCCTGTACCACTGCATCGATGACGCCATAGCGGTGGACCTGATTCCTTGGCACCTGCTGCACCGCGATGGTGGACAAACCGTAGCGTTCGTACACATCCAGTAGCTGTCTCAGACACGGTGTCTCGTTCCGAACGATGTCATCGCCAAGAAGGACAGCGAACGGCTCGTCGCCGATGAAACGTCGTGCACACCACACCGCATGTCCGAGTCCGAGCGGTTCTCGCTGGCGGATATAGTGAATGTGGGCCATACTAGATATCTGCTTGGTCTGGTCCAACAGGTCGTATTTTTTTTTACTCAACAACAACTCTTCGAGTTCAACTGACCTGTCGAAGTGGTCCTCAATTGCCCGCTTCCCTTTGCCTGTGACAATGATGATGTCTTCGATGCCGGAAGCGACCGCTTCTTCGACGATGTACTGAATCGTCGGCTTGTCAACGATGGGCAACATCTCCTTGGGCATGGCTTTGGTGGCAGGCAAAAACCTTGTCCCAAGACCAGCTGCCGGAATGACTGCTTTGCGCACTCGTTTCGTTTTCATGACCCAATCCCCCAACCTCGTTTTCTATGTCTGTCGAATTGTTCGTTTGTTCTATATAATGAACAAAAAGCCGCCACCTAAGAGTTTGACACAGATGTAACCCGTTGCTGCCCTGAGTGTAAACCCGAGAATTGCAAATGGTGGAAGCGGGAATACAATCCGCCTCTCGACAACAGTTCGTCGTGGGTTCCCGTCTCCACAATTTCACCTGCATTCATGACAATAATGACATCGGCATGCTGGACTGTGGACAAACGATGGGCGATAACAAGTGTGGTTCGCGATTGCATAAGCCTCATGAGCGCATCTTGAACCAAAGACTCGGATTCGCTGTCCAGCGCGCTCGTCGCCTCATCGAGTAACAGTAACGGAGCATCCTTCAATAGGGCTCGCGCGATAGCGATGCGCTGTTTTTGCCCCCCGGATAACCGAACACCGTGCTCACCAACCTGCGTTTCATAGCCTTGTGGCAGAGAGAGGACGAAATCATGGATGTGGGCGCGCTTCGCGGCACGGACCACGTCCAGATGCGTTGCCGTGAGGTTGCCGAGCAAAATGTTTTCACGAATCGATCCGCTAAACAGATACGGTTCCTGTTGAACATAAGCAATATGTTCTCGTAACTGATGGGCTTGCATCAGCCCGTACGGCTGATTGTTCAGCAATATCTCTCCGGTTGCGGGGTTGTAGAAGCGCATAATCAGTTGAAACAGTGTACTCTTGCCCGCCCCGCTGGGGCCAACGAGTGCAACTACTTTGCCGGGCGGTACGGACAGCGTGACCTGACGGACAGCATCTCTGAGACCGTCATAGCTAAATGAAACATTTCGAAGCTCAAGTGCGCAAGGAAGGACGTTCGACCCTTTCTCCCTGTTTAGCGCCACGTCACTCGGAACGGTTTCTGTGGGCGCTTCCAGGACCTCCCAAAGCCGTTCTGCGGCTGCAATCGAACGCTGTAAGCCACCAAACTGTTGCGCCATCCCCGTGAAGGGTGCCACCAGATGGTTCATCAGACTGATAAAAGCCAGCAAAGCCCCTGTCGTCATCACACCACTTGAGACGTCATAAGCGCCCATTCCAATGCACCAGAGCAAAGCGGCTGCCCCTGCCACTTGCGCTCCAATGCGGAAGCCGCCGCCCAGTCGTGCAGAGCGGTTTTGCAAAGCGACGAGGTCTTGCATCTCATGTTCGTATTTATCGGTAAAGAATCTCTCTAATCCAAACGCCCGGACGAGCGCGTGGCCCGCCAATATCTCCGTCACCAGCGCCGTGATTTTTCCTAACTGGTTTTGAATTTGCCTTCCATTCAGCCGGATGTACCTGCTGAATATGGTCGCGGATACCAGCGCAACTGGGCCAAAGCAGAGTAAAACCAATGAAAGTTTCGCGTTCATACCAAAGAGATAGACGAACGCGGCAATTGCGGTCAAAGGTAACCGGATGATGTTGACCAGGTTGGTACCGATGGCCCCAACGGCAACGTCCGTGTCGTTGTTGAGCCGCGACATCAGGTCTCCTGATTGATGACGATTGTAAAAGGATTGCGGCAAACAGGTAAGATGTGCCCAAAGATGAGTCTTGAGGTCCTTTTTCACTTTGTTCATCGTTACCATGCGAACGTACGTCGTGAGAAAGTTGACTGTTACGTTCACCACGTAAAACACAACGCCAAACCCAACCATCCACGTTATCTTGGCAACGTTATGGGTAACCGCAGCTTGCACGATTCCTTTTAAAAACCAGGCGTAGGCGAGTGTTGTCGATACACTCAGCACCAGTGTGCAGAGCAAAAATACGTAGGATGCCAAGTACGGCTTTGCGTACGGAAGAAAAAACCTGTAATACCGCATAGTGTCTCGAAACGACGGTATCGATTTGCCCGACAGGCTCGCGATGACTGCTGTAAGTCGCATCAGGAATGCTCCCTTGATGAAAATCGGGATGACAAGCGAAGTCTGTTCCACCGATGCTGCCAGATGAGGGTGATGTGTAGCCATTTACGGACAGACTTGCTCATGAGTGGCACCTTTAGAATCAGCAATGTCCAAACCCGTGCAATGCCGAGGTGAGTGACAATCACTCTGCGACCTCTCCTGATTTCAGTGAGTCGTCCTAAAACGGCATCTGTTGAAATTAACCCATCGGAGTGAACATTTGTGTCCCCTTGGAGAACAATCCCCATATTGAGGGGTATTCCGATGACATGTAGCAGACGGTGTCCAACCAATCTGCCGCTCTGGGACACATAGAGTACCACGTCACCCGCTACTAACTTCGTCACATCGCAGGGGATGAATTTACAGACGTCACCAGGTCGGATGAACGGATACATACTGTATCCCTCGGAGGCGATTTCCACGTAACCGCGTCGATGCAAGTTTTGCAGCAGAACTGTCGTCATGGCTTCATCCATCGGTAACAACAACATCCAATTTTCTCAATTCACCAATGAAGGCCTCGACATCACTGACGGCCTGGTCAAAAGTCACATCGAATTCCTGCATCACAAACTGCGCGATAGAGTTCAGGCTCTTCCCTTCCTGCAACAACGCCCAAATCATGCCACCTGTTTCATTAACCCTCGTGATTGTTTGATGGTCGGAGTGAAGAATGACCCATTCACCCTCCACTTCCACGGCTTCTACATTTTTATTCCACCGGTACTCGGCACTCAAGATATCTCCTCCCAAAAGGTCTTATCCTTTTTGAAATACAAGTCGTAGATTGGAACGTTCGCTACCAAGTTGTCGTACAGCCGGAGGATCTTTGCTGTCTCAGTCGCTTCGTGTGGCCAATAGAAGACTTTGTCCATCAAATCGTAAATCCCCTCGATTTTCTTTTTCACACTGCGTCGTACGTAATTCGCTTGATGAATTACGTGGATGGCCGCCAGTGGACAGGGTTCGACCATCACATCGGGGATGGTGTCACTGCGAAACGGTGAGTCATAAACAATGACTGCACTCGCAGTTATCTTTACGATGGTTGCTTCATCCGATAATAAAGGGCTTGGGCTGGACAATTGTGCCACCGTAGACTTTCCGGCTCCAGAACGACCGGCGAACAGGTATGCTCCCTTGCCTTTGACAACACATGAAGAATGAATTAATAAACCCCACTCCAGGTGCACAATCACCGCACTGTATAGGTTCATCAACGCGTGCTTCAACGCGAACGCATCATGGACCCTTACAATGGCATGTTCATAATTTGAGTCGATTTTGACTTGATAGTCTCCGCGATTGTACACAATCCACTTGGCATCTCGGGTGATGTCCACATCGAAACTCGTAAAAGGTTTCCCCCATCCCCAATCCACGTGCACCTTGACCTCTCCAAGGACCTTCCCATCATCTTGATGCTTGCAGTACATTTCAAGCCAATTCATCACCTCGACTGACTCGGACGTCATGTACAGCGGCAACTCACCTATCTTCATGCACGATGCCAACAACTGTATGTCCTCCCTTGTCCTGCGCAGCGATTCGTCGGAATAACTTCAATGTTCGCCTCTGGTAGAACCGAAGATATGCATTTCGTCTACTTATTTTGGGGTCGTCTCGCATGAACCACAGTACGACTTCTTTATCGGGCCAAATGATGGATTTGACAAACTGCGCTCGTTGCCCAAAAGAATCCAGCAACAGTAACGGGTGTTGCAAGGCCAAATCGTGTGATAACCAAATCCGTGTCATCGTTCTTGGGAGTGGCTTGATGCGGTGTAGACTGGGAAACTGTTGATAGACCTTGGCGAGGACTGTACGCACTCGAGTGTACGTCTTATCGCGCTTGGCCTGGGTCAGGAGCACAGGCAAATCAATCTGACGGCCAAATCGGTACAGTAGGTGCGCGACGTCGAGGGAGTATTTGAATGATTCCATCGCGTGGTTTGCTCCATGTAAACAGATGGCGTAAAAGGTGTGCAAAACGGACAATTCATAAACGTATTGATAGGATTCCTTCGGACTTGCTCCAGCCCAGAGGGCTTCCATATCCAAACTTGAGGAATGACGATGCATGAGTGACCAATGAACTTCGACGTTGAGCGTGGGCTGGGCGCCCTCAATTGGCTTCCACATGACACAGTGAAAGTGAACTGGATTAAATCGTGAAGGGCCGTGGAACCCCAGCGCGCGCAGACATCGAATGACTTCCGAGACATCCGTGTCTCGCACCAGCAAATCAATATCCGATGTCGGGCGAGCTGCGAAGTGTCCGAAAAAACGCTCAGCAAAATAGATGCCTTTCAAGGGAATGACTGGCGTCTTTGTATCTTCCAATGTGTTACAAATTTCTTCCTGAATGCGACGAATGAATAAACTTTGCCCTACAAACTGTTCTCGTCGCATCATCAGCTCGTTCCGGAGGTGTGAAGGAATTGCGTGCAACTGACCCGAATCGTGAAGAAGTCTGAGTACTTGAGGAAGAATTGAGGACTCACGAATGTCAGACAGAATATGCTCAAATGACGGGTGTGACCCCAAGTCTACCTCGTTACCCAGGTATAAGTTTTCAATGAGTTGGGTCAACACGTTCCACCAGTCTCCTTCTCCGATAGCCACTCATGGTCATTTCGTGAAATGTACGTTTCGTTCCCAATTAAGAACGAACGAATCGCGAGTAGTACTCGCCCGTCGGACTGAGGAATCCGGAATATACACATTTCTCAGATTCCTCGTCCTGTAGGACTCTACGTAACCTCTTTTGATAATGAGTGGACAGCTCTTCAATTACTTGTCATTAGTCTGAATCGCTGTCACTGTCGTTGTAGGTACCTGGAGGGTTGTAGCCACCATCCTTGTCAGTATCCTGACAAGCGCTCGAAATTGCTGTTTCAAAGCGAACCACCTGATGACTCAAAACGGCTGGAGCTAGATACTTCTTATACATCGTGTCACCCCCTCACTTCCATGATACGTCAAATGTACCTCCTGTTCGTTATTGAGTCAAGACAAATGTTCGTTTTATAGAACAATTATGCAAATGGGTGCGGATATGGATTCAACTCTGAAATTGGCAGTGCATGAGGCACTATCCCCAGTTGCTGAGGAAGGTTAAGAACGCGTGTCAGCCCATTGACCCGTCGCCGGGAGTGCCCAAAAGTCATGGGTAGCATCCCAGGAACAAGAACTTTCACACACGACAATCCTCCACTCTTGAGTTCAATACTGGTTTGATTTACGACGAGTACGTCGAACCCATGGTTGTGCAGATAGGTTAACACTGCCTCCAATATTGGCTTTATGTCTTTGGAGGCGACTCCAAACTGTTGCATCCAATCACTGTAGGATTCCTTGACAGTTGCCCTTCCGTCGGGGTGTTTGAATATAAAGGCGGCCCGGTCAAACGATTCTGGCAAGGCGTTGACCAAAACGTGCTGGCGCATGCTTCGGACATTACGGCTGTCTGCGTACATCGTACGAGCCTTTGCGAACTTATCGGCTGACATTTTCGTTACCGATGCGACCTGCACAGCCAGTTCACGTAAGGCCGAGGTCATAGCCTGGTATGGATTTAAATGACAGCCCGCAGCCATAAGCAGATTCGGTGCAGTGTGTTGAGGATTGATGGCGACGGCAAGAACCGCTGGAACGTCGAGGTCTAGGGAGAGATTAAACAGCCGAATCACGAAACCCTGTCCCGACAGTTGTGCATACCACGCCCGAACTTCCATTGGGCTGTCCGCCTCAACATCCAACTCCGGAAGCGGGATTCTTCCGTACCACATGTTCAGAAACAAGTCTCTTTCGATGACCTCAAACACACCGTGGAGTATCGCCTCTTCGATGCTCGCCCCGACCGCACACCCGTTTGACGTTTCATACACAAATCGAAGCTCACCCTTCTTTACCGCACCGAAATAGGCAATCTGTTCAGGGACAAGAACGGCTTCACCGCGAGCAAACGAATGGGCCCATACCCAACGGTATTTCTCTTCGTCCCGGAATTTCTCAAACTCAAATTCGCAGTTGTCGTACAGGTCGTCGTCATGTTCTCCGAAGCAGCGTGGGTGAATCGCGGATAAACGTAGATTTGCATAGGAGTCGTAGATAGTCGTTTGTTTACCCAATGGCAATCTGCCACACACTCGTTCCAACGATTCCAAAATCGCGGCAGTTGTAGCTGACTGCTTGGAAAGAGCATGTCCAGCACCCGTACTTAAACTCATGTCATCTCGGACGACACTTGCTGAAACAGCGATATGAGAAGTTAACTCGATGACCTTTAACTCGGAAATATACCCGACATCGCGATGTACATATCGGCAAACGAGGTCTTTTTCACTCATCAAACGGGTTCTCAGCCTGATTTCATCCACAACGCGACGCGAAACAAGATGTATCAAGGCACCCATTGCCGTATCTGCATGAGCATATGCACCGTGCTCGCATTGATGGCTCGGTAAGGTCGGCTTCCAATGCATCGTCTCAGTGGCTGCGTTGTAGACCCCAGATACCTTGTCCACATGAATTGTTCCAGCAACAAGTTGCCGAATCTTCGAGACGAACAAATCACCGAATCTGTGCAGACTATCTGTGGATGCAGTCAACGGAATGTAGGCTGTTCCATCTCGCGCAAGCCGTTGAACTTGTTGTAGCCAAGCGAGTCGGCGAACTGAGTGCTGCCAGTGGATGCGGGCACACTCGATGCAACCGTCAGTCGAGGAATGTTCTGGAGAACCAACTAAAACCGCGGCCGACGCACCAAGCACAACCACGGTAGGGACGCCCAACAGGTCGCCACTCGGTAACGCCCAATTCTCGCGATAGGCGTCTAAGTCATCGAACGATACAAGGATGAGATTCGGCAATTGTGGAAGCTCCGTTTCCGGCGCGTCACTACTTATCCGAACGTGGAATCCTGCCTCCGACAATGATCTCATTAGAACCCGATATATTTGCCCGTCCCCAATCACCGATACAATCCCGTGCGTGCCCGAGTCTCTTACCTCTCCTTGCATCGTATCACCGCCGTTCTCATCAAACCTCGATCCACGCCCTCAGTTCCTGAACGAAAATACCCTCGTGTGTTGCTTCCTACCTCGGTTGGTTCTCAAACTATAGATGATAGCCTCCATTTGCCCAATCTGGGTAGGAATGAATTCTGCCAAGACGGTTTTTTCACACCTCAAGAGTGCCATCAAAAACCGAAGCAATCCTGGTGCCCCTTTGTGCCCCACAAAGCCACCGAAAATGAGACGTATGAGACCTTTCGAACGTGGCAGGAGCACCATTACCGTCGCGGTAAAGTTGAAGGATGCGTTTCTTAGGGCAAGTGGTACCACGGAGTCTCTTTGGTCAACGTCGAATCGGGGCGCTGGATAGTGGTCTACTTTAATTTCCGGGTCGTAGATAAGACGGTACCCCATTTGACGAACCCGCAGACACACATAGACTTCGTTATGGACCTCAGCTCCTTCTCCGCGGAAGAAATCCGGAAACGAGACGAGCGATGTCCGAAAGGATGCATTGGCACCTTTTAAAACGTCCACGTCTTGAGCCGTGAGACACCCCAAGTGGTGGTTGCCAATCAGCTTTCCGTACCATGTAAGAACGCCTACGCGCCGAGCCTGCGAAGGAGCATCCAATCCGTTAATGATGTCTCGCCCGCCTACGCCGCCTACAGACGGATCGTTATAATAACCCAAGATGCGCTGTATCCAGTCCGGTGCAGGTACGGTATCATCGTCGGTAAAGACGACGACATCTCCACGCACTGCCGCAAGTCCCTTTCGTAACGCAGCAATCTGGCCCGGTGCGTCGACAAGAAGCAAAAACACACTGAGCCGTGACTCGGTCCTCCACTGTTCCACGGTGGCAATGGAATCTATGTCAGTAGATCGGCAGACCACAATCACCTCGTCCGGGAGGCGGTCCTGCTTCTCGACGCCGTCCAAACAGCTGAGTAATCTATGTGGTCTTTGATAGGATGGGATAACGACGGATACATGCATTAACTACCACACATCCCTCGACTGCGAGGTGAAAGAAAACGACCACTCGATAAAATCCGTAGATGATGCACAGAAGTTATCAGCCATGCATACGCGCGTTTCATGATTCGCTGGGAACATTGCAGGATGCCTGATTAGTCCTAAACTACTCACATAACAACTCGTGAAGGACTTTCTTGTTCATTATACAGAACAAAATAACCGCAAACAATAGTTGCTGTCCAATGTCACATGCGCATTAGGGTAATACGTAAGTGCAGCAAATTGTCTTACGCTTCATAAAACCTCGCACTTCTGTTCACTCATTATCTAGCTACTCCCGTAAGGACTGCCCCAAGAGCGAGGAGCCTTTTTATCGGTGGGAACCCGAATCCGAATCGGAATATCTTTCCTAAGACATTTATGGCTCCCCATCTGTCGGGCAAGTGAGCACGCGCGACTGCAACTTCAATGATTTGCGCGATGTACAACTTCTCAAGAGCTTGTCGTTCGTCTTCACTCAAGACTGCCGAATATCCTCTATGCAGCATTTCAAGAGACTCCAACTTGCTGTCTGAATTTTCTATTCTGTTAACGGTCTGCTGTCCACCGTGCACTCGATATCGTCCTAAGCGTTCGGCGATGTAGTACGCTTTGACGCGGTGTGCGCCTAGGGTTGCAAACAACACGAAATCCGGAACATACTTCCCATACGTTTGCAGGAACCCCACTCTCTGCAGGATGTCGCGGCGAAACAATGTGTGCTGTAAAGAGAATGGACATGTGTCCAATACCCTCAACAACACGTCATCATAGACGCCTGACCGCATCAGTGTTCTCCCAAACCTTTTGGAAGCCTGCTCCGTCTCGGGCGACAATATATCTCCTCTGTCGTCCATGATGAAATGGTCAGTTGTACAAAATCCACACTCTTGATGGCGTGACAATACAGCACTCGTTCGCTCAAGGAACGTGGGCTCCCACTGGTCATCATCATCGAGCATAGCAACGTAGTCCCCAGAAGTCATTTGCAATGCCTGTTGCCGATTTGCTAGCTGTAACAGAGGAACGGCATTGCGGATATGCCTTATGGTTGTGCCACGATGCAACAGACGGCTTATTACCTCTAGAGTTTCAGGGTCCTCCCCATCTTCGCTTACAATGATCTCGTCTGGAAGCAGAGTTTGATTCAGAACCGATTCCAAACAACTTTTCAGGTACCTCGCTCGCTCATGTGTGGGAATAGCAACACTTATTTTCACAACACTGTGCCACCCTTCATGGAGTGTCAGTACGATGGTTGTTACCTTACGACAACAGGCTCTAATATGAAACTCGCGCGGGCACAACATTGTTCTTAGGTTTCGTTAATCTCTTACCTAAGGTTATTGAGGGTCGCTCGACAAAGTGGTACGCGAAGGTCGCGAGCGCAAAACTTAAAACAAACGCAATCGATAGGATAGCCCATATGGGCAGTATCTTGTAAAGCAAATAGATACTGCCGATTAAGACAATAAAATGACACAGGTATAAGCTGTAGGATATCTTGCCCAAGAACACGATTGGCTTAGTCATGAGAAACCTTGAAAACCTAGAAGACGCAAGGGCTAGAATTATAGCAAGGGACGCTCCCGTTGTATTAAACAAATACGTGATGGAGCGCTGCGTAATTCTATGGTGTGTGTTCAGTGGCCATAAATAGCCATATGTAAATCCGAGAATCGTAAGACCAACTATTAAAATCTTTCCCGTTGAGGTAAGGCCATGGTAGAAACGAGATATCTCCGTTATATGTTTAGCTAGTATGGCCCCGAGTATAAAGCACAACAGGTAAATACAAGTGTCAAGGTACTGATTATGAGTTGTGAATATGGTGTAGTACGGATCCGTGGCAATATCATTGCCAAACACGATGTTCTGTAAGAACGCAAATACGTACAGCAGGACTCCGATACTCAGAGAGATTTGCCACCGCAACCTATTGACCATTAGCATCACTAACGGGAATATAACTGATATCCTCATCTCGAAAATTAACGACCAGATGACACCTTCAGAAGCGTTCCAGTTAACGTTACCAACAATAAAGATAATATGACTTATTATGGTGCGCCAGGTGATAGGCGTAGTCCACACTGACGAAACCTCACTGCTGAGACCGACTATGGTCACGTGCCGAATCACACTATGCAGCGTAAACGCGAGTGCAACTGCCGCGACGTATGGAAGATATATCCGACAAATTCGCCTGATGATGAAAGTCGGATAGCGAACGCTTCTTCCTGGCTTAAATTGAAGAGAAAGAACAAACCCACTGAGCACGAAAAAGAGGAGAACCGCCTCTGATCCGGCAAACAATATCCGCAACGGTGAATATTTGAATATGTTCAGCCACAGCATATTTGATCTAGCAGTCGTGTCAGCGGCTATAATGGGAAAGATCATGGCAAAATGAAACACTAGGACTGTAAAAGCTGCAACGCCGCGCAACGAGTCTAGCTCATGATACCTGCTCGAAGCCGCACTGTCTGGAACGTGCATCGCTAGCTCCCCTTTCAACCCCTTAATATGTGCCACGCTCTCACTCTAACTATTAATGAGGATACACCATGCATCACACAGCCTTGGCGCCGTGCAATATGTACTAGAGGCAGACCTTGGACAATTCCTCACGATATAGTTCCATATGCCGTTGCGCGGTTTGCTCCCATGAATACTTTCTGGCCAGTGCTCGACCTCTTATCTGAAGTGCAGCTCGTTCCTCATCAGATAACAGCAGCACACGATTCATTGCAGCCATGAGCTCTTGCAAATCTGTAGGATTGACCAACCATGCATACCCTGCTCCCACTTCCTTCATGGATGTATTATTCGAAGTAATCACCGGAATACCGCAAGCTGCTGCCTCAACCAGCGGGAACCCAAACCCTTCCCAAAGGGACGGATACACTAAACCCGTAGCACGTTGATATATCTGGACGAGTTCTTCATCGGATGACCCATCGATATGAATGACGGGTACCCGAAGGTCCTTCGCCTTTTGGACCACAACATCAAGGTAATGAATGTAGGGCCCGGCGATAACAAGCGGAATTCTATTTTCCATTTGTGACAACGTTTTGAGAACGATGTCCAGATTCTTTCTAGGTGTGACAGCCCCCACGAACAGCCAATATTTAGACGGTAACGAGGGAACAGAGACCTCATCATGACGCACTAGAAAAGTCTCACTGATACCAGGTGGAATAACCACTATCTTGTCCACGGGCACATTCAGCAGCCTAACCAAATCTGCTTTGACAGACTCGGTTGAAGTTATCAGACGATGAGCACGTGCAATGCCCCGTTCCGCCTGTCGGACAAAATCGTCGGACAATCCGTATCCTACGGTGCTGTGTCTCCATCCAACGTCGTGAACCGACATAATAATACGCGTCCTTTTCGGTACCTGCGTGAACATGTAGTTTAGTTCGTGAACGACGGGCCCACAGCCATACAAAGTTCTGTCTCCAATTCCTCTGCGTCTTAAAAAATGTTGAACGCGACCCGGGAGCTTACTCGTTTGATACGGGACACCAATGTCATCTAATTGGGGAATATGGTGCAGCCACCGTGCGGTGAAGCGAATACGCAAGTCGTCATGGTCACTCTTGTCTGTGAGATACTTGCTAAGAGATTGAATGTACCTCGGTATCCCGGTTCTACCATTGGCACTCTCGCAGAAAATGGTTACGTCATCGTTCATATGTGGTCCTCCTGTGTCTCTCTTAGGGATATGTGTTATTCCCAATCAGCGTCCATTCGAATCAACCTTGCCGGGACCCCGCCAACTACGGCACGCGCCGGTACATCCTTCGTAACAATAGCTCCAGCAGCAATTACTGCGCCTTCGCCGACACACACACCTTTAAGAATTGTGACACGCGATCCGATCCACACATGATTACCTATGTGAACAGGTGCACTCTGCGCCTGTCCATCCAGTCTGTGAAAATCGCTATCCATGATGCTTACATCCCATGAGATAGCACAGTTTTCACCAATGAGAATCTTATCGACACAGCGAAGTTCGGTTCTCATTCCTAAAAAAGTGTTACTGCCGATACAAATTAGAGACTGCGGCGACTCTAGTGCGATGTGAACGTTGTCATAGAGAAACACATGATCTCCAAGAATCAACTTGGCGTCAGGGCTTGATTTCCGAAGGTTTATCCTGCCACGAACGCCGATACCCGTTCCATGCCGGTACGCTCTCCTGCTGAGCATTCTGCCTCGAAGTAAATTGCCCGTATGTTTCAGCTTGTCGACGTATTTTTGTTGCAAAGTTCGTAGCTTCATCCATAGTCCCCCATATCATCATTGACTTTGGAGATGTGTCAAAGTGATGTAAGACAGGTTTTGAGTTGACCTGAACGCTGCACAATCTATTCACGAAATCACTTGTCACTGTTTAGATGCGCCCACTTGTGGAGCGTCCAAGGTGCATCCATCGAAGTTTTCGTGACATGGCGTCGCGCAGAATAATCACGTCACTTAAACACGGCTTAAACAATCCGAAGCTGGATTGAACCGTTCTGTTACTGGCCACGATTAAAAGAATCCACTTGGATGATGCTGCTACGACAACTCCTACTGCTGCACCGAGGCCACCCCATGCATGCGATAGTGGATACGTAATGCAGAAACCTAGACCCAGTCCCAAAATTTCCGCAACTGTTACGATGTTAAATTGGCCCAAAGTAGACATGTAATTCACAAGGACCATATAGCCCACTGACATCGGTGCGGCAGTCAGCAATACCTCACCAATCGGTATTGCCGTCGCGTATTGATGCCCGTAGACGAAGGGTAGGGCAAAAGGTAACAAAGCTCCCATCAGTAAAGTGATCCCGAGAGATGAATACAAGAGTCCGCTGTGGATGCGGGCTACTGATTGACGACGTTCATCGGCTTTCATATCCATCAGCTTCGGCCAGAGGAACGTCTGAATTGTTCCAGTAACTAATGAAGGAAGTAGTGTGGAGACACTCACGCAAACGGCGTACAAACCCATATTGTACGGAGAGAGGAAGAGAGATATCAGCAATTGGTCTAGATTGTTTCCGAAGACATTTACGATGGAGCCAGCATAGATTTGTATTCCTTTTGTCAACAAGTGTTTCACTGGTTCAATGTGAAACAAGATCTTCGGCCTGACGAACTTGGCAGCCCATGTCAAGGTGATGAGAAATATCATCACGGACCAGCTTATCGTTCCCACAATATAATCGACGACTTGAAACTCGCGAAATGACACCAGCAGCGTTATAACAAGCAGTGCTCCTACTCCGCTGGCCAGTTGAATTATTAGCACATTGCGAAACTTATTCAAAGATTGGAGGCTTCCTACCAATCCATCGGCAAGAATCCCGAATGGCACGGATAACATTGATATTTCCGCTAAATGTACCACTGGGTGGGGCTGATTGCGAAGAATATAAGGTAGCAGCATCTCACCCATGCCTAGTCCAATAAGACCTGTAGCGGTACCAAGGACAAGATACATTCCCAAATACTCACTCTGTTTTGGTCTAGACTGTTTCCCTAAATAGATGACCGCTCCTGGGAGGCCCATCGTAAATAGCATGGTAAAGAGACTCGACCAACGGGTTGCAATGGCAAGTTCTCCTCGTCCCAATGGTCCCAATAGCCTAGCCACGAACATACCCGTGCAAAGGTTAAATACCATCAGAAGCACATTGACACCTAGGCTCGATACAAATAGTTTCTTCACTGAGTTCACCCTTCTGCTAAGACCGTGACCTTGGCACATCAAATTCTATAACATGCACGCTTTCGTTCATTATATAGAACACAACCAGATAATCAAGATTTGTGATGGACATTGGCCGTGACGACGCTCCCCGTCTTAAATGTCAGAACGGTTCTAAGCTTCTCTGCAACGGAAGCGTCAGAATACGACTGTACAAACAATTGTTCTCCTCCCACGGCAATACGCCGTGAGAGCTCCCGGTTGTCAATCAACGCTTCCAAGGCTGAACTCAGGCTGCGGATGTCATTGTCGTGTACGAGAATGATGTTCTGTCCATGTCTAAACTCAGGATCCGTTTCCGGCCCATCGAGTGCTACCATCGGTCTGCCACTGCGTAAATAGGCGGCGACCACACCCCGGCGTCCAGACGGCCCCGTGGCATACGTCGCCACGTTGACCGTGCTCCCGGAAAGAATGTCTGTGAGTTCATCATCAGATACAAACCCCCTGATAATAACGCGTGACGCCAATCCGGCCCCCTCAACAATTTGCATCATCTGTCGCAACCGTGGAGATGTCAGGTCAAACCCGCCAACGAGAACAAGTCTCAGGTCATGATATTGGTTTGCAACGTCGCAGTAAGCGAAGATGAGCTCTTCCACTCTTTGATCTTCTGAAAGCGTCCCGAACCAAGTGATGTAAGGCCAAGGGTATGGCTCGGAGGTCGTCTCGGCCGATGTCCGAGCACTCACGTTTCCGGCAGGAATGCGAAACAACTTGTAGCCCCACAACCGACGCAGTGCTTTTTGTCTTCGGAAATTCGTAACGATAAGACGATGACTCGCTATCCCAATCACAAGGAGTTGCATTCGGTGAATAAGACTGAGGGCCAGCCGCTTTGGTGAAAATGTCCAACCATAGTACAGCTCGTGCAAATAGGTAATAATTGGAATGCCGTACTTAATTCGCAACCAAAAAGGGATAATTGCCGCCTGCAAAGCAATGCCGGCACGCCCCCACATGTGAGGAACATATTGAAACAGGATAGCCTCTGGGCGCTCTCGTCGAATGGCGGTGTCGATGACGTCAAATAACTCTTTCATGTCATGATACTCAACAATAGTCTCTGACATTGTCGACCTAGCTCTGTTGCCGCTAGAGTAAGCACAGACGATGTCGATTGCGTCAAACCTGTCCGCCAAACACTCGACAATCAAGGCTGTGTGATCAGACAATCCGTTATGAATAGGAAGATAGTCACGTGTGACAATCATGAATCGAGACATAAATCTCACCTCTAGGAAGATGCACTCTTCACCAACTTGTCCTTTACATACTGGCTCAAACTGGGTGCGATACACTTCGCCAACCCATATACTCGTCTACGACTCATAGAGGTCCGGAGACACTGGTAAAACAGGTTTGCCGCAACCACTCGTTTACCAAGCGTCAGGTAGTCGAAGGCAATCATCTCGTTCAAATTGCCAATAATCCGCGTCTGGATGCGTGTCTGCCAAACCTCAGGAAAGGAGTGTCGTTGGACCATTGCAATCGTCTGCTTCAATGTGCGAATTTGTCGCTCGATATCAACTTGTCGATTGTACGTCCTGTAGTAACTTCGTTCGGCATCGACGTACGCCACGCTCGCGCCTTGTTCCCCAAGCTTCATCCAGTAATCCCAGTCTTCCATAAAATCGATTTCATCCATTGTGATGCGAGTCGCGAGCGCTGAACGAATGAGCAGTGATGAAAAGTTGTTTTGTCCAAATGGTTCTGTGAGGAAATACGTCAACGCGTCCTGGACGATGAACCGGCAGCCACTGGAATATTCCGCATGCTTTGCATGCTCCAGTAGAATATTGCGACGCCCTTGATACACACCCTTATCATCAATCACCCCTTGCGCAGTCTGAACCATATCAACTTGTGGGTTACGGTCTAAGAACCCAACGCCGTCCCGCAAGAAATCTACGTGCCAGATGTCATCTGAATCCAGCATTACAACATACGGTGTTTCAACCATCTGCAATCCACGATTACGGGTAGCTCCGATTCCTGCGTGCGGAAATCGTCGGTAAACAAGTCGAGTATCGTCATAGGAGGTAACCATCGCAAGAACGTCGTCGGTCGATCCGTCGTCGCAGATGTACGCTACCCAGTTGTCGTAACTCTGGCTCAGCACCGATTGTATGGACTGGTCCAACAAATGCATTCGATTGTAGACCGGAATAACAATAGACACCTGGCAATCGTTATGAATCAAGTCACATCCCTCCCACACGCCACTCACCTGGATGCCAGCCGTGCTGTCTGCTTTTGCCTCGCTCTCATCCAAATCTCGGATAATGCTTCCGCATATGCGTCTTGACGCCCTAAAAGCGCATAGTTCTTTGCAGTCAACCGCGCTGCTTTCCCCATGGCAAGTCGCCGCATTTCAGTGCCTTTTAAGTCCCTAATTTTCTCTGCTATCTCGACCGAATTTTTCGCCGATACGATGTACCCGTTGACCCCGGATTGAACCAGGTCCTTCATGCCTGTCTGTTCCGTCACAATCACGGGAAGCCCGGTGGCCATGGCCTCGAGCGGTGCCATGCCGAACCCATCCGACAGCGTGGCATGGACACAGACGTGAGCTGTGCGCAATGCCGGGAGCGGATCGCCAACCTCTAATCGGATATTTAGTCCACGTTTTACGTACGTTGCAATCAGGTCACGGATGGCTCGCCAACCTACCCCCCCAAGCAAAACGAGTTCGACGTCTGGGTCGTTTAGCGCAAGCAGTGCATCTAATAGGTACGGAACACCTTTCAACAAACTGACTTGTCCCACTTGAATCACTCGAAAACGACCGCTTTTGTCCTCTCTATCACTCGCGAAGGGATAAAAGTGCTTGGTATCTACACCGAGCGGAGCCATTATCAACTTTGACGCCGGCACACCGTTTCGGACAAGTGATTCAAACTGCAACCGCGAAGCGACGGTGATATGGTCTGCCAGTTCATACTCGCGTATCACCCTCTCAGTCCATCTTCGCGAAAACGCGTTGCCACGGATGTTCCGTAATTGGTGTTCTTTCTCGGAAATCGCGTAGAGCTCCGCCACATGAACCGTAGCCGCTTCAAGTACTGTCGTGCCCCCAAGGGACTTGACGCGACGAAATGATGCCTCTGCAAACCCGGGGAACGAATGATAGACAGATACGTCCGTTGGCAGCAACCGGGCAACTTCTCTGTCGAAACGGCAGCAATCTTCATACACCACCGCAGATGGCATCCATCGAAGTGGGCTGTAAGGTATTGCACGGTGCCATGACGGGGCAGGTATCCGGTGAACGGTAGTGAAACCAGCATCAGGATATCCCCGGTCGCGTCGGCTGTAGACGGCAGGTTTAAGACCTGCACGAAGCACGGATTGGACCACAAATTGAAAATGAAACCCCAATCCGCCTTCTCCCAGTCCCGGAGCACATCCAATGTGAATTTCATTAGACACAGGAAGTCACCCCATCCCCGCTAATCGATTGATTGAGCATCTGCATGATGTCGCGCAAAAGGTCCATTCGCTCAACTGTGTGGTCGAAAACCTTTTGACTGGCGCGCGCCCCCCCGCCGACAATCCTCTCAATTTCAGTGACCAAGCTCACTACGTCCGCGGCTTTCGACACGAAGATGCCGTTCATGAGTTCCGCCCACTCGGGCAAACCGCCTACATCTGTCACAATGACCGGTTTCCCCTGTGCCCTGGCTTCCGGAACAACAAGGGGAGCAGGGTCTGGCCAAATGGAGGGTATCACAACGATGTTTGACCACCGGTACCATTCTTCCAAGTCCTTCCCACGGACGCTCCCTTGGAACCTTACTTTCTTCTCCACACCGAGGTTCGTCGCTAGGTCTTCGAGCTTTCCACGATACCATCCATCTCCCACGATGTTAGACTCTACATCCACGCCTCTATCGCTTAGATGCCGGACGGCCTGAACCAAATACTGAACACCCTTTTCGTAGACGAGTCTTCCAACGTACAGTAATTTGACGTGTTTCTCGTAAGTCATCTGAGATAGAGGCAACGCGGGTACATCGCCTAGCGTGTTGTCAAATATGCGTACAAGTTCTGGCGAGACCCCTTCAATTTCCAAGAATCTTTGCACGGATTTGCTCACTGCGTAAATCCGTCTGCATCGATGTAACGCGTTCATAACCTGCCTATGTCTCGTGAGTGATTCAAGGGCTGCAAGTGGGGACTTGCTTGTACCACATTGACGGAGATACCATCTGCTCATGCACTGTACTCCGCTGGCAACCGTGCACACCTCATCGCGATCGCGAAAAAGTCGCATTCCGGATGGGCACATCACTCCATGAACGGTAGCTACGGTTGGATAATATTCGACCACCGATGCCGCATTCGGTGCACTTCCCCCCCCTGCGTGCCAGACAACCAGGTCAGGCTCCCACCGTTTTGCGAAAGGCAGGCATCTCCGGCCATCCGGGTCCAATTGAAACGTGTCAAACCGTGTACTACCCCATCCTTCCGTAGATCCTCGTTCAACCGCTGCTATCGTCGTTTGATGTCCCTCATCCATAAGCCGTCGAGAGAATTCGTAGATGAAGCGCTCAAGTCCGCCCGATGCCCCGAAGCTATCTGAAATCTGAAGGATTCTCATGTTTCTCCCCCTAGACGAAATGCCCTTAAAAATCCATGTTTCGATAAAGCCCGCTGATTCAAGGGTAAGGTCTGAGTGGCTTTATCCAGGTACCCGATGCAAAGCCACACGAAGGCACAGGTGGAGTAATCCCCGCCATTGGACCACTGCCCCAGTGTCACAATCAAGACTCCCAAAATAGCCACCGGGACAAACTGTTTTTGCCTGTTGAGGGCTATGGCAAGGACAATAACGCGAGCCATGATGAGCAAATAGGTGATTCCCCCAATCAACCCGTCTGAAATACACATATTGCCGAGGTCAATTTCAGAATTCGCCGCCCCTGAGCCGCTCCCCAATTTCCCGGCAGCAAGCGTGGTTGCACCGAGTCCGCTGCCAATCGGATTTGTCACCGCACGCTTCAAACCGCTAAAAAGCATGGACACATGCATAGAGGCTGTCGAATCTTTCTTATTAAACGGATGCGTGAGGCCCGAGACCTGGTGGCTGACGAGGGCATTGCTTGACGAAGCCATATGCCCGAGCGCGATGTATAGCCCCACAATTCCAATAACAGCCAAAAGCGCGACGGTTATCCGCGTACTGACTTTCTTTACCACAGCAATCGACATGACTGCGATACCGAGCATTCCCGTGACAATGGGTGAACGGCTCGACTCCAAGAAAAGGGCATATGCAACGAGACCGAGCGCCGGCGCAGCACAAATTTTTGCCAACATGTTCCCTTTCAGCAGCACGGCCCAGAGCACCGCGATGGCGATAACAAGATACTGTGCGTATTCCGCAGCACTTGTGAAGGTTGAGAAAGCTCTGGAATGCTTACCGACAATGAGCGCCGCATATCCGGATAGCTGAATCCAGGTTTGTTCAAAAGGATAAAACCCGTAAAAGGTTTGTTTCAGACCGTAAAGTGCAGAGAGTACGCCGACAACGGCGACCGTCCAAAGCGCCACTTTCATCCAGCGTTCTGTCAGGTGTTGTTTGCTAAGCACCATCCAGAACAGTGGGACCACATAGAACATCACTCCACCAATCCCTGCGAACAGACCACCTTGATGGGGATTGACCACCTCTAAAACGTCTACGAGAAGCAAGATGCGCACTAGATGAAACAATTTGGTCTCAGGCAACGGAAATTCACGCTTTACAAAGCGGTTGTAGAGCCAATATGAACCGATGATGCATATCACGATGGGGGCAACAATAACCAAGGGATCGAATGTTCCCCATCCGGCAACCGGGATAAGCCACCTTCGGATAAAGCCTAGCGCAGGTAGATACAGCATTAAAAAATACATCGTCATCGTCGGTTTGCGGACAGATAGTCCCAACAAGAATACGACCAGCGCAGTCGCGATGATAAGCCGAATGGTGCCCGGACTGGTCACAAGCAATTTGCCAGTGATACCAGCAACCCCGACGATAGTTACCAGCATGAGGACCCGCTTAATGGGTACCTGAACGACGGTTCGCTTCCGCAGCGATATGACCATTCCGAAACCTCCCCCGGTGTTTCTCTTTGGATTCTAGGACTCTAGAATAGAGAACCCGGCATCCACAGTACATTTTTTCCCAAGTGAGGCTGACCACCGCTCTGCGTGCATTTCGCCGCATCTCCCGGTAGCGCCCCAAGTCCGTGACCACGGAACACATCTGCGCCGTGAGCAGAGCTACATCCCGGTCAATGAAAATGCCACTGACTCCATCGCGAATTAAATCTTCGACACCGCCCACTCGACACGAAAGAACGACAAGCTCGCTTGCTGCCGCCTCGTGTACAACCAGTGAGAATGTTTCGTAGCTGGAAGGAAAGACGAATACGTCGCTTAAGCCGAACCAAGCATGAGCGTCTGGTTGCTGTCCGACAAAATGAACGTGATTCCGGACCTCTGGGGCCACGAAGCTGGAGTACAATTCTTTGTTCCCCTGACCAACGACGACTAAATAAGTGTTTGGTATCCTCGTGTAGGCCTGATTGAAAGCGCGAATGACATACTCTAAACCTTTAAGCCTCCAATCTCCCCCCATAAAAAGCACGTACGTACCATGCTCAGACAGCCCCCTCTCTTTGCGGAGCCGTCGCTTCTCCGTTGCAGATACAGGGGCAAAACGGTGAACGTCTACACCATTGGGTATCACGTGGACATCTGCGTCATCATATGGGAAGTGATGCAATATTTCATTTTTTACCCGGCTAGATACAGCGACTAACTGTCCTGTCCGTTGCCGTTGATAAATCGCCCGTTCCATCAACAGAGCAAGTTTCGTCGATAAAGACTGATTGAATCGATGTAAGATGGATGCCTCGTGTCTCGCCCGTGATCCGCCGGTAGCCTCCATATAGCCTGCGTGGCAAAAGTGAACCGTCGATACGTCGGCGCGATTAAAGACAATAGCTCCCGTGGTGTGAAGAATGTCAAACCTTAAGAACCGGATGCGAATCGAGGCGAGAATCGCAAACAAGATGATTTTTAAAGCTGCTGGACGCCTCGGAACCCGTATCCGGACAAAACGAATCCCGCTCGAGTCTGCGACATTCAGGGTCGATGCCACGACAATCACGTTTGCATCTCTCTTCAGACGTGTCACAAGTTCCTCCAAGTGCCTCTCCATGCCACCTGTTCCACCTACATCGTGAGCCACTATCGCAATCACCGGACGCTTGTCCATAGGTCTATCTCCTTATAGCATCCTAACGAGGAGCAACTTCTTCGATAAATGACTGTGCCAAAGCGCGTTTGCTGTATTTCTTTAGTACCGACTGATACCCGTCTCGAGCTTTCAAAGAACGTTCATGTTCATTATTAAGAACATGATAAAGCACTTGTTTGAGTTTCGCAACGTTTTTCTCCGGGAACACCCACCCGCCTTGTGTTTCCCTCAACAGAACTGGTATTTCTCCACTATCACTGCCGATAACGGGCACCTTGCATGCCAGGGCCTCGATGATTACTCGACCAAACTGTTCCTTCCACGTGAGCGTGGTTTGTGACGGCAGAACGAGCACATCCATTGCGTTCATCCAGCGGTGAATGTCACGATGCACAACTGTACTTTGCAGGTGCAGATGACGCGGGAACAATTGTTTCACACGCTCCACGTCGCTCAGCATCGGTCCAGTTCCGACAACCACAAGTCGTGCATGCAGATTCTCAAGTGTCGGTACGATATCAAGCAATGTTTGAATCCCCTTCTCAGGGACGAGTCTACCGACGTAGCCAACGATGAAGTCATTGCCAAACCCATGCTGAGCCCGCATGGAGCTGCGTTGGTGCTCCGATGGCTGAAATTGACTTGTATCAACACCGAGTGGAAATGGCAGAATTCTTCCAGAAAAACCTTTCAACTTCACCACGCGCTCGACTTCTGGACTCACTACGGCCGCCATGTCTGCTTGCCTGAGTACATACTGTTCCAGCCACGGAAAGGGCGGCGGATATCTTTTGTCAATGTTTTGTGCGGAATAGATGACTCGTTTCATGCCGAGCCCGCGCGAGGCATAGAATGCCTGCCAGGCACTCACAGAATAGGGCTCTTCTTCGACGTAAAGTACATCCGGGTCAAACTTTTTCATCACGGGACGCAGTGAACCGACATAGAAGTGGAGAGGAATGCTTGACGAGAGGCCAATGCGTCGTTGAACGATGTTCCCACGAAACGTTGGCCAACGTACCACCTGGACCGCTCCAACCGCATACTCATGGCGGAAATTTTCAGGCACAATCAGTTGCACGTCATGCCCGAGAGCTTCTAATTCTGTATAGAATTGCTGGTTTACATCCGTGACGCACGGGTGGCTCACAGCCAGTATCCTCATTCATAGGACCTCCCAACTCGCTGTTGAGAAATGTGAATCGCTGTTGCACCGCTTGAATCCATTCACCAGACACCGGGATTCATTATTCATCGCCGTGGCAACGGTATTCCAATGCGTCAAATTACTCACCAAATGACTCACGAGCCAGCGTAAAAACATCTCGTATGCGGGCGGTGATGTCATGCCACGTATATTTAGCGACTACGTAATCACGTGTCTCTTTTCGCGTTGGCAATCGATGGATGCTGCCGAGAATGCGGCCAAGCCCGTCCGCAATCGCCTCGGAAGAGGTCCCAGCGAACAACAGGTTGTTATCGAAATCTCTCAAAATCTCAAGCGTGCCACCAATGGGAGTACCTACGACAGGTGTTCCGCAAGCCATCGACTCTATCGTCGACAGTCCAAAACCTTCTAGATATTGGGAGGGCACGATGGATATGTCGCTGACTTGATAATACGCTGGCAGCAACTCTTCGGGAACACGGTTGGTTAGGCGGACATGGTTGTCAAGCCTAAGGCGGTGCACCTCTGCCTTCAGTTCTGTGTACAGTTCTCCGCCGCCGACAATGATGAGATAGATATTCGGAAAATCGTGGCGTATTCGGTAGATGGCATTCAAAAGTTGCATCAGTCCCATGCGCCGGACTAATCTTCGCACTGCAACGAGAACCGTCGCGTCGCTAGGAATTCCAAGGACGTGACGTAACCTTTCTCGGTCATCGGCCTCCCGAAACCGACGAACGTCGACACCGCCGGGAATCACGTGAATCTTCCCGATTGGAATGCCATAATCGCGGATGAGCACATCTTTAAAAGCTTCACTTAACACAATGAAGCGATGGCTGCCTTTGTACACATACTGCTCGATACGTTTTTGCAGAACGAATCGAACATCGCGCAGAATTCCTCGATGCTCAACACGTGATTCGTATGCCCAGGGCCCGTGAAAATGAGTAACTGTGGGTATGTCACGCAGTTCCGAAAGGTTCACGGCCCCCCACGCATAATAAGCAAAATGCGGATTCCACACATCGAACGTCTGTTGACTAAGTTCAACAGCTATCTTCTCACGCCAACATTGACGCACCGAAGAACGTCCCTTTGTCAGCGCAGTAACTCCTTCCACATATGGCGGTAACTGTGAAATGGTCTGCGGTATCCTCGTCCAAACAAGACCCTTCACGTCTTCGCCCCGGTTGCGCCAAGCATCTAAATAATCGGCGAAATACCGGGGTAAACCGCCTGGACTCTCACTAAACCACTCCATCCCCGTCGAAAGTACTCGCAACGCCTTGTCCCCCTCAGATAAACTTTCCGTAATCTCCTGCTGTAGTTTCACTGTTGTTTCACTGTTGTTTCACTGTTGTTTCGCTGTGTCCGCTGTGGTCCGCTGCAGGTCCGCTTGCATTATAGTGCCAGTGTGCGAGACACCGTTGTTCTTTACCAAGAACAACGACAGTATATCCCTTCACTTTAAGCACTCCAAATCTATAAATCGGTAATGTATTCGTTTTACAGAACATTAGTTGACGTTTTCGTTTATTTCCTTCCTCATGCTCTCTCTCAAAATGCGCTGTAACAATTTGAATTAAAGTTGAAGTTCATTATAATGTACGAAAACTAACCTATTGGCACGCTGTTCGCTGAGTCTATTACTGCGTCAGGACACTAAACCTCATCTTTTTTGCCGAGCATGGGATTTAGATTTCATGAAATTTTCATTCGTGTAACGTTGACGTTGTCCCTAATTCAATATAGTATGTTGATTGACGTTCTTTATCAAGAACAAAGAGAGGTGAATTGGCTTGGCGTTGAAAACCACGGCTCCGATGTATCCCATCTCCCATGTTGACCCGGAGTCCTCCTATGCGGAGGCCTATAGAACCGTACAAACAAACATTGAGTTACTCTCTGGGAATCTAAAAGCATTGTTGGTAACAAGCGCACGTCCCGGAGAGGGTAAAACGTCCACGGCGGCAAACCTTGCAATCGTGGCCGCGCAAGCATCAAAGAAAGTGCTGCTCATTGACGCCGATTTGCGCCATCCACAGCTGGCCCATCGCTTTCGCCTCACCACCAACTTGGGCTTGACCAAGATACTCCGGCAGGGATGCGAATTACAAGAGGCCATCATAGCCACAGAAATCCAGGGCCTGCAGCTGCTTCCGAGTGGTCCCATCGGCATCAACTCACCGAGCTTGCTTTCGAGTCTGGCGTTTACTTCTCTCATCGGTAAACTGAAAACCAAATACGACTTACTCATTTTCGACGCGCCGCCCGTACTGCCCGTCAGCGATGCCCTCGTTCTCAGTCGCAGCGTCGATGGCATCGTTTTTGTCGTCGATGGAACAGCCACCAATCGTCTGGCAGCGTTGCGGGCGATAAGCGAGATCCATAAAGTACATGGAAAAATCATTGGGGGTATTCTCAACCGGGGCCCAAAGGAAAATAACAACGCGCATTATTATACGACAACCCATGAGAACTTAGGCGACGAGTTCACTTTGCCTCTCAGTTAAGAAAGGAGATGAACGCATGGAACTACGCGAGTATTGGAGAATCATTCGGCGCAACCTCTGGTTGATTCTCATCATCACAATTGTCACGTCACTTGCTGCGTATTACTACGCGCATAAAACCACGAAACCAATCTACCAGGCAACTGCAACGTTGCTCACAAGTAGCGGTAATACGTCGTCTCAAACTGGGCCGGACGTGACAACGTTGTCCGCCATACTTAGCAGTCAAACATTTGACCAGGCTGTGGTCGCGGAGTTTCCATCGTTGCTCCTTACTCCGTCTGAAATTGCAAACATCATTCAACCGACGACCAGTGGCAGCTTGATTTACGTCACTGCAGTAGGACCTAACGAACCATATGCGGCTTCCGTAGCAAACTCTGTGGCTCAGACCATCATCAACCAAGGAAGCATGTTCGGACTTCCGAATGCCAGTTTGATTAACCCGGCCAACCCCAATTCCCCTGCCCTCCTCAAGAGCTCCAAGAAAACCGTGATTATGGCTGGCGCAATTGGATTGATTCTATCTCTTGGCATCGCATTTATGCGTGAATATCTCGACCTGCGGATTAAAACAGAAGCGGACATGTCTCGGTTCCTCAACATCCCGGTCCTTGGCACTGTCCAGGAATACAAAATGAAGGCCAAAAAATCGGGCAAATCCAAACGGAAAATCGGCTGATACGACGTCCTGTTCTTCTCTGTCGGCTCCGTCTACTCCGCGGGGTTCGTTCGAGGGTGGAACAACCCATGTGCAGCATGACATATCGCACCACCACACACGCCGATCCCTTCAATACTCATGTAGGCAAAAAGGGAGAGGGCGAAAGAACAATCGTCCTTTCCTTTTCGTTTGGTGCACTTTCAACGGAAATGAGGAATCAGCGTGCCACAGGGATGGGAACGGTTAGAGACAGATGACGCCAGCGGAATCAAAAAGAACATCCACATTGGCTTTCTCCTAGGGATGATAGTATGGTCGTGCATATTGCTTGTTGGTATTATGACGTCGAGCGTGGTTGCTCTCATGCATCTCTCCTCCATCAGTTTTCATCTCGATCAACATCCCGTGTGGACATCATTTTTCTCGATGGGTATCTATTCTCACTTGAGCAACAGCGGCTGGATTCTCACGAAGTTAGGTCACTTCATTGGTTTTGGTATACTTGATGTTCTGATTACCCTGACATTTCGCAGGCATCTTTTCGCCTCTATTTTGGCGTTTTCGTTTGCAGTTGCAACCGAAGTCGTACAAATCCCGTTCGGCAGGGACGGTCGGTTCTACGATGTTTGTATTGATACACTTGGTATTATTGTGGTCGGGGTTCTCTACGAAATCTGGCACAGATTTCATGGTCAAAGCTCCAAATATCCCCATCCGATGGAATGAATTTCGTGTGCTCTGTATAACTCCCTCAATTTTAAGCATCCTTTTTACCGAGAGAAGGTCGTTCCTCAGGAAGGAGTTGATTAGGGTCGACGTACAACGCGCGAAAGACATTATTGCATCACCCAACATCATCTCTGTGACATATCGCGGGAATTCCATCCACCTGGATAAAGTGTTCGAGAGCAACAGCTATGTGGAAGGGCACTACGAAGACGGGACCATCGTCAATGCACCCGTGGACGAATTAAAGGAGAGCTGAGTTATCTCGGCTCTCCTTTAACTTTATTCGTACATCGACTTCCCACGCACATCCTGACTTCAAACGACATCAACTGGTGGCAAGACCAAGCCGCTCAAGACCGCCTAACCCGCCCCGGCGTGAAATACGAATCCCACGAAATCTACTCAATTCTAGAGTGACCTACCTGCCGCGAATTTTGGATCGCGCCAGTACCCCAGGCACACCATCATTACTGCTGGTTGGCTGCCGAATCAAGACCTGCTTCATGCCGTTTGCCCATTTAAACGGAATGAGCGGCCACAGGTATGGAACGCCGAACGACTTGCGCGTGGCGAGATACACAAACTGAGAAATAGCTCCTACGGCAAATCCGGCGTAAGAGAAGCCGGTCCAATGACCGATTTGCGTCAAGGCGAGAATCCATAGCCGACTCATCTGGCCAGCCATCGACAGTTCGTACGATGGCATTGCAAATTGACAAGCCAGCACAAACCCCATGTAGACGAGCACTTCCGGTTCCAACAGCCCTATCTTTGCCGCGAATTGGCTAAACACAATTGCCGCCACAATACTCACCATCGACCCAATCGCTGGCGGCGTATTCAGGACCGCGAGTTTCAAAACGTCGAGCATAAATTCGGCAAGCAGCAGCTCCGCCCACAATGGGACTGGGCCGCCCGTACTCGCCTCAAAAAAGCTGAACGCCTTTGGCATGGTATGCGGGTGAAAATTCATCAACAGAAACAGTCCCGGAACGATGATGCTGAGAACGTACGCCAACAGGATGATCCATCTCATGTATGTACCGACAAGCGGGTAAGAATGGTACTCCTGCGGGTGCTGTAACATCTGGAACAAGGTAATCGGCGCAATAATGACTTCCGGGCTGGTGTCAACGACAATCACCACATGACCTTCCATCAAAGCGGTGGCTGCCACGTCTGGCCGTTCTGTGTACCTGACCATCGGATATGGGTTCCATCTGACCTTTTGGATGAGGTCTGTGACGGACTGCTCTGCCATGATGATACTGTCAAAGTCGATATTCTTGAGTTTCGAGCGAACGTTGTCGACTACCTTCGGATCGGCAATTTCATTGATATACATCAGGGTGCAGTCTGTTTTGGAGCGCGATCCGATTTGCATTAACTCCGCTCTCAGACTTGGGTCTCGCAGTCGACGCCTGATGAGCGCGGTGTTCATCAACATTGTTTCTGTGAATCCATCGTGCGGACCGCGAACGACGCGCTCCACAAGCGGTGGTGAGATGCTGCGCATCGGATAAATACGGGTATCGATGAGCAGTGCCTGGTCAAACCCTTCAATGAAGATGACAAACGGGCCGGATAGAATAAAACGGACCACATCTTGCATTTTAGTGACCGGCTGGACCTGAACGAAGTTCACCCGCGTATTGAGGTACGCCATCAGCTCACTAAGCGTAAAGTCGCCATTTGGCTTCGATGCTAAGAAACCCTGAATGTTCTTTTGTAGGTCATCTAGAATCAGGACCATATTCATGGTTAGGAAGTAACCGTTTAAGACGTACGACATCATCTTGAAGTTGCCGAACTCAAACGGTTTCGCCATGATATCCCAACTATGGCCTGGACCTTGCCCAATACCGAGCAGGTTGTTCAGGTAGTTCATGTTCTGATTCAGTTCACGGGATATCGGCGGCATATCATTTTCTGCATGGACGTGTTCTTTTGTTGCTTGATGAGCCAAACTGAAACCTCCCCCTCCAATAAGCACTCGGGGTTAGCGTTTCCCTTGACGATGGGGGATATCCAGAAAGTCATGAGAGAAGCAGACAAATCTCCACTCTCTCTACGAACAACAGGAGCACACCAATTGGTGTGCTCCTGTGCGAAACTATCTGGCGGAGTGAGAGGGATTCGAACCCTCGATACGGGTTTTGCCCGTATACTCGCTTAGCAGGCGAGCGCCTTCGACCTACTCGGCCATCACTCCATTATGGTGGGCGGTAACGGGCTCGAACCGCTGACCCCCTGCTTGTAAGGCAGGTGCTCTCCCAACTGAGCTAACCGCCCATCGAAACGATGGATTCCTTCTTCAAATCAGTCACAGTTTCAATCAGTCAAGCATTCTTCACGCCTGTTCCAGACCGCTTGGCAACGCCTCAAGTCATGGAGCTCCCAATCGGATTTGAACCGATGACCTCATCCTTACCATGGATGCGCTCTGCCGACTGAGCTATGGGAGCATTGGCTCCCCGAGTAGGATTCGAACCTACGACCCTCCGGTTAACAGCCGGATGCTCTACCGCTGAGCTATCGAGGAATGTTCCCCTGCCAGGCTTTCGACTGGCAGGCATCTGGTGGAGGTAAACGGATTCGAACCGATGACCCCCTGCGTGCAAGGCAGGTGCTCTCCCAGCTGAGCTATACCCCCATGATGAACTTGCCTCTGCTGCTTGGGACACTTCACATCCAAAAACTGTTTGACACTGCGTGCTTCACCATACACCTTGCTACCAGTCCTCAGACGCTGTTTGAAAACAGCGTGGTCGGGTATGCAGGATTCGAACCTGCGACCTCCTGCTCCCAAGGCAGGCGCGCTACCAAGCTGCGCTAATACCCGAAGTGGCGTGCCCGGAGAGATTCGAACTCCCGACCTCTTGATTCGTAGTCAAGCACTCTATCCAGCTGAGCTACGGGCACATCATTTACGGCTTTCGCCGTAGGTAAGGACTGGCTGGGGAGGAAGGGATCGAACCTTCGCGTGACGGAGTCAAAGTCCGTTGCCTTACCTCTTGGCTACTCCCCATTATGGGGTGAGTGATGGGAATTGAACCCACGAGTGCCGGAATCACAATCCGGTGCGTTAACCACTTCGCCACACTCACCATATGGCAGGGGCGGCAGGATTCGAACCCACGACATGCGGTTTTGGAGACCGCCGTTCTACCAGCTGAACTACGCCCCTATGCGGCATGTCCGAACTGCTTGGACACGCGTTGATTACTCCTGGTGGAGGGGGTGTGATTCGAACACACGAAGCTTCCGCAACGGATTTACAGTCCGCCCCATTTGGCCACTTTGGTACCCCTCCACAGTTTGGAGCCAGCGACAGGAATCGAACCTGCGACCTACTGATTACAAGTCAGTTGCTCTGCCTGCTGAGCTACGCTGGCGCAGCGACAGGAAATAACTTAACATATCCCGAACCGCCTTGTCAACGCTGATTTCGCAACTTCAATCATACAGTTTCTACCACGGTGCTATTGAGGGTTGCGATAGAAATCAAGTCATACCAAAGATGGCGGTTTGACGCCAGATTCGCCACTTGGAGCCAATCACAGACGTCAAACAGCCTTTTCTGGACCTAGCACAGAATGAAATTCTCTGACCAGTACACTATTCCAACAATCAGGCGTCATCAAACAGACGTCAATGATTACGAATCGCTCGCAGAGGATTCGAAGTTCAGATTCACGTTTCGCATCGGTGTAAAGGTGGAAATGGCATGCTTGTAGATGAGCTGCTGTTTGCCATCCGCATCGAGTACGATTGTAAAGTTGTCAAACGCCTTCACATTCCCGCGAATTTGAAACCCGTTCACCAGGTATACGATGACAGGGATTTTGTCCTTGCGGATTTGATTAAGAAAGGTATCCTGAATGTTCACGGGTTGTTTGGTCATGACAGGTCCTCCGCTCCTCTGTAGTTACTTAACACCTATTCTAGGTTTGTCGGTACAATTCCTGCTGAGAGCGCTTTTGCTACTTGGAAAATACGCATTTTGTCGACTTCCGTCAAGTCCCCGCAGGAATCCATCGTCATCCACTCGATTCTGTTATCGCGCCGGAACCATGACAGCTGCCGTTTTGCGAAACGCCGTGTTGCTTGTTTGATGTCTGCAATGGCATCATCAACGGAAATTTCACCCCGCACGGCTCGAACCATTTCCTTATAGCCGATGGCTTGCATGGATGTGTTGTGTTCGCCGTATCCCTGTGACAGGAGCTGTTTCACCTCATCATAAAGCCCCGCCTCGACCATTTTGTCGACCCGCAGGTTGATACGCTCGTAGAGCGCCTCGCGCGGCAAAGTGAGGCCAAACAAGACCGTATGATAGCGCCCGCCCTGTCTGCCCCAATCGTACTGGCTTGACATCGGCTGGCCCGTCGCCTCATAGACCTCGAGAGCTCGAATGACACGGCGCACGTCGTTTGGATGAAGGCGCTGCGCAGTCGTTACGTCACGCTGCTTTAGCTCCTCGTGCAACCGCGAAGGTCCATTTTCTTCGAGGAACACCTGCCACTTCTCGCGAATGGCCGCATGTCCCGGTTGCTCCGCAAAATCGAGGTCTTCGGTCATCGCGCGGATATACAGTCCGGTGCCGCCGACGACAATCGGCAGCTTGCCTCTGGCGTGAAGCTGCGCTATCGCCGTATCCGCCGCAACAGTCCAGTCAGCAACAGAGAAGGGCTCGTCGGGATAAACCAGGTCAAGCAAGTGGTGCGGGACGCCTTCCATCTCGTCTTTCGACAGCTTGGCTGTTCCGATGTCCATACCTTTGTATACCTGCATCGAATCTGCGGACAGCACTTCCCCCTGAACGGCCTTCGCCACAGCGATGCCAAGGTCACTTTTCCCTGTCGCTGTCGGTCCGACGATACAAAGGACAGGCAATTTTGAGTCCGTCACCTGAATGCCTCCCCCTTGTGCCACACGCCGTATGCAATCTTTGCCCGCGGTTTGTCAGGCACCAGGCCCAGTCTGTGAAACTCTCCAGACTGCGGTCTTTCCTTGACAACCACAGCCTGTCTGGCCACCCGCTGCGCCTCTCTAAGGGTCTCTAGAGACAGCGCATCTGGGTGCGTCAACCCGCGCAGAGCGTCCATACTCGCGGAGCGGCCGAGGGCCTCTGCGCGAAACATCGGGTCAAAATAGACCACATCCGCAAATCCATTGGGCAAAGAGCGAAGCCAGTCGAGGTGGTGCATTTGGATGACGTCGATGCGGTCTGCTATCGGACCGAGTTCAACATACGGCTCAAAACCGTTCGCCTTGGCGTAACTGAAGAGACGCTCGAGTACGGGTTCAACCTCGCAGCTAATGACATGCCCTTCAGGGCCGAGAGCGTAAGCCAGCGCTAAGCTGTCTGCGCCGGCTCCAAGGGTGCAGTCAAGCACCGTCTGGCCAGGTTTAAGATGCGCTGCGGTCACCAGACGGTCGGTCTCGCCGCGTTCCATCCGCAGAATACGCATCATCGCCATGCCGGGATGAAAGAAAATGGGCGTTTCGACATCTTCGAGGAGATATACCTTCGGCCACTTATCCGCCACCACGACGGCGTCGACCCCTTCATCCAAGCACACCTGGGAGAGACTGCGGTCGTCGCGTCGAACGAATAAACACCCAAACCAATTGGCCAACTGTGCCGCAAGTCGGTTTTGAGCAGCGGTTTCACGCCACGGTGTCGTACACACGAGACGGCGCGATGACACCGTTACGCGGGTTTGCACTTCTTGTGTCTGCTCAGACAATGCGCCGAAACTCCTTTTCCAAATCACGGCTGGTCAAACGAACGAAGACCGGGCGGCCATGCGGACAATGGAACGGATCGTCAAGGTCAGAAAATGCGTCGATAAGCGCACGCATCTCCATATCAGACAGGCGATGATTTGCCTTGATGGCAGCTTTGCATGCACGCATAATGATGCGCTCACGAAGCGCCACTTTGACGTCCACCGCGCGAGTGTCTTCCGCCAGCGACGACACAAGTTCCTGCGCCAAGGCGCTCGGGTCAAGCCCGTCCCACACAGCAGGAATCGACCGCAGCATAAAAGAGTAGCCGCCAAACGGCTCGAACGAGAGCCCCATTTCTGCAAGCACGTCGATGTGCTGCGTCAGTACCGCAGCATCCCCCGGCGACAGATGGAACGGCATCGGCGTCAAGAGTTCAATGCTGTGCGCGGACCTCGCCTTCATTTGTTTCGTGAACCGTTCGTAGAGGACGCGTTCGTGCGCCGCATGTTGATCGATGATGTAGAGGTCTTCCCCGTCGTCAGCAAGGATGTACATTCCAAGCGTCTGACCAATCGGCCGAAGGCGCCATCCCTCTCGTGTGGGTGCGGATAACTCTGCGCTCGGCACAACGCTCTCTCCCGCAGCGGCGTTTTCTTCACTGATGTCCGCCGCATCCCCTTGCAGCGGCGTGGTCTGCGCATCCGGTAAGGTTGAGGTTGGTCTGGCTTGCGGTTCGCCAGTCGCCGGATGGCCGCTGTCATTCGCACGTTCCCGCACCACCGGCCCGGTAGAGTTGTCGCCACCGTACATGGACTCGAGAACCTCAGGCGGCAGAGAACGGGTCCCTGCTGGATATTTCAGCTGCTGTGTCGATGCAGAGACCTTGGGTGTTGCACGGCCGACGGTTTCAGCAGGGAGAGTCTGAGTTGTTTGCACGCCTCCGTCCGACTGTGCCTGCTTGTGCACATGTCCTGCCAGCGGTTGTTCGGACTGTGGTTGCCTTGATTGTGGGTGCCCTGCCTGCGGACGATTTGCGTCGTGCCACGGTGACTTGGGAATGATGCCGAGTCCGGTCTGTACGGGTCGCGGCCCTTGTTCCGCACGGCTGCCAGTGCTGTTTAGGCGTGCGGTCGGGACGAGGAATGCCTCATCAAGCGCCGTGCGTACGAGTTGCTGTAAGAACTGGGTCAGATCTCGTTCTTCGCTGAATCGTACCTCTGACTTGTGAGGATGGATGTTGACGTCGACGAGCCCAGGGTCGAGGTCAATGTAGACTGCATACATCGGTTGCTTGTTGACCATCAGCCGTTGCCCGTAACCGCCGGCAATGGCCTGATGTACTGCGATATTTCGGATGGGCCGTTGGTTGACAAAGAGATTGGCGTGTGTGCGGCTGGAACGCGCTTGCGTCGGCCGGCCGATGTACCCGGCGATGCGGTAATCGGGCGTCTGTCCCTCGATGTGCAGAAGTTGACCTGCTTCACCCACCCCGTAGAGCGTGGCAAGCACGTTCTGCGGATTCCCTGCACCCGTCGTCTGATACAGAACATGACCATCCACATCGACGCGCATGCGCACATCTGGACGGCTGAGCGCCGCCTTTTGTACGACTTCCACGCATCGCGCCTGTTCTGTCTGGACGGTACGGAGGTATTTGAGCCGAGCAGGTGTATTGAAAAACAAGTCTGCAACTTCGATGATGGTTCCGACTGGCATCCCAACGGGTTCCACCGCCCCTTTGGTGGTGCTGCCTTCGACGGAGATGCCATGACCTTGTTCACTGTCCGCCATTCGCGACTGCAGCTTCACCCGGGCCACGGCTGCAATCGAAGCCAAGGCTTCGCCGCGAAATCCCAAGGTCCCAATGCGAAACAGGTCGCGGGAGGATTTGACCTTACTGGTGGCGTGCCTGGAAAACGCGAGCCGCAAGTCTCCTTCGTCCATGCCGTGTCCATCGTCTTGAACGCGGATACGTTTGATGCCGCCTTCTTCGAGTTGAACGACAATCGTCTTCGCCCCAGCGTCAAGACTGTTCTCAACCAGTTCTTTCACACACGATGCCGGGCGTTCGACCACTTCCCCCGCCGCAATTTGATTGGCGAGGGCCTCAGACATTACCTGGATTTGGCCCATGCCGACACCTCCCTTGCTCTTTGCACAACCTCGTCCAATCGACCAATAGCTTCAATCGGGGTCATTCGTTCGACGGCAAGTCTCTGGACGTCATCGAGCCAGGCGAGGAGTTCCGCTGGAACTGGGGGCGCCTGGTTTAACTCTGGCACGGGTTGGCTGACACCTTCAATGGCACTCGCCGTCTCTGTTGCCGCTGCCACTGCTGCCACGCCTACGACGGCTGCCGATCCCGTTGCTGCCCCTTCCCTTACTGCCCCTTCCGTGACTGCCGATCCCGTTGCTACCCCTTCCCTTACTGCCCCTTCCGTGACTGCCCCTTCCGTGACTGCCCCTGCCGTAACTGTGGCTCCGAGGGCCGTATCCACCTGCGTCTCTGTATCCACTCCCGCAAACATCTGCCGGCCGTTGGCTGCTTCTTGCTCCCGCTGCGCCAAAATCTCCGTTGCGCGCTTGATGACTGGCCCCGGGACCCCAGCAAGCTTTGCGACCTGAATGCCGTAACTCTTATCAGCCGGACGCGGCACAACAGCATGAAGGAAAGTGACGCCGTCTTTCGTCTCCTGGACGGCGACAGAAAAGTTCTCGACGCCGCGCAGGGCAAGGGCACGCTCCGTCAATTCGTGATAGTGCGTGGCAAACAAGGTCAACGGATTGCGTCCCGGTACGAGCAATGCCTCCATCACGGCCTCAGCCAAGCTCATCCCGTCGTACGTGCTCGTTCCCCGTCCAATCTCGTCAAGCAACACAAGACTGCGCGGTGTCGCCTGCCTCAGTATCTGCGCGAGTTCCACCATCTCAACCATGAACGTACTCTGGCCAGCCCCGAGGTCATCAGAGGCACCAATGCGGGTGAACACCCTGTCGACGACGCCGATGCGTGCCCTGTCAGCAGGAACGAACGATCCGATTTGTGCCATCAGCACAATGAGCGCTATCTGCCGCATATAGGTACTCTTACCTGCCATGTTTGGCCCCGTAAGCAGGATGAAGTCACTGCCAGACCCGAGGTTCACGCTGTTTGGCACAAATGACAACGGGGCGGCGGCTTCGACCATTGGGTGACGCCCATTCACCACCTCAATCCCGCGCTCCTCGACGACAACCGGGCGTACGTAGCCATACTCCGCAGCTGCTGTGGCGAGTGCAAGAATGGCGTCGAGCTCTGCGAGCCGCTCCGCCGTCTTCTGAATGTCCGGAATCGCAAGGGCCACGTCATCACGAAGACTCACAAAAAGTTCGTACTCACGTGCCAGCGCCCGCTCTTCCGCATGCAAAATCTCATCTTCGCGCTCTTTGAGCTCTGGCAGAGTGTACCGTTCCGCCGATGCGAGCGTCTGTTTCCGCTCATAGTGCGCGGGTACTAAGTGGGTGTTCGCCTTCGAAACCTCGACAAAGTAGCCGAACACCTTGTTGTAACCGATTTTGAGTGTTCGAATTCCTGTATTTTCCTTTTCCTGCGACTCAAACTCCGCCAGCCACTGTTTACCGTCCACGTGCATGTTGCGAAAGACATCTAAATCTTCATCGGCGCCTTCGCGAATCATGCCGCCGTCGTGCACGGACAGAGGGGGCTGTTCAACGAGTGTATCGAGAATCTGTGCGGCGAGCCCAGACAGGTCAGGCAACCCGTGAGAGAGTTGCGACAAGAGATGCGGCGAAGCCCCGTCGAGCAGTGTCCGAACTTGCGGAGCAGACTTCAGGCTTTGCGCGATGGCGACCAGGTCTCTGGCATTCGCCGAACCAAAGCCGACCTTGCCGATGAGCCGCTCAAGGTCGTAGACACGAGCCAGCCATTCTTGCAGTTCTGCGCGGATGAACAACTCGCCAAGCAACCACTCGACGGCTTCAAGGCGATGTTCAATGCGCTCTACATTCATCAATGGGTGTTCAATCCAACGACGCATCTGTCGTGACCCCATCGCGGTCTTCGTTTTGTCGAGCAGACCGTACAATGACCCTTTCTTCTGACGCGTGCGCTGCGTTTCCAGGAGCTCGAGGTTTCGCTTCGCGACCACATCAAGAAAGGCTTGTCCAGAGTTCTCAAAACCCGTCGGCGATTTTAAGTGACTGAGCACTTGTTTTTGTGTCTCTTCCAAATAGAGCAGCAAACGTCCGACAGCGGCGGCTTCCGGAGAGGGGTTTTGAAGACCGAGAGATTCTGTATGTACAACCCGGTACTGACGAGTAATAGACGCGAGTTCGTGTTTACTTCGTGAGTTGCTGTCCGGCACATGACTCAACCGCGCCGCAACCTCTTTGCAGTATTCCTCGAGTCCCGGTATCAAGGCCGACTCTGCGTTTGAGACAAGGATCTCAAGTGGACGATAGCTGACAAGGACCTCGCGCAGCGCTTCCTCATCACTTGCTGACCCGTACCATACTTCCCCCGTACCGACGTCGACAAAAGCGATGCCGATAAGCAAGCCGAGCTTCGTCACCGCCGCAAGGAAGCGACTGTCTGACTCTCCGTCTTTCATCCACGTACCAGGGGTTACCACCTGAATCACTTCGCGCTTGACGAGACCTTTTGCTGCTTTCGCATCCTCCACTTGGTCGCAGATGGCAACGCAATACCCGTTTTCAATAAGACGGCCAATGTATTGCTGCGCCGCGTGATGGGGAACACCACACATCGGAACCCGCCCCTGCTCGCCGGCATCCCGCCCGGTCAGGGTGATTTCGAGGACTCTACTCGCTGTCACGGCATCTTCAAAAAAGAGTTCGTAAAAGTCGCCAAGCCGGAACATCAACAGCGCGTCCGGATTGGACTCCTTGATTTCGAGGTACTGCTGCATCATGGGCGTCAACGCCAAACCCTGTCACCACCAATTTCGATATAATCAAGGGCGCCGTTTCAGGCGCCCTTTCATTCCAGCGGACCTCACTCGAAGCCGCGATGCCGTCTGGATCTAATCGCGCTCGCCGCAGTTGCAGCCGTTTCCGTCGGGGCCCTTCCCGCAGCCTTCACGTGGGCCAAACTCAACTGGCAACTCGGGTGCAAGTCTGTCCATCAAGACACTCATCAGGTCCTGCATGATGCTGTTTAGTTCGTCTTGCGCATCCTTGTACTGCATGGCAACTGGTATTTCATAGAGTTTAGTCTCAATGGACTGAATCTCGGCATCGAGTTCTTTCAGTTTCGGATGACTGGTTCCGACGGCCTGGATCAGCCCAAGCTTGTTGTTGGTCTTCAGTTTCAAGTCTTCAAACAGGCTCTGCGCCTGTGGATTTTGTGCCATCTTTTCTCTTGCCTGCCAGAATTGACGGGCACACTCACTTTTCGCAATCGAGCGCCCGATATCTTCAGCCTTTGTTAAGAGCAGGTCATGGGTCACGCCAATGCCTCCTTCGTGAATGTGGCACCTGTTGGTTTGTCGGCCGCGAATTCACTGTTTTCAAGTTTATCGGCTGCAAATTCGCCGTTTGTTAAGCCTTCGTCGAGCACTTCTTGGATGTCGCCATAGAGCGTCCATGTTTTTGGCTCTTTGATCCGCACGCGCACAACGCGTCCTGTCAACGATACCGGACCTTCAAAAAGAACGAGTTTGTTCGTGTCAGACCTGCCCGCAAGGACATGAGCATTCGTCTTGCTCTGCCCCTCCACCAGGACCTCGAGTTCCTGACCCATCAGCTTCTGGTTTTGCGCAAGGCTGATGGCGTATTGGACCTCGTTTAAACGGAACAAACGCTGCTTTTTCGTCTCGGCTGTTACATCGTCCGCGAATGTTGCAGCAGGTGTATGCTCACGCGGCGAATAGATAAACGTATAGGCGTTGTCGTAGCGGACCTCCTCAAGGAGGCTAACGGTGTCGAGAAACTCTTCTTCCGTCTCGCCGGGGAACCCGACGATGATATCCGTCGTCAGACTTACGCCCGGAATTTTGCTCCGTATCTTGCTCACGAGCTCAAGGTAGAACTCGCGCGTGTGTGTGCGGTTCATGCGCTTTAAAACGTGGTTGTTGCCGGACTGCACAGGCAAGTGAATATGCGGCACAACCTTGTCGCACTCGGCAATCGCGTCAATCAGCTCGTCCGTGAAGTTCCACGGGTTGGATGTCGTGAAGCGGATTCGCTTCAATCCTTCAATTTCGTTGACCTGCCTAAGGAGTGTGGCAAAGGTGACTGTAGCGAGATCGACACCGTAGTCGTTGACGTTTTGTCCAAGCAAGGTGATTTCCCGAACACCGTCCGCGACAAGCGCCGTAATCTCCTCCATCACGTCTTCCGGCAGACGACTGCGTTCGCGGCCGCGCGTGTAAGGCACGATGCAATAGGTACAGAACTTGTTACAGCCGTATTGGATGTTGATCCAGGCACGTGTCGACTCCTTGCGCGACCGCGGTACGGCTTCCACGGTCTGAGCAGCCGCATCCCAGACCTCGAGCACCGTCTCCTGGCTCTCTCTGGCGCGAAACACGAGTTCCGGCAATCTGTGAATGTTATGTGTGCCAAAGACGACATCGACCCAAGGGAACTTGTCGAGCACGAGCTTCTGCACGCCTTCTTCTTGCGCCATGCAGCCGCAAAGTCCAATCAAGAGTTCTGGATTTCGATACTTGAGCGGACGAAGCCGCCCAACTTCTCCGAACACCTTGTCTTCGGCGTTCTCGCGCACAGCACAGGTGTTAAAAAGAATAAAGTCTGCCTCTTCGTCTGTCAGTGCTGGCTCATACCCCATCGCCTCAAGCAGTCCTGCCATGGTCTCCGTGTCATGTTCATTCATCTGACAGCCGTAGGTCTTGATGATATATCGATACGGGACTCCGGATGCCTTTGTCCCCATCTGATAGTTTTGTGCGAGTGTCGAAGCATCAAAGACAATGCGTTCGACAGGATTCGGTCGGTGTGTTCCAAACGTCAACCCCGCGCCAGGTTGAAGCTTGCCCTGACGAAGCTGGTCAATCAAATTCTCCATACGGTCTACCTCACTTTCGGTACGTCCCGGGGGCGGAACGTGCTCCTAGACACTTCACTCGAAAGCACTTGTTGCAGACACGTCTCGGAAACGCTCTTTGAAACACTGTCGCAAACACGTCTCGCAGAGAAGTCTCGGAAGCTAACACACAACGTCTCTATTATAAAGGATATCGTCCCTGTGACACGATCACCAAATCTTGCTGTACACAACCCGATGTTGCTGCACAAAAATCGCATGGTGCTGCGCAAAATCGTATGTTGCTGCATAAAATCGGCTGTTGCTGCGCAAAACAACAGCTGCCAAGATGTGTCTGTTTTCTATCATAACACATGACTTTGAAAAGCCGAGGGCACCCGACGGCCGGCACAGCAGTGGATAGCGCGGACGGAAACCTGACGCACCCTGACCCTGACGCCTCCTGACTCTGACGCCTCCTGACTCTAACGCACCCCGACCCTGACGCAGCCTGCCCCCTGAGGACCGACCACCGACCACCGACCACCGACCACCGACCACCGACCACGGGGGCCATATCAATCCATCATAAGCTCGCCTTTTACCGATACGACAGCCGGTCCCCCGACAAACACCGAATCAGCCTCCCCGTCAGGGCCCTGTTCCACATGCGCTTCGATGTAACTGTCGCGGTGAATCTCAAACCCTTGTTCAAACGTAACATGCTGACCATAACCGATATGTCCGTGCGACCGCAGCAATGCGCTCAAGGCACCACTGGCCGTACCGGTCGCAGGGTCTTCCGGAATGCCGAGAGCGGGCGAAAAGTCGCGCGCATGATAATCACTCGACGCATGCACTGCATCCTTCGTGTACAGATGTGTACTGGCAACGTCAAGTTCCATATTCCATGCCGCAAGGCGCGCGAAGTCCGGCCTCAGTGCTTGCATGACAGAAAGCGACTTCACCGGTACAAACAGGTCCCACAGTCCCGTCGAACTGATGCCAAGCGGGAGAGTCAGGTCAAAGTCATCCGCGGAGATACCAAGCCAAGAGGCGAGCTGTGTCAGGTCGACCTGGGCTTCCCGAAATCTCGGAGCGGCTTGTCCCATCTCCGCATAGGGCAGCCCGTCTTTATAGCCGAGCGTGATGGGCAGAACCCCGACACGCGTCTCAACGCGGCAAACCGCAGTCTCTGCCAGACCGTCGCCAATCCGGCCGTTTTCGAACAGCGCAGCCATTGAACCGATTGTCGCGTGCCCACACAGGTCTACCTCCACAGCCGGGGTGAAGTAACGAAGCCGTAAGTCGGCGTCGACCCCAGGTGACGGCGGCAATACAAAGGCTGTCTCTGACGCAGCCAACTCAGCCGCGACGGCCTGCATCTGTTCATCCGTGAGCTCGTTTGCAAAGGGAACTACGCCGGCGACATTACCGCCAAACCTCTTCGTTGTAAACGCATCAACTAACCATACTTCTCTCCCCATGTCATGGCCCCCATTTGAACTATCATGGGGTTAGGTTAGCGGATTTCGGGACCACGGCGCAACTCTGTAAGGTGACTTAGGACTCCTTTGAGTGAACGCTCGCGAATCTGCGGCTCGTCAAACTTCATTGGCTTCGAATTGGCCTCGAACAGCCAGACGCGGCCATCTTTGTCGAGCCCGATGTCCATCGACATCTCACCCAGCCTGCCGTTGTAATGGGCGTCAATGGCCCGTGCGCAGGACAACGCAAGGGATTCCACCCGCTCCTGCACGTCTTCTGCACTGTCTGGGAACGCCGCTCCCAGCAACTGCGAGAGCGCCACAATCGATCCGCCTGCAGGCACATGCGTCGTTATCGACCTCGCCCCAGCCACGCGCACGCCTTTGCCTACCACACGCCAGTTGGACTCCTGCTTTTGCAGAAGAACCCGCAAGTCACAGGGCTTACCTTCCCATTCCACAAGCGAGATGGCACGCTGCATGACGTAGTTCCCTGGGATGCGATGTTGCAGCACCAGCTTCCACGCTGCCTCGAGCGAATGCGCGCGATATTCACTGTGCTTGAGGTTCTTCAGAACACGTACTCTCCATTCCGATCCGCTTTTGTCCACGCGCATAATCCCGTGTCCCACGGAGCTATGTGTGGGCTTCAGGTAGACACCCTGCGACTGACGGAGCATTGCCGAGAATCCTGACCACGTCATCACATCGAGTGTACGTGGCAGATAGTGTCCGAGCCCGGCCCGCCGAAGAACGTCGTACGTTTCTGCCTTGCTGAAATAATCCGGGTTGAACATCGGGATGTGAAACCGCTGCAGTCTCTGCTTGGCAGCGAGGGCCGGCTTGATTCGCTCGAGTACGCGGTTTGGGATGCGGTTGTAAACTGCCTCCGGTTGAGGGCAAGGAATCGCAATCCACTTTTGATAACCGACCCGCACATACCCCGTCCACATCTTTTCCTCCGTCACGCATTCAGTGGGCAGGACGTAAACGAACTCTCCGTGGTCCCTGCCTGTCTGCAAGACATCCCGGAAATCGGCGCGGCTGCCGGTAAAATGCCGATTACCTGCGAGAATCGCGAATACAGGGCCGGCAACAACAGCCTTTCCACGCTGTGCCAACTGTATCGGATGTCTGTAGACAATCTTTTTGGCCGCAAGTGAGGTCACCCACGGGAGACGGAGATTCGACAAGCGGACTGTCGCTGCTGTACTATCCAAATCACGTTTCTGACCGGTGCTTGTGTAGAGGACCAATTGAATGTTCCCGTTATCCCGTAACCATACCAACTGTGCGCTGTCCGTCTCACTCATCGCAATCACGCTCCCCTCTATGCGCCTCAGCCGCGTGACGCAGCTCTGCGGCGCATTGGCGTCTGTGTCGCCTTTGGCCTTACAAGCGGAACTCCCCACGCAACTCGAACATCTCTCATTTCATCCCAGACGGTACCCGAACGGATCATCGCCAGAAGCGGATCTATCTGCTCCCGGTATCTTGCGTACGTTGAGGTACGAGAGAGAAGTGACAGGTTCCGCTCCGCAATCGGCGCCAGTGCCCCTGTGTGCCCTTTGAAAAAACTCTCCTGCAGATTCCGGTCGTAGATGTCATAAACGGGTAATTCTCGATGGTGAACCGCTACAACGTATGCTAAACAAATGGCTGCTGCTGCAATTTCCGGACTCACCACAAAACTACCGGGTGTCCGATACTCAAACCCGCCGTAGTCCTTGTGCCTGATGTCTCCGTAAAAGCCGTAACGCGCACGACGCGGCACTGCTGTTTTTTGGTCTTCGATGACCATCAACGGCAATCCAACATAGTTATCAAGGGCACGAACGAGCTGACTCGAAAACGGCACACCTGAAAAGTGGATATGACCGCCGATGGAATATGGTTTAAATGGCATGCTGCCAGCCCGCCACTCAACAGCACGCCGATTAATCGCTGTCGATGCTTCAGTCATCAACTTCTTCAGATTGTTAATCAGAGCGAGCGGATTCGAATCCGGATCCGGTCGCAGTTCAAGGAGCGGCAGCCGCTTACCGTCGAACTGCACACTGCGGTCATCGCAGCCTATCTTTCCTTTGCGTGAAAAGAACTGACTGGCGAGGACCATCTTGCCGGATGTCGCGTTTTTCAACATTACCTCGACGTCTGTCCCCAGTAGAAATGGTCCCACACCGTTTTTGGCAAGTTCCGCATCCACATCCATGTGTCTCTCCACGGCGCTCACAAACACGTCGAGGAGACGCCCTTTGAGCACAGGGTTTGGCGTCACATCAACAACGTACAGAACACCCTTTTGCCCCATCGCAATGCTGACTAACCCATTGTCGAGACCAAGTGTGTGTAGAGCTCGCACAGCGAGGTACATCGCCCGCATCGTCACTTTGTCGTCATCAAGAGCGACCTCGCGGAAATTCTCCTGAATCCGCTGGATGCGCTGATTCACCCAGGCAGGGCCGGTGTCCGAGCGAAAACAGGTTAACCCCCGCAGGTCGTAAATGGGAAACCGGTAATGACGGGCAATATTGATGCCTTGAGAGCTTGGGTTTTTCGGCAACGTGCGCACACCCATCCTGCGCAGGAACGTTATCATGGATTGCCGGCCCTTCGCGCGCTCCATCGCGTTTCGAGGATTGAGCACTCTCCCTTGAGGCGGATCCGCTTCGTACGATTCTCCGAATCGGATGACCACATCCTCCGCTCTCACGTCGGCCGCTGACTTGTACTCTCTTAAATCTGCCACCCGTTTGAGCAGGCGCTTTGCTGACGGCTGCCCCGTATGCAGTAAGTAGTACGTCACAAGGCGACAACTCCTTTCTGGTGGCGGTTCACCGTTTATTTGCCAGGTAGATGGCGTACTCCATTGGCCGTGTGAAAGCGAGATCGACAAGGTCCTGCCGACCCTTTTCCGTGTACGGCCGTTTCCATGGTTTTGAATTCACCTCAATCACCCAGACGTGTCCCTTTTCGTCCAGCCCAATGTCGATGCCAAGCTCGCCAAATTGCTTACCCGACTGCGCTTCCATGACCTCTGTCACCAACGTCGCCACCCGGTTCATTCGAGTTCTCGCTTTTTTCCTGTCTGCGTCCTTGGCATAAAACGACTGCAGGATGGTCCCCACCGGCAATGCCTCGCCGCCGCTGCTGAGGTTCGACGTAAAGTCCCCCTCCTTGGCGACTCGCGCAAACATCTTGGTCCGTTTCCATTCGCCCGTTCCATCCCGTTGCAACACGATGCGCACGTCAAAGGGGCATCCGTGATACCTCGCTAATCGGAGCCCCTGCTGCATGACATACGGCCGCCTCGCCAGACGTCGGCGCAATGTCTCCGCCAACTGCAGAGGCGACGCAGCAACCCCTTGTTCTTGCTGGTTTTTATGTTTTACCTCATAGCGCAACGATTTTTCGCCCTGCTTTGTGACACGGATGATGCCGAGCCCAAGACTTCCATGGACCGGCTTGAGGAACGTGACATCGTGCGCATGAATGAATCTCGCACAGCTCTGCACCCCACTGTAGCGTACCGTCGCAGGAACATGCGGCTTCGAGCGCTTGTCACCCACGAGCCATTCGTACACCTTCCACTTGTCAAAGAACCCATCATTGAAGATTCGGTCTTTGTACAACTCGCTCAGACGTTTGCGTTTCTCGAGGTAGGTCTTCGAATTCTCGATTTTCCGTGAGATGACTTGGTCGTAAATGACATCTGGCAGCGGCAGTATCGTTCGCGTCCAACGCCCGCCATTCCAAACATAGCCTGTCACCGAATGCGCCCGAAAGTCGACTGAAGACAGCCCGAACAGATACACGAGTGCACCTTCACGGCGACCGATTTCTGCCATCTTTTGCAAGCCAGGCAGTTGGTTGTTATTTTTAAGCCGTCCCTGCTTGGCATTCCAGACGGGATTGCAGAGGATGCCAATGAGCGGGCCTACGGTAACCTGATTGTTCTCCGTTGTGACGTGAACAAAATCGAGATCGACATCGGGAGACAATTGCTGGTGAAGCGGCCGACTGACCAACACGCCATCCATCGGGGCTTGCCGGTCAACCACAACAGGAACAGACGTGTGCTTGGTCCCGAACGTGAAATTGCAGGTTGAATCGGGCCGCAGCGAGACGCGGGGCACGAGAGCAGGGTGAATTCGAATGAATACTTGTGGGTTATCAAAGATTACAAGACGCATCTTCTCTCCTGTCCCCATCCGAACGACTCCCTTTTCGTCACTTTCCGTTTTCAAACCCAGCGGCCCTGATAGCATATTCAACCAGCGTAACGAGTGACAGTTTGCGGACGTTGTCCGAGAGCGATCTCAGCATTCGCCTACCAGGTGTCGGATTGACCTCAAAGGCGACGACCTTGCCGCTTTCGTCAATTCCGATATCTATCCCCACCTCTGCAAAGGGTCCAAAAGCGTGACGTAACTGCTCGACAACACCAAGTGCAAGCGTGTCCATATCTGCGATGGTCTGCTTTGCATCAATATCCGGGATGAGTTCCAAAACCTCTTTGGCATCCATGGCTTTTCCGCCCGTGTGCAGGTTGGTTGTGATGGCCCCGGGAGACCCAACCCGCGCGACGCGGCCAAGCACTTGCGGTCCGTCAGCATACTGAACCAGCCAGCGGAAATCAACGGGACGGTCATCTGTCGTATGCAAGAGTTGAACAGATTCCTGCAGCACCCATTTTCGGAACTTGTCTTGAATCGACAGCCAAAACGACTGAAGGTCCGTATCTCCACGAAGTTCTGAAGTGACCAACCGCGTGTCCGGCCGAAAGCGCGTAGACAGCCGTTCTGCTGCCCTTGGAACCACGCGCTCTTCCCGCGACATCAAAATGACTCCGCCGGTTCGCAACTGCATGCGATGAATGCACACTCCTTGCGCACCGTTAATCGGTTTGAGGTACGCGTCTCTCATCCGTTGCAAGGCGGTCTTCAGCTCGGCCGCCGACGTCACGAGGACGGTTGCAGGGACATAGGGCCGCAGTGTACTGCTTTGCTGCATCACCCGGTAAAACGTCCACTTGTTGCTGCTGTTGCGTGGCAGGCTGTGCAATCGACCAGCCTTTTGAAAGGCGTTTAAGTCCGCAGTCACTTTGGCATCCGCTTCGTGAAACGTCCCTGAGCGACGCAGCACAACATCAGGAAGGGTCACCAGCGTCTCATGCCACGTCCCGAGTCCTGTGTCGAAGCGCCAACCACGCTTCCTGTCCTTGAAACCTGGCGTTAAGACGACGATGTCGACACCGCGCTCCTCTGCATAACGGGTTAGGTCCTCCAACAAGCGGGTCTGCTCGCCAAACATTCGCTGCGGGTTTTTCTCTTTCGTCACGTACACACCGAGACAGGGGCCTAGTCTCCACATGCCATTTGCTTGCGTGCAATGAAGTCGTCCCGCTGCAGGTAGGCGGAGCGTTTTTTGGAGTTGACTGCTTATACGCATCTGAACGTCTTTCTCCGAGGTGGCACGCGTGTCAGCACGCGTATCAGCACCCGTGTCGACTGTACGACCTTTGACGACCGCTGCAGCCCGTGTGTCAGCTGCTGTGCGACCTTTGGCTGTGGGTGCAGCACCCGTGTCGACTGTACGACCTTTGGCCCCGGGTGCGGTTTGATTGTGGACGGTACAGGAGACGACACGGTTCCCATACCTGATTTTGATACCTCCGTCAGGTGCAAACTTCTTCCCGCTGCATATGACTTGCTGTTTTGGAACAGTGGGATCTACAATGAACCGCACCATCAAGGGTTTCACCTCCGTGTTCCTGCGCGCTAGGGTGCAGGGCCACTCTCCACTACGAGAGAAAAAAGACGGGGCGTAGACCGCCCCGTCGCCCTCGTTGAAAGATTTTTGGTTGAGTCGAGTTCGATGGAGTTCGAACGTGTTCGAGCGTGTTCGAGCGTGTTCAGGTCAGTCCTCGACTTCAACTTCCTCCAACAGATCTTCTTCATCATCGATGAAGTCCTCTTCCTTCTTTTCAGCCAAGTCAGCCGTCAAAACGGTGATCTTGGTTCGGCCAATGACTTCGACACCGAGCTCTTTCTCCACCCGAACCAGGATTTCTGACCCATTGCCGGTCACAGTGGCATCCAAGCAGTTCGGATTCTGCAGCACCCGCACTTGCACCTCGCGGCTGTCGCGGTCCGCGTCCATATCGAGATCGCGCAGGGCAATCTGTTCGACATAGGAGACGGTATCCTTCGCGACGGCGGTCTCGGAGTTGCCGTTGTACGAATACCAGACATTGCAGTCGAATCGACCGTGCACCTCAACGTAGTCACCGACCAGTTCTGCCTCGCAGCTGTGGTTCATCACCCAGCAACCGCCAATCGTAGTTGGTCGATTGGCAGGTCGAAGCGTATAGGTGGTTTGAGAGTATTTGCTGCCGCGACCACATACCGCGTTTGCAACAATTTCCCGGTAGTTGAGGTCCTTGTTTGAGAGCACCATGCGGAAACCTCCTCTGTACCTCCGAGCTTTTTGCAACCTGGCGCCTGACGGTTGCCGAGCCCGGCTCGTAATGCAACAGTATGCTGGACGGATGTCAGTGGTGCCTACTTCGTGCGGGGCATCTGCCACCGCCCAGACATTACGCCACATCCTATGCGGGAGGGCGAATGACTGTTATTGGCGACACGGCGCGCGGGTAAAATCGGGCTTGACCGGCTGGCGGGGCTGGCGGGGCTGGACGGGCTGGACGGGCTGGACGCAGGACGCCATTTGGCATCCTCAGTGCGTAAGCGCGGCTCATTCAGAGCGATATGGAACTCCTTTACGCATCCACGGTGCGCAATCGGCGGTGAAGCGGGGCGATAGGGTACACTGCGGTGGCCTGTTGCCAGTAACGCGCTGGCAACGCGCTATTCAAGGGGACACTACCCACGGCTAACCTCAATAACGCGCTCGTAACGCGTTATACTCTGAGGTGCCGTAGAATAGCGATATGAGAGCGCGCTATGAGGGTTGTTGCAGAAGTTAGCGCTTTGACAACGCGCTATTTCTTTTGCGCAGGCGGATTCGAATCAGAAATAGCGCGCTGGCAGCGCGTTATTTCCGTCCCTTCACGTTGTGCTAGAGAATAGATAACCCGTCGACAAAACTCGTTCCATTGCATGAAACAAGATCGCATTCCACGACGCAAACATGCCAGCACGCGAGACATTATTGCATGTTTGGAGTCGAGGTTGCATGACGGGATTGTTAAAATCGGAAGTAGGTAGCGCGCCTCTCGGCGCGCTTTCCTTATGGATCGTTGTTCGCTCCATCGGTAATCCCTGGTCGTGGACATGGTGGACATGCTGGACATAAATAGGCAGGGGGCTCAGCATTGCCGCGGAGGCCCCTGCCTCTCCTTCTATAACTCACTTGACGACACATATCCTGTCTACACATACTTGACCGGTTGCCTGTCTACGCATACCCTAACCGCAGGTTCCCTGTCTGCGCGTACGCTGTCTACATCGGCGCATTTGAACTGATGCTTGACGCAGAGACAGGGTTCCCTGTCTGGGCATACGCTGTCTACACGGCGGTAGATCTCGGCAACGAACGCATCAGGAAGTCTTCAAAGTTTTGAAACAGGATTTTGTCGGCCAGGGTGGCCCCGTAACGGTCCTTTACCGTTGTGGCAAAGGTCGCATAGTCCCCGGCGTCGGACAATCCGGAAACTGGAGTGGTGGTGCCGTCAAAATCGGATCCCAAGCCGAGAATGTCCTCGCCGCCGAGTTCCAGGATGTGATCCATGTGTCGAAACAACTGTGTGGATGAAACGTAGTCTCCCGAATCCACAAAGGTTGGTTCGAATACCATCCCCATCCATCCCTGTCGGCGGACAAGTTCCTTAATCACCGAGTCAGAGAGATTGCGCGGATGGTTATGAACCTGGCGTGCATTCGCGTGAGACGCCATCACCTGACCCTTCGCAAGGGAGAACACGTCTTCCACGCCATTGTCGGACAAGTGAGCGATGTCAACCCACATTCCAAGACGAGCCATTTCCGCGACCACCTCGCGTCCCGCCCCAGTGAGTCCGCTGCCGCGAGGTTCCATGCAGCCGTCGGCAAGCGCATTGGGGGCGTTCCACGTGAGGCCCATGCCACGGACCCCTAAGTCAAACATCACGCGCAACAACTCAGGTTTTCCCCGTAAGCAGCCGCCGCCTTCAATCGAGAGCAACCCTGCCATCACGCCCTGGTTCCGTGCCGCAACCAGCTCGTCCACTGACCGAATCGCGTGCACCAAACCCGGAGACACGACATGTCGATAAAACTTATCAATCGACACCAGGACGTCCTCCAATTGGCGGGTGTCGGGGTCGGCCGGATCGACAAACAGGGCGAACACCTGTGTGGCCACCCCAGACTTGTACAGTTTGTCATAACTCGCTTGAAGCTGTGACTCGCCGTAAAAGCTGGCGTCGCTTCGCAACATTCTCCACAGTACGTCTACGTGTGCATCGGCGATTCGCACACAGTCACCCCCACCAACCACAAATCAACCTCTCAGCAGTTTATCTCGGTTCAACAATCAACTTAATGGCGGTGCGTTCTTCCCCATCAATGACGATATCCGTAAACGCGGGAATACATATGAGGTCAACCCCACTCGGGGCAACAAACCCACGCGCAATGGCGACTGCCTTGACGGCTTGATTCAATGCTCCGGCCCCGATGGCTTGGATTTCAGCCGTGCCCCGTTCCCGCAGCACCCCTGCAAGAGCACCTGCTACAGAGTTCGGATTCGATTTGGCAGATACCTTTAATACGTCCACTAAAGCGACCTCCTTCGGCGACCCGGAACTGGACTAGCACGAGTAGAGCGGTACTGAGACAACGCTGGACTAGCACAATATAGAGATATTCGCCAAAGGGGCATTTATTCCTGTGAAGCTGCGAAAGTTACATTTGAATGGCACCGGCTCTCATGACATTTGAACATGGCATCTCTGGTTTCGCCATGACCGATCACGCTCGACCTCACCTATCTCCTGCCCGCATCCGTTATCATCAACGTTCGTACTCTGGAATGCGGACGATGCTCACAGCCTTTCCCGTCTCATCATCGAGTTCAAAAAGCACCGCATGAAACTGCCGCGGTCCCTTGGCCACCGTAAACCGTGCCGGCATCTGGCTCAACATTCGTCCGATGACGACGTCTCTATCCATGCCAAGAATTCCATCGCGAGGACCCACCATACCGACATCCGTTATATATGCAGTGCCGTGCGGTAACACACGTTCATCCGAAGTCGGCACATGTGTATGCGTGCCAATCACCGCAGAAACACGTCCATCTAGATACCACCCCATCGCGAGCTTTTCCGACGTCGCTTCGGCATGCATATCCACAATGACGTGCTTAATATCCGGATGCGCTTCGAGGATAGCGTCCACAGTACGAAAAGGACAATCCAATTGGCTGAGGAATGTGCGTCCCATGGTATTGATAACCAGAACCCTCTTCTTTCCCACCTTGCACACCGTGAAGCCACGGCCCGGCGTACCGGGAGGATAGTTGCAGGGACGAATGATGCGTGAGTCTTCATCGATAAACTCTTGAAGCTCCCGCTGATCGAACGTGTGATTGCCAAGAGTGATAATTTCAACTCCGGCGTCGTACAGCTTTTCTGCTGCTTTTCGATTGAGTCCACGGCCATGAACCGCGTTTTCCCCGTTGGCCACAATGAGATGAAGATTGTGCGTGCTCGACAGCCGACCTAGGACCTCTTCAACGTAGTCTTGCCCCTCGATTCCAACAATGTCTCCAATAAACAGTACGTTCAAATTGCTCCCACCCTTACGATTCAATGCTCGACCACAGATGACTTCTTTGCAAAAAATAGAGTAGCCAAGAGGCTACTCTATTTTGCGTATTCAACGGCTCTAGTCTCACGAATTACTGTGACCTTAATTTGGCCTGGGTAGTCCAGTTCATTTTCAATCTTCTTCGAAATCTCCTTGGCGATGCGTACACTCTCGGCATCATCAATGACATCAGGGCGAACCATAATACGTACCTCGCGACCTGCCTGAATCGCGTAACACTTCTCTACACCATCGAACGATTCCGCAATGGATTCGAGCTTTTCGAGACGTTTCATGTAAATGTCGAGCGTCTCACGACGAGCGCCTGGGCGTGCAGCCGAAATGGCATCGGCAGCGGCAACAATCACAGATATCGGGGAGGTAAATTCAACATCCCCATGGTGTGCAGCAATCGCGTTAATCACAATTGGACTTTCCTTATAACGCTTCGCCAAATCCACACCAATCTCCACATGTGAACCTTCGACCTCGTGGGTGACAGCCTTGCCAATGTCGTGCAACAGGCCACCACGTTTGGCAAGATTGACGTCAAGGCCAAGTTCTGCGGCCATGAGCCCAGCGAGATGCGCCACTTCCACGGAATGCTTGAGAACGTTCTGTCCATAACTTGTCCGAAATTTAAGTCGCCCCAGCAGTTTGACAAAATCCGGATGAATTCCATGAACCCCCGTCTCAAACGTTGCCTGTTCGCCTTCTTCGCGAACCAATTCATCGATGTCTCGGCGCGCTTTCTCGACCATTTCTTCAATCCGCGCCGGATGAATACGACCATCCGCAACCAGTCGCTCCAAGGAAACCCGCGCCACTTCACGGCGTACAGGGTCGAACCCTGACAAGATTACTGCCTCGGGAGTGTCATCAATAATCAAGTCAATGCCAGTCAATGTCTCCAAAGTACGGATGTTACGACCTTCGCGCCCAATGATTCGACCTTTCATCTCATCATTCGGCAGGTTTACAACTGAGACTGTAATCTCAGACGCGTGATCTGCCGCGCACCGCTGAATCGCCGTCGCCACGATGTCCCTGGCTTTCTTTTCGGCTTCAGCTTTTGCCTGCTGCTCAATTTCCTTCATCAAAACAGCAGCTTCATGTCGGCTGTCGCGTTCGACCTGGGCCAAAATCAACGTACGAGCAGTCTCTTGCGTAAACCCTGAGATGCGTTCCAGCTCTTCAACCTGCTTTCGGTGAAGTCCGGCAATCTCTGTCTCTTTTTCTGCAAGTTCACGCTCTTTGTCCCTCAGGCCGTCGGCTCTCTTCTCCAATGATTCCAACTTACGGTCAAGCGACTCTTCTTTCTGCAGTACACGCTTCTCCAACTTTTGCAGCTCAGACCGACGTTCCTTCCCCTCGCGTTCCAACTCTTGACGGATGCGATGGGCTTCATCCTTAGCTTCCAAGAGTGCTTCTTTTTGCTTCGCTTCAATGTCGCGTTGTGCGGACTCAATGATTTCGAGCGCTTTCGCTTCGGCGCTGCCGATTTTTGCTTCGGCAAGCGACTTTCGGCTGAAATACCCGACTCCGAAACCAACGGCCAACGTTACAACGGCGACAACAATCCATATCCACGTTGCCAATATGATAGTGCCTCCTTGCCCACAGTCTGCCAACCTGCACAGAACCTGAGCTAGAGGCCGTAATGCATACGCAGTTTCATTCTATAATTCAATGTCAATCGTTGTCAAGGAGTTCCGAGTATGCTATACTCTCGATTTCGGCCATCACGCGGTTCATTGCGGTCCGAGTCGTTTCAACGGAGAAGCCCTTGCGCTGCAGACGGTTCCAGATGCGCTGTCGAACCGTCTGCAAATCAGACTGTTTCCCCGAACGAAGTGCTTTTCTTGCAATCAGGATGGCAGCTTCAAGTTCTCCGTCATAGGACTCCGGGTCATCAAGCGCCTGACTTACGTCCTCCTGATGGACTCCCCGTTGACCAAGTCGCCACGCAATTTCCTTCCGACTTGCACGCTTTTCGTAGCTTTGAACAAACATCTGAGCGTACTCTTTATCAGACAGGTAACCTTGCTCCCGTAATCTCTCCGTGATGGTTGTTGCAACTTCGACCGTCGCCCCTTTCCGTGTTAGGTAACGTATCACCTCTGACTCGGTACGGGGTTTAAAACCAACATAACTCAGTGCCCTGGCTTCCCATCGAGAGAGGGTCGCCGCTTCCTCCAGTTGAACAACCACCTCGACCGGAAGAGACAGCCCGTCCTTTAGACCAAAGTCTACCCATGTGGAAATCGGGATCTCCAAGGGATCCCGATTGTCCAAAAGAATCCGGATAAAGTCCGGGTTAAGTTTTGCAGGCTCATGTCCCAAAATCGTGGACAGTGGATTATTCGTCAAAGTCAAACACTTCTTCAGTATCGGCACCCGGCGTCAGGGATTTGACCGCCCCAAGCTGGTATGCATCGCGAATTTGATTCTCAATCTTCTCACAGATATCTTGATGTTCCTTCAAGAATAGCTTCGCGTTTTCACGTCCTTGCCCAAGTCGTTCATCGCCATAAGAATACCACGCACCGCTCTTTTGAATCACGTCAATCTCGCTACCGATGTCAATAATGCTGCCTTCTCGTGAAATGCCTTCGCCAAACATGATGTCGACGTCGGCCTGCTTGAACGGCGGGGCAACCTTGTTCTTAACCACCTTGATACGTGTACGGTTGCCAACCACATCGTTACCCTGTTTGAGCGCTTCTGCGCGTCGAACTTCGAGGCGCACCGTCGAATAGAACTTCAAGGCCCGGCCCCCAGTGGTTGTTTCGGGGTTGCCGAACATGACGCCGACTTTCTCACGAATCTGGTTAATAAAGACAGCAATTGTGCGAGATTTACTGATTGCGCCAGCAAGCTTGCGCAACGCCTGTGACATCAGACGAGCTTGCAGACCGACGTGAGAATCCCCCATGTCACCTTCAAGTTCGCTCTTCGGAACGAGCGCTGCAACCGAGTCAACCACGATAATCTCGACCGCACCACTGCGCACAAGTGCCTCAGCAATCTCCAGAGCCTGTTCACCCGTATCTGGCTGCGAAATCAGCAGCTCGTCGATGTTCACGCCGAGTTTTGAGGCATACACCGGATCGAGTGCGTGTTCTGCATCGATAAACGCTGCCTGCCCGCCACGTCTTTGTACTTCGGCCACCGCGTGTAGAGCAACTGTCGTCTTACCAGACGATTCTGGTCCATAGATTTCAATAATTCTGCCCCGTGGCAGACCGCCAACCCCAAGTGCGATATCCAGTGCAAGGGAACCGGTCGGCACCGTTTCAACATTCATATGTGCAGACGCTTCGCCGAGCCTCATAATCGAGCCCTTGCCAAATTGCTTCTCAATCTGTTTCAGTGCCATATCAAGTGCCGCGCGTCGGTCGTTCATGGGTACACCATCCTTAAACGTATCTACCAAACTATCGTCCAAACTATCGTCTGGAAAACAATGATGAGCATCTTATCAAGTATTCGTCCCGCAATCTCCGCTTCCTGCTGCTTATTGTATCAGTTTCTTAAAGGAATGCAAACACTTGTTCGCCTTTTGTGCGAGAAAAATGGGAACCTGTATCCAGGCTCCCATCTGAAGTGTGCTGCATTGATTCAGCCAGCCGGAGACTCACTCTACAGGACGCTCAACCAGCTCATACTCGTGCCTGCCGGACGTTCGTCCTGCTGCAATGGTGCCAGCAGATGCACTCTGCCAGCAACTCGGCTCTCCACTCAGCGCGTGCGAGCGCGCGGACGGGCAGGTTCCATGTTGATGCGGGCGCCATTGATGCGACCCTTGCGCATTGCCTCATACACGAACGGCGCTGCGTCTTCCTCAATCTCCACAAACGTGAAGCGGTCGAAGATGTCGATCTTTCCGACCACCTGACCCGGCACACCTGCTTCTTCAGAAATGGCGCGGACCAAGTCTGCTGGACCAATGTGTGCACCACGGCCGATGTTCACGAAGAAACGAACCATGCCAGGGCCGCCACCGGTTTCGCCAAAGTCGTAATCTTGACCCTCCTCAGTCTGCAATTCGCCCGCTGAAGACAGCTTCAGTGCTGCACAAGCGATATCCACCGGATCGTACTCGTCAACCATGTTGCCAAGCAGTGCACGGTAGTGCCCGAGCCCACCGCTTTGAATCGTCTCCACGATACGGTTGCGCCAAATTTCAGCCTGACGCTCCGCAACATCCGCCAACGTCGGCACTTCACGGGAACTCATAGTGGTCTTCGTCTCACGCTCAATTTGCTTGAGCAGTTTAAACTCACGCGGCGTAACCAGCGTGATGGCGAGACCCCGCTTGCCTGCACGACCCGTTCGGCCGATGCGGTGCACGTACGACTCCGGATCCTGTGGAATGTCGTGGTTTATCACGTGCGTGACGTTATCAACGTCGATGCCGCGGGCAGCCACGTCTGTTGCGACGAGCAACTCGATTTCATTGTTGCGGAACTTACGCATAACCCTGTCGCGTTGCGCCTGACTCAAATCACCATGAAGTCCATCGACAAGGTAGCCACGGGCGACAAGAGCTTCCACCAGTTCGTCGACGCCGCGTTTGGTCCGGCAGAAAATGATGCCAAGTTCCACCTCTTCGCTGTCGATGACCCGGCACAAACTCTCGAGTTTATTGCGCTCGAGGACCTTATAGTAAACCTGTTCCGTGAGCGGAACCGTAATTTCTCCGCGGTTTACTGTGACATGTTCCGGATCCTTCATGTAACGAACAGCAAGGCGCTTAATCTCAGGAGTGAACGTTGCCGAGAACAGCATCGTCTGCCGGCTTGACGGGGTCTCCTTGAGAATCGTTTCAATGTCTTCGATAAAGCCCATATCAAGCATCTCATCCGCTTCATCGAGAACAACGGTCTTGAGGTTGTCAAACCGCAGTGTGCCGCGACGAATGTGGTCAAGTACCCGTCCGGGTGTTCCAACGACAATTTGCACGCCCTGTTGCAGTGAACGAATCTGATGACCAATCGATTGCCCACCATAAATCGGCAGCGTACGTACGCGCTTGAACTTACCAATCTTGCGAAACTCTCCTGCCACCTGAATCGCCAACTCACGTGTCGGCGTCAGCACCAATCCTTCGACGCGTCCTTCTGCGGACACCTGTTCAATCATCGGCACGCCGAAAGCTGCCGTTTTCCCGGTCCCTGTCTGGGCCTGGCCAATCACATCTCGCCCAGTAAGAACGAGTGGGATACACGCTGCCTGAATCGGAGATGGTTCTTCAAAACCCATTCCGTCAATCGCTTGCTGTACCCGCTTGCTAAGTGCAAAATCCTGAAATGAACCCATACTCTCAACCTTTCTTTCCGCCACCCGCGAACACATTGTCGCGGTTTCTCACATTCTGTTTTTCACTCATTCTTGCCGTTTAATGCTTGGACGTTGTTACTCAGCGAATTCTTTTACTCATCCAACCTGTGTTACACACTGAACTTTTGTTACGCACTGAACTGCTGTCGCTCTTTCACCGAACTCTCTTGCCGCTCATCAAACTCCTGTTGTTTGCCAAACCTTTGCAGCTCATCAAACTCCTGTTGCTCACCAAACCTTTGCAGCTCATCAAACTGTCGTTCCGGTCAAACTGTTGTTGCGGTCAAACCGTTGTTGCCTGTCCACCATCATTAATGTCTTCCCAGAATCACTCTGCAAATACTGCGCCCACGGTTCGTCATGTCTCTGACGCTTCAACCGAGCATACTCCAGAGTCTCCACAGCAATTGCTTGGCCGCTCTCAGCCGAATCTGCTCTCGAGAACCTCTTAATTGCAGTTTAAACACGTTGCATACGCTCGAATCAGCTAAACCTATATAAACCAAACCCACAGGTTTTAACTCGGTCCCACCATCCGGCCCGGCAATCCCGGTAATAGAAACACCGTACGTGGTCCCGCACACCGCTCTTACCCCCAGGGCCATCTCTCTCGCTGTCTCTTCAGAAACGGCCCCATACGTCGCAAGCGTCTCCTTTGATACACCAAGCACTTCCGATTTTACAGAGTTGTCATAAGACACCACGCCACCCCAGAAATACTCCGAGGCACCAGGGACAGCAGTAATCATAGACGATAGCAGCCCGCCTGTGCAACTTTCTGCTACAGCTAACGTCGCGTTTCGTTGCCGAAGTCCGTCTCCGACAACGGACGGCAGCGAATCGCTGTCCACTCCGTAGATGTACGGGGCGAACTGCGCCCGTAATTGTGCTTCAATCGGAGCAATTTGTTGCATCGCAAATTCCTTGGTGTCTGCTGACGCCGTGATGCGAAGCATCATCTCTCCTTCGCTGGCGAGCGGTGCCACTGTCGGGTTCTTGAGCGCAAGCAAGTCCATGACTTGTTCATTGACCGTGGACTCGCCGATGCCACAAAAGTGCAGGGTGCGAGAGACCAAGGATGAAGCTCCCGGGAACAACTTTCGCAAACGAGGCATGACATGGTTCTTCAACATCGGTTGCATCTCAAGCGGCGGGCCCGGCAGGAGAAAGTAGTGGATGCCGTCCGAAAATACATATTGACCCGGGGCTGTACCGTTTGGATTCGGCAGAAACTCCCCACCAGCAATCAGCATCGCCTGTTTGCGGTTCACTTCAGGCATTTCGCGCCCTCGCCCAGCAAAGAAGGATTCAATCTCAGTCACGGCTTCCGGTATCAGTTTCAACTCGCGCGAAAGCACTGCCGCAAGAGCATCACGGGTTAAATCATCCTCGGTCGGGCCGAGTCCACCAGTCAGAATCACAACATTTGACCGAGCTGCCGCTTGCCTCAACACCATCGCGATGCGGTCCAAGTTGTCCCCTACAGCAACGTGGTGATATAAAAAGAAACCTTCCTCCGCAAACGCGAGAGACACAGTCCGCGCGTGTGCATTTAATATCTGCCCAAGCAGGATTTCTGATCCGATGGAAATGTGTTCTCCCTGCACCGTATCCAATTGAACCCCTCACTTTGACGAAAGTTTCAAGCGGTGATTTGACCGAGAACCCGGACGAACATGTTCCCATCGCGATAGCGCTCACTACGGGTTCGGCTGTGTTCTGGTGCGTTCGGCTGCGTTTCAGCGCGTTCCGGTGCGTCCCACTGCGTACCGGCGCGTTCCGTTGACACCGACCCAAATAGAGCACCCACAGCGCGTTATGAATAACATGGATTCAATAACGCGCTCGGAACTCGCTATTTTAACCAGTCCGCATCCCTTTGGCATGAAATAACGCGTCCACAACGCGTTACGACTAAGGTCAATGCAAATAGCGCGTTCACAGCGCGTTATTTGTGCCCTCACGTCCGTCCAAAATCCAATAACGCGTTGACGACGCGTTATTTCCGCTCGAAAGCTCGCTCACGATTAGGAATAGCACGTTTTCGACGCGCTATTCCCCCTTGCCACCGGAAGAGCCAGGCCAAAGTCCGAAAAGCGGACCAAAATCGGCAGCCGGACCATCATTGGGAGAACCGGACCGGAACCCGTGTCTCCTCGCCTCAGGCATTGACGTTGATGACGGACTTGTTTTTCACAAAGTAGTCGATACCCGACCAGAGCGTGAACAACACCATCACATAGACCATGAAGGTATCAAAGGGCACGCCGACGTAGGAAAATGGGAAGTTGTTCACCATCAAAGCGACCATCGCCACAATCTGGGTTGCGGTCTTCCATTTCGCAATCTTGCTTGCCGCTATCACAATACCTTCCACTGCTGCGACGAGACGCAAAGCCGTCACGGCGAACTCGCGGCTGATGATGAGAATGGCAACCCACGCAGACAACCTCTGCATCTCGACAAGGCTGATGAGGACCGCTGAGATGAGAAGCTTATCCGCTATCGGATCGAGAAATTTACCAAAGTTCGTAATCATTTGGTGTTTCCTCGCGATATATCCATCTAACCCATCTGTACTCGCCGCAAGGATAAACACAAAGGCCGCAATCATTTCACTGCCTGTTGTTGTACGATGGTTAATCGTCAGCGACCAGAAGTGAAAACGCACGAGCAGAAGAAACGTTACCACGGGCACCAAAAAAATTCTGGCTATCGTGATCCGGTTAGCCAGATTCAATCTCAACACGCCCCATTCCACGAATGGCATCGTACACTAACCTATGACGCAAATCAGTATAACTCACTTGGGAATCGAACGTCAAAATTCGCCAAAGTCCGTTAGCGATAGTTTGTAAACTGTAGCGGAATGTCGAAATCCGCCTCTCGTATCGCTGCGATGACAGACTGAAGGTCGTCGCGACTCTTAGCTGAGACGCGTACTTGATCTCCCTGAATACTCACCTGGACTTTGAGTTTGCTGTCCTTGATGAGCTTGACAATCGCTTTTGCCTTGTCGGTTTCAATGCCCTGTTGAAGCGCCACTTTTTGCCGGACAGTTCCTCCTGAGGCAGCCTCTACTTTGCCTGGTTTCAACGCCTTCAGTGAAACATTGCGTTTGACGCACTTCGACTGCAGCACATCGTAGAGAGCGGCAAGCTTAAATTCGTCGTCAGACAAGAGTGTAAGTTCCTTGCCGTCAAACTCCACACTGCTCTTGCTGCCTTTGAAGTCAAACCTCGTCTCAATCTCTTTCATGGTTTGCAAGACGGCATTGGTGACCTCTTGCATATCCAGTTCACTCACAATATCGAAGGAAGCATCTTTTGCCACCCGGAACTCCTCCCTCACCTCATTGTTTCTTGACGACGACCCACACCGGCCGAGTTGCATTCGGCAGCGTGACAGCCTGTCCATTAACGGTCAAGACCGCGACAGGTACATTTCCAAGGTCAATCCGCAGTTCCTGGTTGGCACTCCATGTCTTCGTTTTACCAGGCACAAGAAAATCATTTGGGTCCACGGATTTTCCGTCAGACAGGACCTGAATCCAGCACTGCCCCCCCTGTGCGGTCGCATCCATCACAAGCGGGCCCGAAGTCGTAGCCAGAACCGTATAGACACCGCTTGCGGCGTTAAACGGCTGTGGAGTAAGCACAGCTGTAGTGCCCGCGGCGTTGCCAGTACTGTTTGACGTACTGTTGGCCGCCCCGTTGTTGGCTGCGGAATTAGCGGTAGAAGCCGTGTTGCTGGACGACCCGTTCGCGGCTGTTTGGTTGCTGACCGCCACGTTCGCGCCTGAAACACCCGTGGTATTTTGGGTCAGATTACCCGTCGTAACGGGAGCCTGCGCGGTATGATGAGCGTTCTGAATCCACCACCACGCCCCAGCAAGGACTGCAAACGCCGCAACGACGGCAACGCCCTGTCCAACTGCCCCGCCAATATACGATCCGCGCCGTTCGCGCCGAGGTTTACTTGATTTTGCACCACTGCGTACGGAAGGGGGCACGTAAGGGATGCCATCCGTTTGCGCAGACTTCCTTGGAGCTGCTTGCGAGACTTTGGCGCTCTGCGGAACCGTCTGAGGAATTGGAGACTCTACGTTTTGTCGCGTAGAGCTCGTCTGATGTTCCGTGCGGACGCCATCCGCCCGCGTGGGCTCTGCATTACGACGCACGGGCGGATTGTCTACCTGCACACGATTCTGACTGGTCAGAGCTTCAGCATGGGGACCATCGATGTACCGTTCCAACAGCTCGAGACCGTCCTGTCCCACGCACTCAGCATAGGCTCGAACAAACCCCCGGGCGTATACCTCGCCCGGAAGTACGCTCCAATCTCCAGACTCCAGCGCCTCGAGATACCGCTTGCGAATTTTGGTGCGGCGCTCTACGTCTTCGAGGTCCATACCGAGGACGACACGTCGTTCTTTCAACAACTGTCCCAGTTCGATCATCCAACTCCCCCCATTTCTCTGACCACCGTAGTATGTGCAAGCACGCTACTCCTGCCAGCGAGCAGCCTCGCGTTCGTATTCTTCATACTGAATTAATTCCTCCGGATTTCGTCGAAGTTCGATAATCATGTCAAAGAGATCCCAGCCATAATGCGACCGTTTGACGAAGATGTCGGGATGTTCAATGACGACCGGGCCAGGGAGAGTCAGGACTTCCTCCACAACTTGCCAGTGCTGTTCATCCCCCCGTAGGGTACTTACAGCCCCATCAATGATATAGACATAGGAGTCACAGTCGAGCTCATAATCGGGCAAATCGCGCAGGATGGTTTGTTTCAGCATGGTAGACGAGACAAACGCCCAACGTCTGTTGGCATAGACACTCGCGGCAACAATCGACTCCGTCTTCCCTACGCGTGGCTGTCCACGCACCCCAATCACGCGGCGGCCGCGTCGCTTCAACAACTCCCCGAGGAAATCAACCAAGACACCAAGTTCATCCCGGACAAATCGATATGTACGCGTCTCCGTGTTGCTGCGTTCAATGAACCGCCCATGACGTAAAGCCATGCGGTCCCGCAGTGACGGTTCGCGAAGTGCGGTCAATTTCACGTCTTCCATCGTTTCCGCCATCAAGCGTAACACGTCGGCGCTTTCCGGCCGAGTCGTTTTCAGCAGGAACCCTCGTCCGACCTCCGAAACGCTGCCGAGTTGCAGGATGTTAAATCCGAGCATCCCGAGCAAAGATGCAATATCTCCGAGCAGCCCAGGACGGTCCTTAACAATCTGATATTGAAAGTAAAACTCACTTTCTGGCTTTTGCGCCTCAGCGTCTAGATTCGACACCTTTAGCCCATCTCCTTTCCTAATGTTTCTGGTCGAGCCGAAATCTATACAAATCTAACAACACCCGGTAGGGGGTCCAGAACACACCCCTTGGCAATTAGGATAGCGATTCAGCCGCTGTGCCCAAGTTCACCCACTGCATCCAAGACGTTCGAAGAGGTGCCGGCAGGACATGCCACGCTTGAGTTAGATGAAGGCTTGTCGGACTCGAACCTTGCAAGATACTTTGCAGCGCCGAGAACGACGCGGCCGATAGCGCAGCCGACTCAATCTGTACGTTTGGCGCCATACTGTCAAGACTAACACCTGGCTTCCACTGCCCGCCAGAAATGCTTTTCGCATCCGCGACGAAACCGTCGGGTGACGGAAGCTCGGGCTGCCCAATAACCAGGGAATTTTGCCCGCTGCTGCTGACGAGGGATACCACAACGCTCCCTGCCTGCCTTATGATTTGCCACTGGGCAGCTGAAAGTGGCCGCGTGGCAATGATGACGTGAGGCAGGCCCGCGGCCGGCGGAACTGTTCCTGTTCCTGTTCCTGTTCCTGTTCCTGTTCCTGTTCCTGTTCCTGTTCCTGTTCCTGTTCCTGTTCCTGTTCCTGTTCCTGTTCCTGTTCCTGTTCCTGTTCCTGTTCCTGTTCCTGTTCCCGCCGCCCAATTGACCGCCTGGAGTTGCAACTGGCTGTTTGAAGCGTAGACACCAAGGAGCGCCCCTTGGATTTGTGCCTTCGTCGCTGTCACGGGCCCATCTGCGACAATACCGACACTGGTATCAAGGTGATCCGATGCTGCCAACCCCGCAAGATAACCCAGGACGTAGCCTGAGGCCGCCCCCGAATTTGCATAAACCCTCGCCCCAGGTATCGCAACTGGTTCCGGCAAAACTACCTCATAGCGACTCTTTGGGTGAGCCGCCATGACCGAAAGAACCTGGTTGCTCACCGGGCCGTCGAGAGCCAGCACATAGAGATTGGCAGGCAGCGCAGAGAGCGCATGGCTGAGCGCAGTACTTGCGTTGCTTGCAGTTAAGTCTTCGACCTGAGGAATAATCCCTGCGGAAAGAAATGACTGCTCCAGTACGCTCGTGCTCCATGTGGAGGGCTTGTCCACAACGCCAATCCAGATGGACGTTTTAGAAACCGTAGGACGCATTTGCGACAGCACCGGCGGACCGCAGCCTGCGACAAACATGCTTGCAGCAAAAACGCAGGTAATGTTAACTAGTTTTGCCCTCGAAAACCGATGGCGGCTGACCGAGCGCTCTATGAAATGATGGTTCATCACACAACGAGTCTCCTTCATGATGAGTACTATTGTAACATTTTTGTTCCGAGACTCTCTTGCGTTTCCAGACACCCTCCAACATAATGACAGTAAGAGGTGGGATAACGTATGCCTAGATTCGGAGGAGAACACCTTTCAGTTGCGAAGGCCTTGGTTCAACTCAACTTCTACCTCCAGACGCTTGAGTTGCCAGTCACCGTCAAGGACCTGTACGAACGTGCGTATAAAAATCGCCGTGGTGACCATTATGATGACCGATGGTTGACGGGGTTGCAAGACAATCCGGACACGATGGATGCTCTCGACGAGTCGTTCACGTCGGCAACGATTGTGGAGACACTGATGCGTACGGGGCACGAACCGATTGTGCGGGCGTTAATGAAGGAAATTCGACGTCGGGACATCCAATTCACCCAGGCTTACATGATTGGGATGCCACGTCGTTTCTAGTGCTCACCTTGCTCTGAGAATTTCACACACTGACGTCTTCGGGTACCCAAAGTTATTTGTTCTCGGGTACCCTGAATTATCTTCGAAGCACCACTTTCATCGTCCTTGCAGACTTCCTCGTTTCACTCCACATATCCCCATCCGTTTAGAGCGATAATTAGTTTGGCGACGGACTAGCTGTTTCAAACCAACCTGTAACACTCCCTGGGTTGCCGCTCCCAGACAATGTCGCCATCCATTTTTGCACATTATCTTGCTGGCCGGACGACGCGGAAACACTCCAGTCTTTATATGCGGACCGCGAAAGTCCTCCCCCAGCAAGGAACTGACCATCAGAGATGAAATACACGTTCGCTTTCTGAATCAGCGGATCGATATCAAACACGTCTGACATGTATTGCGTAATAAGGCTGTTCTCCATCGCCTTTAAGGCCGATCCGACAGGAACAGAAATCGTGACTGTAATTGTCTCCCCATGGCTCCCGCTGTCGAGTGCAACCTCTTGCATTCCAGAAATCCCGTCGAGAATGTTTTGCAGCTTTTGCTGGTTCGGGTCGTTGACGCTCGTGGTGCCCGAGCCTGACAATTGTGTCTGTGAACTCCCGGACAAAGCCCCAGCAGTGTTGCCACTAAACGGTGCAAAGAAGTCAAATCCACCAATGCTTTGCGGGTGGCTTGAGAACCACACCCCTCCGGCAACAACGGCGACGACTGCAGCGCCAGACAACAACTGCCGCTTGAAGCGGAACCACACCTTTGCTGTTTTACCCATAAGGTTCATCCCCCAGTAGATCATCTCATCTCTACGATATGAGTCCACTTGAGAGAATATCCTGCATGTCCCAGGCTATCACAAAACACAATCAGAGGCATATCAGACCTGACTGTCTCTGATGATGCCCCCTATGCTGCACAGCTTGTGTTGGCCATGATTCGGCTCATGCGGTCTATTATTCAGCCTGACTGCGATGGTTCAGGTAGTTGTGACGCATCACGGCCCAGTCTTCTGCGCCGACAAGAACCTCTCTCGGCTTGCTCCCCTCAAACGGGCCAACGAGGCCTTCAAGTTCCATTTGATCGACAATCCGAGCTGCACGCGAATACCCAACCCGAAACCTTCGTTGAATCATGGAGACGGATGCTTGGCCCGCTTCTACCACCAAATCGACGGCATCCACAAAGAGGTCATCAAGGTCTACCGCAGGTGACGACGAGGTGTCATCGACGGTGCCGTTCAAATCAACTGTGTACACGACATTTTGCTGGGTTTTCGCGTATTCGACAAGCTTTTCTATCTCCTCTTCCGAGACAAACGCACCTTGGACGCGCACCGGTTTCGAAGCACCAACCGGGAGGTAGAGCATATCTCCGCGCCCGAGCAGTTTTTCGGCCCCTCCGCCGTCAAGGATAGTCCGAGAGTCAGCCATGGACGATACTGAAAAGGCGATACGGCTTGGGATGTTGGCCTTGATGACACCCGTGATGACGTCGACAGACGGACGCTGCGTAGCGACAATCAAGTGGATGCCCGCAGCACGCGCCATTTGGGCGATGCGGCAGATGGCGTCCTCGACTTCTCCGGGAGCGACCATCATCAGATCTGCCAATTCGTCCACGATGACGACGATGTAAGGCAGCGGATCGGCCCCTTCTCTGTGAATCAACTCGTTATATCGCTCGATGTCCCTTGCGCCGCGCTCTGCAAACGACTGGTAGCGAGATTCCATCTCCTCAATAACGCGTTTGAGTGCAAAGGCTGCCTTGCGCGGGTCTGTGACGACCGGAGCAAGAAGATGTGGAATTCCATTGTAACCACTCAATTCCACCATTTTGGGGTCAATCATCATCAGCTTGACCTCATGCGGTTTCGCCTTCAGCAAAATGGAAGCAATCATGCCGTTGATGGCAACGCTCTTGCCTGACCCCGTCGCACCCGCTACTAAGAGGTGCGGCATCTTCTGCAAATTGCCGACAATCGGTTGACCGGAAATGTCTCGCCCAAGAGCAAGCGATAGTTTGCTTGTCCCGTCCACAAATTCCGGCGATTCCAGGACTTCACGCAGCGTGACCACCGCAATCTCGTCATTTGGAACTTCAATCCCAACCACGGGCTTACCCGGGACCGGCGCTTCGATGCGGATATCTCTGGCAGCGAGCGCAAGGGCAATGTCGTCCGTCAGGCTGACAATCTTCGAGACCTTAACACCGACGGCCGGTTGAATCTCGTACCTCGTGACGGTCGGACCACGACTAATCTCTAGTACTTTCGCTTGTACGCCAAAACTCTCGAAGGTCCGTTCGAGTTTACGCGCGTTCTCCTGGACCCCCTTGTGGTTCATGCCCGATTTACGCACGTCTGCAGCACGGAACAACCCCACCGGCGGGAGTTGATAGTTCTCGTCATGGACAGGGACTCCGACTGGATACTCCTCCATGGGTTTGCGCTTCTCTGCAGAGGAAGACGCAGGGGGCGCGTTGTGCTGCAAGGGTCGGTTGCTGCCCTTTGGTTCTGGATAACGCATGACCAACTGATTTCCGACCTGTGTCAGCGCTGGTTGGGCTGGCTCACCGTCCCCTTCGCCCTCAACATGCGACGTACCGTGGGCGCTATGTCGTGCCGCAAAATCATGGACCACTGGCGGAGCAGCAGGTTCGTCCGGGCCCGTCCCGTCGGCGTGACTCCACTGTGCGTCAACGATGAGAGCGGCGTCTTTGGCAGTCTTGGACCTCCTCGGCTTGGCCTCAGCCTGGTCCTTTTTATTACCTTTACGACCTTTGTCCCTCGGCTTTTCCGGGCCAAATAGCAGGGCGATATACTGCTTGCTGCCATTCCATAAGGCTTCCAGTTGACGTTCCACCCAACGCGACCCCTTTTGTACCACCGCGACAAGCGACATCTGAAAGAGCAACAAGAGGCCAATTAAAGACAAGACCGTAAGCACAACCAGAAGACCAAACAGACCAAACAGGGAATTGAACAGCTGAAAGAATGCAAACCCAATCAAGCCGCCGCCCACTCGTGCAGCCGGTGAACCGACAGACGCACCCGCAAGCACCTGGTTGCGAAGGTCATTCATCGCGAGCAGCGACGCATGGAAAAGCGGGATAGGCTCATTTACGTAGTACTGTCCGAGATGCTGATAAAAGTCAAACTCAACCAGAGTGAGGAGCGCCACGAGCAGCACAAGCAATCCCATGTGCCTGCTGTGCCACGGGAATGTGGTTCTCCTCACCATCATATACAACGCGCCATAGGCGATGAAGATTGGAATGAGAAAGCTCCATGAGCCTGCCAAATAGATAGCTGCAATGTCGAGCGAGCGTCCGACCCACCCTAATCTGCCAAGCGCAAGTGCACTGACGGTGAGCAGTCCAAGGCCAGCCAATTCATACTGCAAGATAGCTTCCTTACGATGTTTTTTCGCCATTTCTGTAATGCACTACCTCCCACGAGCGAACCCTGCTCGTCATGTACCTGAGAGAGTTCGCGACGGAGAGGAGACATTCCTGCCGTCAGCCGGAAATGGAGTCGAAATCCGCCAGCCGTACCAAGCTGCCGGGCTGCCAGTCAGGTTTTAGGTAGTGATTTGGATTCGTGCTAATGAGCCGTTCTACTTTCGCCATGCCGCCACCTGCGTCGGAAAGAACCAACGTGGCTGATGCGGCGGGAACTTGCCGCATCATGTACTCCGTCGTCGCCTCGCTGCCAAACACGCTGTCCGTCGGAACAATGCTCCACAGAAGACTCATTGAACCAGCCCCTTCTGCTCATTCATGCTCTTCGACCGCGCGTCCATCAGAGCCGTGAGTTTGCGAATGGCATCTCCGAGTCCGCCAACGGCATCCACCAGCCCATAGTTGACTGCATCCTTGCCCACCACAGTCGTCCCAATATCCCGCGCCAACTCACCGGTGTTCAGCATCAGGTCGCGAAAGACGGATTCCTTGATGTTGGAGTGCCCCACGACAAAGCGCGTCACGCGCTCCTGCATACGTTCAAGGTACTCAAAAGACTGTGGTACACCTATCACCATGCCTGTCAAACGGATGGGATGAATCGTCATGGAGGCCGTCTCTGTGATGAAGGAGTGGTCTGCGCTGACCGCAATTGGAACTCCAATCGAGTGTCCTCCGCCAAGAACCAGAGACACGGTCGGTTTCGACAGACTCGATACCATCTCTGCAATCGCGAGTCCAGCTTCAACGTCGCCGCCGACCGTATTCAGAACCAGCAGCAGGCCCTCAATCGCCTCGTTTTGCTCCACTGCCACGAGCTGTGGAATCACGTGTTCATACTTTGTCGTCTTATTTTGAGGAGGGAGTACAACGTGTCCTTCGACCTGACCAATGATGGTCAAACAGTGGATTCGGGGATCCGTTGCTGTCGGCGGATTTGCCGTCCCAAGCGCCTCGATGTTTTGTGCCGCTGCGCCTGGTACCGGCGGATTCTCCGTTTCCGGGTACTCCTGCGGATTCACGTCTCCCTCTAGGGCTGCCTTCGTACCTGTCAAACCTTTGGGACCTGTTAAAGCTTTGGTACCTGTCAAAGCTTTGGTACCTGTCAAAGGATTAAAAAACATTTGCTTCTTATCCGGCACATCCGTCACCCCTCACCTATAAATACGCACCTAGTATGTCGTGACAAAGAGCTGAGCATGCAAAAAGGCCACCCGGGCGGTCGGGTGACCCTTGTCGTATCACATGGTTTCGGATGGAAGCTTTACTCGTCAGAGTCCCAGCAATGCTCAAACACTCTCACCGAAGATTCCGTGCCGAACCGAGCCGAACTCAGGCTTCCATGATGATTGGCAAAATCATCGGACGTCGTCTGGTTTGCTCGAACAGGAACCGACCAAGCGCTTCGCGGACGGCAGTCTTGAGTGACGACCACTCATTGACATTCTCCGCAACAAGCCTTGTCAGCGTGCCTTCTACCAACTTCGTCGCATCGTCAAGCAGCGCTTCTGACTCACGCACATAAACGAAACCGCGCGAAATGATGTCAGGTCCCGACAGTACGCGCCCGGTCTCTTTGGACAACGTCACAACGACAACCAGGATACCGTCCTGGGACAATAGTTTTCTGTCACGCAGTACGATGTTCCCGACATCACCCACGCCAAGACCATCAATCATGACGGTACCCGCCGTCACGCGGCCTGCAATCTGTGCGCGCCCGCTGTCGAACTCGAGAACGTCACCGAGATCGAGAATGAAGATGTCGTCAGAAGGAATGCCAACCTGTATTGCAAGTTCTGCGTGCGTTTTTTGCATGCGGTACTCACCGTGAACAGGCACAAAGAACTTTGGCCGAATGAGGTTGAGCATCAGCTTTAGCTCTTCCTGGCTTCCGTGTCCAGAGACGTGTACGCCACGATATATCACGTGAGCGCCCGCTCGGAACAATTGGTCAATGGTGCGAGCTACGTACTTTTCGTTGCCCGGAATCGGTGAACTCGCGAGCACGACCGTATCCCCAGGGACAATCTCAATCTTGCGATGTGCTGCCCGCGCCATCCGCGTCAGAGCTGACATTGGTTCGCCCTGGCTCCCCGTTGAGAGGATAACGACCTTCTCAGGCGGGTACTTGTTCACGTCATCTGCATCAATCAACGTGGAAGGTTCTGCTTCAAGATAACCGAGCTGAATCGCGATTTGCATGTTGTTTACCATGCTGCGTCCAACAACGGCCACTTTCCGTCCGTGACGTTCCGCTGCTTGCACGACTTGCTGCATGCGGTGGATGTTCGAAGCAAACGTCGCCAAAATCACACGGCCCGGGGCGTTGCCGACGATCTCGTTGATTTTCCCTCCAACAACCCGCTCCGATGGTGTGAATCCTTCGCGCTCTGCGTTCGTACTATCCGCCACAAGCGCGAGTACGCCTTGCGACCCAAATGCTGCCAGCTTATGAACCTCCGCCGGGCGGCCATCCACTGGAGTGTGGTCAAATTTAAAGTCACCTGTATGAACGACAAGTCCTTCCGGGGTATCAATCGCGAATCCGCCGGTGTCAGGAATACTGTGGTTCAAGTAGAAGAAGGAAACACTGAATGCTCCAGCTTGAACAACCGAATCCGCTGTCAACTTGTACATTTTTGTGGCATCGGTCAAACCGTGTTCCTTAAGTTTGTTTTCAATCAGACCAAGCGTGAGTCGGGTCCCGTACACAGGCGCATTCACCTGCTTCAAAAGGTACGGAAGTCCACCGATGTGGTCTTCGTGTCCGTGTGTGATAAATATTCCACGGACTTTTTCCTTGTGTTCCACGAGATAGCTGATGTCAGGAATGACGATGTCAATTCCGAGCATCTCTTCTTCAGGGAACTTTAATCCTGCATCGACGACAATGATGTCATCGCCGTATCTGTATACAGTCATATTTTTGCCGATTTCCCCAACCCCACCGAGGGGGATAATCGACAACTTTTGTCGTTTTCTTGCCACGTTGCACCTCCGATTTTTACAATAATAAACTAAAAACCCAAATACAGGAATTTACTACACGTAATGTAACCCCGGTCCTCTGCATCGTGAATTTGTCCAGGGTCCGCCCGATTTGCTCTCCTGTCACGAAGCGCAAACTCCCTGTCTGGACATCACACGACTCAAAGTGATGATGTTCGTCCTTTGATATTCAAAGCCGCACCAGTCACCTGTGAGTCTATTATAGCCGTCCTTTTGGTCCTACACAACAACGGCACTTGTTATATTTTCCCCTTCATGATAAAAACGCCCTGGCGTGGCAAAACCGCCGGGCGTTAAAACGGGTAATTTTGTGTTGAACTGACTTGCAACAAAGCTCCAGTCATCAAAGACGTCACCGTCTGTGCCACTACTTGGATTCCAGCTTACCGAGGCGCGTCAACTGGCGCAAGAGTTCATCTACAACATCTGCGGGAGCTTCTACCAACGGCAGGCGGAGCTTGCCTCCGGAGAGTCCCAAGTGACGAAGCGCAGCCTTAAGCGGTGAAGGACTGCTGCTCGCAAACAACGCTTCGAAGATTGGCAAGAGTCGTCCTTGCCACATTGCAGCCGACCGAAGGTCCCCTTCCGCAAACGCATCCATCATACGTACCATTTCTTGACCGACAAGGTGTGCGGCGACGCTCACCACGCCGTAGGCGCCGACAGCCATCATCGGCAGGGTCAGCTTGTCATCACCGCTGTAGAGAAACAACTCGTCGGGTTTTTCTGCAGCGATGCGCAAGATTTGATTCATGTTTCCACTGGCTTCTTTCACTGCAACGACATTCGGCAGTTCTGCCAGGCGCAGGATAGTGTCTGTATCAATATTAACGCCAGTCCTGCTCGGCACGTTGTACAACATGACCGGGATGGTGACTGCATCGGCAATGGTGCGAAAATGCGCATACAAGCCTTCCTGCGAGGGACGATTGTAGTATGGAGCGACCAACAGCAGCCCCTGAACACCAAGTTTTTCCGCCTCTTTCGACAGCTTCACGGAGCTCTCGGTATCGTTGCTTCCGGTGCCTGCAATCACAGGTACGCGGTTGTCTGCTCCCTCCAGCGTCCACTCAAACAAGCGCAGCTTTTCTTGATGCGAGAGCGTTGGCGATTCTCCGGTTGTGCCGGCAGCGACAATACTCGTCGTCCCGTTGTCAATCAAGTGGTTGACAAGCCCTTTAATCCCAATTTCGTCAAGTTCTCCTGTATCATCAAACGCTGTTGCCATGGCCGTAATCAGTCTTCCAAAGTCCACTTCACTCACCTCTTCGGTCCCTCTCTACACCGCTTCTATCGATATCACCCGGTGTGCTTTAGTCAGCCAGACCAAAAACCCGGTGCAACGCCTGGACGGCCCGTTCCATTTTTCTTCCCTCGACGAGGCACCAAATTGTTGTATGCGAGTCCGCAGATTGCAGGACGTCAATCTCTTCCTGACCCAGAGCATCGACAATCCGCGCCATGATACCGGGAACTCCCGCGATGCCTGCACCAACAACAGACACTTTCGCGCAGTCCCTGCGGATAAACGGTTGGAATCCCGCCGATTCAAGCAGGTTGCCAGCTTTATCCGTGTCTGCATCTCTGACAGTATAGGCGATGCGATCCGTTGACATTGAAATAAAATCCACACTGATTCCATGCTCGGCCATCAGACCAAAGACCGTTCTCGCATCTGGATTTTCGCTCGTCATAACAATCTGGGTCACATGTGCCGTGTGAGCGATGCCCGTGACAAACCGGTCGTTTACGCCGGTGACTTCAAACGTCGGCAGTTCGTTTGTCACAAGTGTCCCCTCGTCCATAGACAGGGTGTGACGAACACGAATGGGCAGATTCTTTTGCATCGCAATTTCCACCGCGCGCGGGTGAATGACCTTTGCCCCTTGGTAGGCAAGATTACATATCTCTTGATAGGTGATACGAAGCAGGCGCTTGGCGTCATGAACGATGCGAGGATCCGCCGTCATGATGCCGTCCACGTCCGTGAAAATATCGGCGTACTCTGCCCCAAGCGCGACCCCAAGGGCCGTTGCTGTCGTATCGCTGCCGCCACGGCCGAGCGTGGTGACATCGCCCCGCTCTGTTGCTCCCTGAAATCCCATAACGATAACCACCCGACCGCGCGCAAGTTCTGTCTGAATTCGCTGTGGTTGAATCTCAAGGATTCGCGCTTCCCCGAAGTGGTCATTGGTAACAATGCCTGCTTGCTGCCCGGAAAGCACGCTGACGTCCATCCCGAGGCTGCGCAGATAACTGCCAAACACAACCGCAGAAATGGCCTCACCGCAAGACAACAGAATATCTCTGTCACGATTCGACACCGTGTCGTCAGGCTCAAGCGTCGACAGCAGTGTGTCCGTGGCATAAGGGTCACCCCGTCGCCCCATCGCAGACACCACTACGACCACGCGATAGTCCTCAGCGAGCGCCGCCTGAACATGGCGTGCACAAGCTGCACGCAAGTCAGGAGATGCGACAGAGGTCCCGCCAAATTTCTGTACGATAACACGCATTTCGACTTATCCTCTCCCACTCAATCCCAGCGTATCAATCCTGGCGTTTGATAAGCAGTTCGGCGATTTGTACAGCGTTCCACGCTGCACCTTTCAGCAGGTTGTCTGCAACAATGAACATCCAGACGGTTCGGTCGTCAGACAAATCTCTGCGGATGCGGCCAACATACGTGTCTCCCGTCCCCGCCGCCATCAATGGGTGTGGATATTGTCCTTCTGCGGGATTATCCACGACAATAACCCCAGGGGCCGCAGAGAGCAGCCCGCGAACTTCCGAAGCCGTAACCGCTCTGTCAAAGTGAACCGACACGGACTCCGAGTGACCGTAAACAACCGGAACCCGCACAGCGGTCGGGCTTACACGTAACTCTGGCAGTTCGAGAATCTTACGCGATTCGTTCACCAGTTTCATTTCTTCCTTCGTGTAGCCGTCCTCAACAAACACGTCACACTGCGGCAACACATTAAAGGCCATGGGATAATGACTGCTGCTTGAGGCGACAGGAAACACTGTGCTCGCTTTGTCAGCACGCTCAATCTCCAGCTTCAGTGCATCGACAGCCTTCTGTCCCATACCGCTGACGGCCTGATATGTGGAGATAGTCACGTGGTCAAAACCCACACTCCGAAGTGGTGACAGGGCCACCATCAACTGAATGGTCGAGCAGTTTGGATTTGCAATGATGCCCTTGTGCGCCATCGCAGCGTGCGGATTCACTTCTGGAACCACCAACGGTACGCCTTCAGTCATACGATAAGCGCTGCTGTTGTCAATGACCACAGCGCCATGTTCCACGGCCTTTGGTGCCCATTCCAGGCTTGTGGTCGCACCAGCGCTAAACAGCGCAATGTCCACGCCTTTAAAACTCTCCTCGGAAACCGCTTCAACGGTCACCGTCTCACCTTTATAGGTCAACTGTTGACCGGCGGACTTCGGCGACGCCAACGCCCGCAGTTCACGAACAGGAAAATCACGCCGTTCCAGCGTTTCTAACATCGCTCTGCCGACTGCCCCAGTTGCTCCAAGAACGGCAACTGTGTAACCGTCTCTGTAGCTCATACGCCGTCTCCTTTGTTCCCCGACACAAACCACTAGACCTGCGAGACTTATGACGGGCGTTCTTCGCGCCAGCGTTCAATGAGAACGGGCTGCAGTTGACGCTTTTCCATGGCGGCCTCCAACGTATCCGGAATCAGCCGCATCAGCGAAACCAACGAGTTCATTTTAACATGGGGAGCGTCTTGCCCAAATGGAACAAAGAAAATATTTTTTGCGTTTATCAACTTCGCGACGTTGTGGAGGTTCAGACCAAGCCCGTCGTTTGTCGAAATGGCGAGGACGACAGGGCGGTCATTGCGCAGCGTCGCTTTTGCAGCCATGAGTACCGGTGAATCGGTGTTGGCGTTGGCAAACCGGCTCAGACTGCTGCCGGTACACGGTGCAACGAGAAGACAATCCAAACGTTTCGACGGTCCCAAGGGCTCGGCCTCGGGAATCGAAGTAATGGCTTTTTCCCCAGTCACTTCCTCTATCTTTTTGGCCCACTCTCCCGCTTCACCAAACCGAGTGCTCACACTCATCACAGTGTTTGAGAAAATCGGCACCACGTGAGCACCAATATCCACCAGCCGCTTTACCTCTGGGTACACCTCTTCGTAGGTGCAATGGGAGCCCGTGATGGCGAAACCAATTGTCTTTCCCTGCAAACCCACGCATATCTCCTCCTTCAGGCATCCAAAAGCCCTTTTTCGAACACCGTTCGTTCAAACAGCCCTTGTTTCGAACAGCCTTTCCTTTGAAAACTCCTGTTCCGGGAAACTCTTCAATCACCAGATACCTGGGACTCTGTTGATCCAAGTATTCGACAAATCGTGTTGCCGATGATGCGGCCGGCTGTTTTAGGTGCCACCAACCCCGGCAAACTCGGCGCCAGCAGTGCCCGAATGCCGCGGCGCTCAGCGTACCGAAAATCCGTGCCCCCTGGCTTTGATGCGATGTCGATGACAACGCATGATTTCTTCAACTGGGCGAGAATTGACGCCGACAGCACCGGGTGAGGAATGGTATTGAAGATGATATCTTCGTCGCTAAGACGTCCATCGAGGTCCTGGGATGGAATTGGCACAAGGCCCATCTCGAAGATTCTCGCTTCGCTGGCTTGGTCACGCGCCGACACCTTCACATTGGCGCCAAGCGCAAACAAACTTCGCGCAAGCGACTTCCCGCATCGCCCAAACCCGAGAACGGTGGTGTTTGAACCGTGAATTGTGATGTCTGTATTCTCCATCGCGAGTGCAATCGCACCTTCTGCTGTCGGAATCGAGTTTAAAATCGCAACCTCGTCGAGCTCCATGAGTTTCACCAACCGGAGTCGATGGTTTGCGCAATAAGAGGTAAGGCGCTCACCGGCTATACCACTGAACACAAATGTGCCCGGCCGCAGAGCCGAGAAGTGTTCTTCTTGAAGTTGCAACTGTCCCTCGGCAAAGCGCGTATCCACCTTGCCTTCGTTGTCCATACCGGCCACAGGGAGCACCACTGCATCCGCATCCGCAAAAGCCTCCAGCGACAGCGGCATCAGCTTCGTGTCGAGAAAGTGAGTTTCAATGTTGTCATACCCGACGAGAGTCGCACTTGCATCCATCTCCGTGACGAGTCGAATCACTTCCAGTTGCCGCGCATCACCGCCAAGGAAAACAACCCTGCGACCTGTTAGCATGTTTCCTGCTCCTTTCACCCGCTCTTTGCCAGTTCAGCTCATCGCCTAGTAGCCTATTCCGGCAACGTTGACTTCGTGACGAAAAAGGCACGGACGCAGCTTCTGCCGTGAGGCAAAAGCGTCGCCGTGCCTTGATACTGTTCCTGCCGTTCTCTCATTCCAGTGCCTTGTTACTGTTTCTGCCGTTCTCAGATTAACGAAGTTTCGAGCGGGCTTGAGAGCGCGTATGTAACCCTTTAACCGGCAGGCTTCACTCCGGTTGACCCGAACCCCCCGGACCCGCGTTCTGTTGGCTCTAACGCCTCGACCTGGACGAGCGAAGCCACGTGAATCGGAGCGAAGACAAGCTGAGCAATCCGGTCTCCAGGAGCAATCGTAAACACTTCCGCTGAGAAATTCGTGAGGAGTACCTGAATCTCACCAGTGTAGTCACTGTCGATGACGCCAACGCCATTAGGGAGTCCAATGCCGTGGCGCCACGCGATGCCACTGCGGGCATACACAAGCCCGACCACGGTCTGTTCTGGCAGTTGAATAGCAATGCCTGTCGGAATACGAACCCGAGAAAGAGGGGCAATTTCAATGGGTTCAGCAAGGCAAGCATGCAGGTCCATACCTGCAGCTCCGCTGGTCTTGTAATCCGGTAGATACTCCTCCCGGAAAAATGGATTCACCACCTGGTAATTCACGTTCATGGCGTCGTCAACTCTCCTACCGCTCCACAGAGGCTTTTTGTCCGCTGCACAGCACAACAATCCTTCTAATTCAAAAACAACCCTTCTAATTCAAAAACAACCCTTCTAATTCAAAAACAACCCTCTAAAGTGCTTCAAGCCTTCAAGCCATGAATCCCAGTTCAATTCGCAACCATTCTAAAGTAACGTACTGCTCAGGACTTCATGAAAGATATAAAATCTGCATCGTCCACGGGTCCGACTGCCGCGATGGCAAACGACTGCGTCAGAATGCGCCTTGCCACCCGTTTGATGTCATTTGACGTGACCGCGTTGATGCCGGCTATCGTCTCGTCCAGTGTGACTTCCCGGCCCAGGACCAGTTCGTTTTTTCCCAATCTGCTCATCCGACTGCTGGTACTTTCAAGGCTCAACATCATGGAGCCTTTGACTTGCTCTTTGCCTTTGTTGAGTTCCGAATCTGTGAGTCCATTTTCCGCTGTGTCGTCACAGATGTCATAGATGAGTTGGACCACATCTTTGACGTGCTCTGGTGATGTGCCTGCATAGATGCCGAACATCCCACTGTCAAGATATGCCGAGTGAAAGGAGAAGACCGAATACGCCATTCCTCTGTCCTCGCGAATCTCTTGAAACAATCGGCTGGAGGACGAATTGCCAAGCGCATTGTTTAACAAAACAAGCGCGTACAGGTCATCGCTTCCCGCTTCGAGGCCGTCAGAGGCAAGACAAAGATGGACTTGCTCAATGTCTTTTCTGCGTACACAGAGATTGCTGTGGAAACCAGGCCGGGCAATCTCGATGATGCTCCGGTCCTTCGCTTGAAGCCCGCCAAACAACTGCTCAATGCTGGCGACAGCCTGAGCCTGGGTTACGTTTCCAGCAATGGATACAACAATGTTATTAGGGTGATAGTGGGTTCTAACATACTCTAACACGTCGTCTTTAGAAAAACCGCGCAAGTTGTCCTCGAGACCCAAAATGGTGTATCCAAGTGGATGCGAGCCATACACACCTTCGGACAGAACATCCATCACGAGTTCATCCGGTGTATCTTCGTACATCCGAATCTCCTCAATCACCACTCGCTTCTCTTTTTCCATCTCATCAGGATGAAAGGTTGAATTCTGTAACATGTCAGCGAGGGTCTCCACAGCCACGTCAAAGTGTTCATCGAGCACCTTGGCGTAGAAACATGTGTATTCCTTGGCTGTAAACGCATTGACTTGCCCACCGATGCCATCGAATACCTCGGCGATTTCACGCGCGGAATGGCGCTCTGTGCCTTTAAAGAACATGTGTTCGAGAAAATGGCTGATGCCATTATTATGGGGCGTTTCGTAGCGCGATCCGGTACCAATCCAAATCCCGATACTAACGGAACGAAGGCTCGGAATCTCCTCGCCCACAACCCGAATTCCGTTCTCTAGGCGTACCTTGTAGGTCATGTCAGTCCTCCTCGCCATAGAGGCTTACCAGGATTGGTTGATGTGCCCTCTCTTGGCGTCACTAACTATAGCAAATCAGCTCTGGCGTCTCAAGGTTTCTGGAGGATGAGCCACCGGTTCTTCGCGAACAACAGCTTCGACGGTCTTCAGCCGATACCCCTCTTCCTGAAGTCGTTCAATCATGACGGGCAGCGCCGCCGCAGTCGACGGAGTGGGATGCATCAATATTAGGCTGCCTGGTTCAATTCTCGTCATCACGCGTTTCACGATAACGTTTGCGGGCGGCCTGTTCCAATCAATTGTGTCCACTGTCCAAAGGATGGTGTACATGTTGTGCTGCCGCGCCAAGCGAACGATGCGCTCATCGTACGCTCCTGCTGGCGGTGCCAACAAGTCAACTTTGGTTCCGACGGTGCGAAAAATCCGTTCATTCGTCAAGGTCACCTGCCGAGCGAGCGCCGCGTCAGACAATCGGCGAAAATCGGGGTGACCGGTTCCATGACTGCCAATCGCCTGACCATCGGCACGGAGCCGTCGTGCTAGTTCCTGGTTTTTCTCGACCCAGTTTCCGTCCAGAAAAAATGTTGCCTTGACATGGTACTTATCAAGCGTGCTCAGAATCGACGGGATATCGGCTTCACCCCACGCCACATTAAACATGAGGGCAGCCGACTTCTCACTCTCAGGTCCTCTATAGATGGGCTCCGGCGGCAGAGATGCCAGTCGACGCTTTGGCGGCACTGAATTCCAAACCAAGTGCAGTGCACCCCCTTGGTCCTTACCGCTTTGCTTTAAGCTGCGTGAGACGTCGAGAGACCAACCGCAAAGGCCTGGGACTGCATGCCAGACTCGGTCCACATGGGCATCAACCGGGGCCTTGCCCAGTGTTTTGTTGAGTTCAGTCAACAGCTCTGCCTTTTCTTTCTCCGTTTTTTCCGAACTCGCTATTTGACTCGCCCTCGTCTCTACCGATGAGGCCCTGACAGTCGTCAACGTGGAGGTGAGAAGACCAGCGCTAATGGTTGCACCGAGGATTGCCTGTCGCCATTTCATGTTATTCATTCAACTCCCAGCCACCTTCGAGCGGACCGCATTGCCCCCCGAAGTCCATACTTTTCGATTGACATCAATCTGTGCATGATACAGCTAGGTTTACCCAAAACAAACGAAAAATCCCTCCCTGCAAATCAGGAAAGGATTTCTACAGAACCAATGTGTCAAACAAATCGTCATCAAACCGCCATCAAACCGCTCGCCCCACCGAAAGCGATAGGGCTGAGGTCTTAGGCATTCTGTTCCGCTTTCAAGGCTTCTTTGCGAGAAAGATTGATGCGGCCTTGGTTATCAACTTCCGTCAGCTTGACCTGAATATAGTCGCCTACATTGCAGACGTCCTCAACCTTGTTCACACGGTTCAAATCGAGCTGCGAAATGTGCACGAGCCCCTCTTTACCAGGCAGCACTTCAACGAACGCACCGTACTTCTCCACACGTGTCACGCGCCCGTTATAGGTCTTCCCAACTTCCACGTCCGCAGTGATATTCAATATCTGCTGGCGAGCCCTATCGGCGCCTTCAGAGTTCACACCCGAAATAAAGACGCGTCCATCCTGTTCGATGTCAATTTTCACGCCGGTTTCTTCGATGATTTTGTTGATGACCCGACCGCCCGGTCCGATGACATCGCGGATTTTTTCCGGTGGAATGGAGATGGAAAGAACCCTTGGTGCATACTTTGACAGTTCCACGCGCGGTTCGGAAATCGCTGTCAGCATCTTGCCGAGAATGAACTGCCGCCCTTCATGCGCCTGGTGCAGTGCCCGTTCCAAGACTTCACGGTCGATGCCAGCAATCTTGATGTCCATTTGCAGTGCAGTTACGCCTTTCTCCGTGCCAGCGACTTTGAAGTCCATGTCACCGAGGTGGTCTTCGAGGCCCTGGATGTCGCTCAGCACCGCTACCGCGTCGCCTTCCTTGACAAGTCCCATCGCGATGCCAGCGACTGGTGCCTTAATCGGTACGCCAGCGTCCATCAAAGCCATCGTGCTGCCGCAGATACTCGCTTGCGAGGTCGATCCGTTGGATTCCAGGATCTCCGATACCACCCGAATGGCGTACGGGAATTCTTCCGGACTTGGAATGACCGGATCGAGAGCGCGTTCCCCAAGTGCACCGTGTCCAATGTCACGCCGACTTGGCGCACGTAACGGTCTCGCCTCACCGACACTAAACGGTGGGAAGTTGTAGTGGTGCATGTAGCGGTTGGTCTCTTCCGTGCCAAGACCGTCGAGCATCTGCTCATCCCCGAGGGCGCCGAGCGTACAGACCGACAACGCCTGGGTTTGACCGCGCGTAAACAGTCCTGAACCATGGGCCCTCGGCAATAGACTCACTTCACAGGAAATCGGGCGAATCTCGTCCAGTTTGCGTCCATCCGGACGGATGCCGTCAAACAGGATTGCACGCCTGACTTCTTCCTTGAGAATGTCATGCAGGACTTCGTGAATCGTCCCTTCCTGCCCTGGAAACTGTTCTGCAAAGTGGAGGACAACCTCCTGGTTGACTTCCTCTATGGCTGCTTCGCGAGCAAGCTTGTCCGGATTGCGCACTGCTTGCTGCACTTTCTCAGTCGCATAAGTGCGAACCGCTGCATTCAACTCGGCATCGACTGCGTGTAGTACGACGTTGCGTTTGGTCACCCCAACCATCTCGGCAAACTTCTCAATCTCAGCGATGATGGCCTTAATGTGTTCATGTCCAAACAAGATGGCCTCAAGCATTGTCTGCTCCGGTATCTCGTTGGCACCAGCCTCTACCATCACAATGGCATTCTTGCTCCCTGCGACAGTGAGGTGCATCTGACTCTTTTCGGCCTCCGTGACGGTTGGATTGAGGATAAACTCACCATCAACATAACCGACAATCACACCTGCAATAGGACCGTCGAACGGAATATCAGATACCGTTAGAGCAGCGGACGTACCAATCATCGCGGTGATTTCTGGAGCACAGTCTTGCTCGACCGACATGACCAAATCCACAACCTGAATATCGTTGCGGAACCCCTCAGGAAACAGAGGACGAATTGGACGGTCAATCAATCGAGATGCGAGAATCGCGCGTTCACTCGGACGGCCTTCACGCTTGATAAATCCGCCTGGAATTTTTCCCACCGAGTAAAATCTTTCTTCATAGTTTACGGTGAGAGGGAAGAAATCGAGGTCTTTTGGTTCCTTTGATGCCGTGACGGTCGCTAGAACAACCGTGTCGCCGTATCGGACGTTGACCGCCGCTGTGGCCTGTTTCGCCAGTTTGCCGGTTTCAAGGACCATTGTCCTGCCGCCGACAGAAAACTCGTGACGTATCATCATGCTTGTCCGGAATCCTCCTTTTGTAAAGAGCGTTTTCGACTTCGCAAAGCGTTTCGATGACTTCGAAGGAATGTATGTTGCAAAATGTACAAAGAGCGCGTTCAAAATTGAGAGCGTTCATGTACAGCGTTGCCAAGTATGCGGATATGTAAAAGAAGCGGGCCGCAGCCCGCCTCCCCCTACAGGACCACTATCTGCGCAGCCCAAGAGTTTGAATCAACTCACGATAACGATTAACATCCTTCTTGCGGATGTAGTTCAGCAGATTGCGTCGATGGCCAATCATCTTGTACAGACCCCGACGAGAATGGTGATCCTTCTTGTGAACACGGAAGTGTTCCGTCAACTGAGCGATGCGTTCGGTCAAAATGGCAACCTGAACTTCCGGAGACCCCGTATCCGTTTCATGAACCTGGAACTTTTCGACAATCTGCTTCTTCTGTTCGTTAGACAGCATCGATGTATATCCTCCTCATATTTGGAAGCGAATCCCTGTCACGGAGATATCACGTGCGGAGGACACGGAAATCAACGTAACAGTTCACCAGACGGAGTACTCCGTCGCTTCCTCTCATCAAGACCAAGTAATTATAAACATAATCAATACCTGCGTCAATTCATGCCCAACCCGTTGCAATGTGCACCTTGCCCGTATAATCAATGCAAAACCCGCCGTAATTTACGACGGCTGGGCAACTCCACGCCTTGCCCACCACAATCCACGCCGTGCCCGGATTCTACACCTTGCCGGCAGTAATTCACCACGTGTGTGCCGTCACGTCAGAGGCCAAACAGCGTGCGTACAGCTCTTGTGTCCGCTTGAATCTGAGCGGTCAGCGCATCCAGAGACGGGAACTTTCGCTCGTCGCGGACTCGCCCCAGAAACGACACCCTCAGGCTTTGCCCGTATAGGTCTCCAGAGAAATCGAGTAAATGGACTTCCGCCTGAAACCGCGTACCGTCAACGGTTGGACGGTAGCCCGCGTTCATGACACCAAACCATGTCTGGGATGTACCGTCTCCACCACCCGCCACAGCGTTGCCATCGTTATGGACCTGTACCGAGACCGCATAGACTCCTGCCGCTGGCATGACGTACGGGTCGATGCCTTCCAGGTTTGCCGTTGGAAATCCCAATTTGCGACCGAGCTCTTGGCCGTGCGCGACTTGTCCAACGATGGAGTAAGGACGCCCGAGCAGGGCCTCGGCAGCTTCCACGCGCCCGCTTTCCAGATGCGTGCGCACCTGGGAACTGCTCACCTTGAGCCCGTTTTCTTCCACTGGATTCACCACGTGCACAGGGACTCCAATTCGCTCTGTATACCTGGCGAGGTCGTTTGCCTTCGCTGCACCACCCTTGCCAAAGGTAAAGTCCACCCCGACCACAATCCCGCGCAAGTTCAGCACCGCAAGGTGTTCCTCCACAAATTGTTCTGCGGAGGTGCCTGCGTACTCCTTCGTAAACTCGACGCGGTACTGACGGTCGACACCCAGTGCTTCAAGCAGACGGGCCTGCTCCTGCTTTGGGGTTAAAGCGCGGTCGTAGCCGGACTTTCTCGACAGCGCCCAGGCGGGATGCGGCCAGAAGCTCATGACGGCAATGCGCTTTGCATCAACCTGGGAACGGGCAACTCGAAGAATCTCCTGATGACCGATGTGAACACCATCAAACTTTCCTATCGCCAGGATTTGTGGTTCTTGACTTGGTGGCGGAGTGCCCATGACCTCAATGACTTCAATCACTGCCTTCCCCCCTTCCAAAAGACTTTTCTGGGCCGCAAGACAACGCCGACTGCCTCTTGCTGGCGCTCGACCTCACCAATCGCCACCAACTGCGCATCATCGCTGATGACTGCTGCGGCTCCCACTGGCAAGGTTTCACCGAGAACTAGCGTCTGGCCTTGAGCCAGCCGAACCGCGTCTCGTTCGGTCACTTGTATCTTCGGCATCTCTCGAAGCGCCTCTATCATTGGCCGCAGAAAGGCATCCGGGTGGTCCGACGCTTCAAACTCGTCAAGTAAGACAGCCTCGTCAATGTGATAAGCGCCAGACTGAATTCGGCGCAAATGCGCCATGTGAGCGGGCATCCCGAGTTGTTCGCCCCAATCCCTGCACAGCGAACGGATATATGTACCTTTGGAACAATGCACCCGAAACGTCGCCTGCGCGAGCGTGCCCGGGTGAAACGCCAAAGTTGAGAACTCGTGTATGTGAACTTCCCGTGCAGGAAGCTCAAAATCCTGCCCTTCACGAGCCAGGTCATATGCTCGTCTTCCGTTTACATGTATGGCCGAGAACTTCGGGGGCGTTTGCATGATGACTCCACTCAGCGAGCTTGCCCCCTGGAGAACATCCGCTTCCTGAAGTGAGCTTGCGTCTCGCGAAAGAAGGACTTCACCGGAAGCATCATCGGTGTCCGTACTCACGCCAAACGTGGCCTCACCAACATAGACCTTCTCGTCCGCGGTAATGTATTCGATGAGTCGAGTCGCGTCTCCGACGCACAGGACCAAAATCCCTGTTGCATCCGGATCGAGCGTGCCAGCATGTCCAACCTTTTTCGTGTGCAGCTTTCGGCGCACCCGTGACACCACGTCATGCGACGTTAGTCCCGCGGGCTTATCGAGGATGAGTATCCCGCAATACAATCTGCTGCCTCCATTAATGCTTCTCGAACTTTTCCTTGTACAAGTTGCATCGTTGTCGCGAGGTCCTCAGTGAGTTCACAGCCAGCAGCACGTACATGCCCACCACCGGAGAACCCCTGAGCAACACGTGCGACATCAACGCATCGCTTTGAGCGGAGGGATACCTTGACTCTCCCGTCCGCTAACTCCTTAAACATCATCCCGACCTCAACGCTGTCAATGGCCCTCGCAAAGCCCACAAGAATCTCCGTGTCGTCATCCGTGCAACCGGTTGACTCCAGCATTGCTCGCGTAACATAGAGAGACGCTGCAAACCCATTTTCGGACAACGTGAGTGTGGTCAGCGACTGTTTCAACAGCTCTGTCTGCCGCCACGTTCGCGCTTCCAGCGCAGGGCCCGCGATATCGTACGGCTGAACACCGCTCGTAAGAAGTTCTGCGGCAATCTGGTGCACGGCTCGCGTCGTATTCGGCTGCGCAAAGCCGCCCGTATCCGTGAGGATGCCCGTGTAAAGACACTTGGCGAGGTCTTCATCCATCGGCAAGCCGAGCTCACGAGCGAGCTGGTAGCCTAACTCACAGGTTGCTGCTGCCTCACTATCAACCATGTTCACGGTTCCGTAGGCAGGGTTCGTCGGATGATGGTCAATATTGATGACACATGCCTCAACTGCGATGGCACTGGCCGCGTATCGGAACCGCTTTGCATCAGCGCAATCGACGGCGACCACAGCATGGAACTCTCCGGTGTGACTCTCATCAAGAATGGTCGCCTTTCCGAAATGGGGGAGAAAGCCAAAACGTACTGGCAAAGGTTCTGCAACCCCAAATGTCCAGCGTTTTCCCATCGCAGAGAGCATACACGCCATGGCAAGGGCACTCCCGACAGCATCCCCATCCGGCCGTTCGTGTGTAACAATCAGCCAGTCATCGTGTCTGCCAAGTTCTTCTGCAACAAGACGTAATTCAACCGGCCGACGCGGCGTGGGAACCCACGCCGCGTCACCTGAATGCTGCACAACACCGTTCTGAGGTTCGAGCATGCATCAATCCTCCGTTTCCCTGTTTTCATGTGCAGAGGAGTCACGGATGTTTTTCAGAACGGACTCAATGTGCGCACTGTACTCGCCTGATTCATCGAGCACAAAGGCCATCTCCGGTGTAACCCGCATGCGTAGTCTCCGACTGGCTTCACCTCGAATAAATCCCGAAGCCTTCTGCAAAACACCGAGCGTAAGCTGTTTTTGTTCTTTGTCTCCAAACACGCTGACAAACACCTTGGCGTGCTGGAGGTCGTTTGTAACCTCCACACGCGTAACAGTGATGAATCCAATTCGCTGGTCCTTAATCTCCATACGAATGATGTCAGCCAATTCCTTTTTCATTTGTTCAGCGACACGTTGATGACGGATGGCAGCCACTTACAGTCCCTCCCTTGTAGCGGACAATTGTCAGTCGGGCCCACCAACTTATTGTGCCTTCACGGCTTCCATTTTAAAGGCCTCAATCACGTCTCCGACTTTAATGTCGTTAAACCGCTCCAGTGTTACACCACACTCGAAGCCGGTAGCCACTTCGCGTGCGTCGTCCTTAAACCGTTTCAGGGAGTCAAGTGTACCTTCATACACAACGATACCGTCACGAACAACACGACACTCTGCATCGCGAAGAATCTTGCCGTCGATGACATAACAGCCGGCAACCGTACCAATCCGGGAAATTTTAAACGTAGTCCGTACTTCCGCATGGCCGAGCACGACTTCCTTGTACTCAGGGTCGAGCATTCCTTTCATGGCAGATTCGAGTTCTTCCGTGACGTTGTAAATGACACGGTACAGTCGGATATCCACCTTTTCAGCCTCGGCAGCACGCTTTGCGTTCACGTCTGGACGAACGTGGAAGCCGATGATGATGGCATTGGACGCACTCGCCAAGGAGACGTCAGACTCATTGATGGCTCCGGCACCCTTGTGGATGACATGCACCCGGACGCCCTCGACATCAATCTTTTCAATCGCCTGCACCAGTGCCTCAACGGAACCTTGTACATCCGCCTTGACAATCACGTTCAGTTCCTTGACATTGCCTTCTTTTATCTGACGGTACAAGTCATCAAGGGTGACCCTTGACGTGTTCTGGAGTTGTTCGACTTTCTCCTTGCTGACACGCTTCGAGACGAGACTACGCGCGGAGCGTTCGTCGTCGTAGACCACAAACAGGTCACCCGCGCTTGGCACGTCGGCCAGACCCTGGATTTCGACCGGCATAGCAGGGCCCGCTTCCTTGATGCGTTTGCCAAGGTCGTTCACCATTGCCCGCACTTTACCGAAAGTCGTCCCCGCGACCACGACATCGCCAACCCTCAAGGTCCCATTTTGCACCAAGACGGTAGCAACCGGACCGCGTCCTTTATCGAGCTTTGCCTCGATGACCGTACCGCGTGGACGACCGGTCGGGTTTGCCTTAATCTCCTGCATGTCCGCAACCAACAGGACCATTTCCAACAGTTCATCGAGGCCCTCGTTGCGTAGCGCCGAGATGTGCGCTAGCACGGTGTCGCCACCCCAGTCCTCGGACACAAGCCCGTATTGCGTCAATTCCTGCTTGACACGGTCTGGGTTCGCATCTGGTTTATCCATTTTGTTCACTGCAACGATAATCGGTACGTTCGCAGCCTTTGCGTGGTTAATGGCCTCAATCGTTTGCGGCATCACCCCGTCATCGGCCGCGACCACGAGGATGGTCACGTCCGTCACCTGGGCACCACGCGCACGCATTGTCGTAAACGCTTCGTGACCTGGCGTATCGAGGAACGTAATCGACCTGCCATTAACCTCCACTTGATATGCACCGATGTGCTGCGTGATTCCGCCCGACTCTGTCGCCGTAACACGGCTGTTGCGAATCGCATCGAGTAGCGTGGTTTTACCGTGATCGACGTGGCCCATGATGGTGACGACCGGCGGACGCTGCATGATATCCTCCGCCTTATCTTCTTCAACCAGCATATCGAGCGCTTCTTCGTCGACAGGCTCAAGAACTTCCAGCGTCACACCGAATTCGCCTGCAATCAGTTCCATTGCGTCGGTGTCAATGTCCTGGTTTATAGTCGCCATAATCCCGAGGAACAACAACTTCTTGATGATTTCTGAAGGCTCACGTTTCAGCAGTTTGGCGAAATCGCCAACAGTCATCGGACCTTCCACGGTCACTTGGGTCGGAAATTCCGGACGTTTGCTTTCGGATGGACCACCGTTGCCACGACCACGCCTGCGACCGCCGCCTTGACGCAATTTCTCTTCATTAAATTGTTCCTTGCGGTCACGCGGGAAGTCGGACTTGAAGCGTTCGCGCTCCTTCTCCTTCTCCTTAGCCTTGGAACTTGGGCTCACCGGCTTTGATGCAGGTGCTGCAGATGCAACAGGCCCGCGCCCGCCACTGGCTGCAGGACGACCTCCCATGCCGCCTTGCGGACGGCCACCACCACCGCCTGAACGGCCTCCGTAGCCTTGGCCTTGACCGCCACCGCCGCCTGGACGACCTCCGTAGCCTTGGCCTTGACCGCCACCGCCGCCTGGACGGCCGCCGTAGCCTTGGCCTTGACCGCCACCTGGACGGCCTCCATATCCTTGGCCTTGACTGCCACCGCTACTTGGACGGCCGCCGTAACCTTGTCCTTGACCGGCTCCGCCCGGGCGACTTCCGCCGCCATAACCTTGTCCTTGTCCGCCGGGACGTCCACCAGTCGGGCGATTCCCATCGGAACGACCCTGGTATCCACTGCGGCTCTGACCGTCACCACGGTTGCCACTGTTACCACTACCACCGCCGTAATTGCTGCGACCATCTCCGCCGCTGCGTGGCGCCCCACTACCTTGACCATAGCTTCCAGTGCGACGGTTATCGGATCCCTGACCACTGCTGCGTCGGTCTGAATAGCCACCGCCTTGTGCAGGACGTCCGTCTGAACTCGACGCAGGCCGGGGTCGATTGTCCCCAGATGAACTGCTCCGCTGTCCCGAGTCCGTTTGGCCGTTGCCGTAACTCGGACGCCTGTTATCTCCGGACATTGGCCGACTGTCTCCAGCCCCGGACGGACGGCGACCGTCAAACGGCCGGGAGTTCCTCGCTTGCCGATCTCCTTGTCGTTCTGCTGGCGCCGCTCCTTGCCGTTCGACTGGTTGATCGCCTTGTCGAGCCTCTGGGCGTGGTGCACTCTCTGCTGAGTTGTCTGTTCCTGCACTTGGTGTTTGGCCTTGTGCTGCTGCAGGAGTACTTTGCTGGGCCGGATTTTTCGGTTCCGGAGTCCCAAGTGCCTCCGTGCTGACATCAAGTCGCGGAGACGCATTCGCACCGCTTCCTGCCGCAGATGCCGCAACGGTTCTTCTCTCATCGCGTCTGTCGTAAGGGCGATCATCGCGCCGAGGAGGACGGCGATTGTCCGCGTCTCTCGTCGGATTGCTTTGCTGACCACCGTTTTCACTCTTGTTTTCAGCTTGACGAAGCGCACGCTCACGGGTCCGCTGTTTCTCACGAAGCTCCCGTTCTACTTCGGAAGCGTGTTTCTGTGCAGCCCTCTTCTTCACATCATTAAAGAACTGCTCAACTTTGCCGACCATGTCGTTGTCCATGACGCTCATGTGATTCGCCACAGGTACATCCAAACGACTCAAGATGGTCAAAATTTCCTTTGAAGACATGTTCAACTGCTTTGCGTATTCATAAACTCGAAGTTTCGCCAAAGGCATCACCCCCGTAGATTTCCCAAGCCAGACTCGTCAACATCTTCGCAAACCCCTCATCCACAACACTCACCACTACTGTATATGGGCGCCCACACGCAATTCCCAACCGTTCACGGTCAGAAGCCGCAACCAGGGGCACCTGATAAAACGCGCATTTATCGCGATATTTCTTTGCACCGTTCGCTCCAGCATCAAGAGCAACAATCACGAGGCGTGCCTGCCTACTCTGGATGCTTTTGAAGACTGCATCCTGACCGATGACCGCCTGCCTGGCACGAAGTGCAAGGCCAACCGTTTGCAGAAATTTCTCCTGTTGCAGGAATTTGTCCTGCGAATGAACCGTCACTCTGTGACCCCTTCCACCCGAAGCGCTAAGCGGTCATAAACAGCGTCCGGAATCCCTGTCTTCAATGCGCGCTCGAGCGATTTTTTCTTCCGCGCCAACTGGAGACATTCCAACTTTCCGTGCAAGTACGCTCCGCGTCCGTTCTGCTTGCCGGTCGGGTCGAGTATGACCTCACCCTCTGGTGTCAGCACGACGCGCAGGAGTTGGCGCTTATCAGACATCTCCTGACAGCCTACGCACTTGCGCAAAGGAACTTTACGCACCTTTTGCATCCGACAATCCTCCAGAGCAGAAATTTGCACAGCTGAATCACCAAGAGCTATCAGACCTACGGCTCCTTCAACCAGTCCACGGAAAGTGTGCCTACGTCTTCGTCTTCGCCCGCGTCTGCCAGGTCAAGACGCCCAAACATGCCGAGTTCAGCCGCTTGAGTCTCACTCTTGATATCAATCTTCCAACCCGTCAGTTTCGCGGCCAGCCTAGCGTTTTGTCCTTCTTTGCCAATTGCCAGGGACAACTGGTAATCAGGAACAATCGCTCGGGCAATGCGCTCGTCGTCCAAAATCTGCACGCTTGTGACTTTCGCTGGCGACAAGCTGTGCGCGACAAACTCTTCCGGCGCCTCGCTCCACTTGATGATGTCGACCTTCTCACCGCCGAGTTCAGTCACAACGGATTGAACGCGCATTCCGCGTGCGCCCACGCAGGCTCCAATCGGATCGACATCGGGATTTTTTGAGTAAACGGCAATTTTTGAACGGTACCCAGCTTCACGTGACACGCCTTTGATTTCAATGACGCCCTCGTAAATCTCTGGAACCTCCAGCTCAAACAGCCGTTTCAAGAGCCCAGGATGCGTCCGCGACAGCACAATCTGCGGTCCCTTTGTCGTGCGTTCTACGCGCGTGATGTAAGCCTTGATTCGGTCGCCCATCTTAAACCTGTCTGTGGGCATTTGCTCAGAAAGCGGCAGCACTGCTTCCGTCTGACCAAGATCCACATAGACAGCACGGGCATCCTGGCGCTGAATGACGCCCGTCACGATGTCGTCTTCGCGGTCCACATATTTGTGATACACAATCGTCCGCTCAGCTTCGCGAATGCGCTGGGTCACAACTTGCTTCGCGGTTTGGGCAGCAATTCTCCCGAAATCTCGCGGTGTGACTTCAATCTCAACCACGTCGCCAACCTGGTAAGACGGACTGATATCAAGTGCCGCATCAAGTGATATCTCAAGTCTTGTGTCACTCGGTATCTCAGCAACTTCCTTACGTGCAAATACGTGGACTTCGCCGGTTTCACGACCAATTTCCACCCGGACATTCGGTGCCGAATTGAAGTTGCGCTTATAGGCTGAGATAAGTGCTGCTTCAATCGCTTCGAGTAATGTGTCCTTGTCAATGCCCTTTTCTTTTGCCAACTGGTCCAGGGCCTCGATAAACTCTACGTTCATTGAATGGTTTCTCCCCCTTTCAGCATCGACAACCACCCGAGCAAACCTCGAGGCAGCCCCTAGAACTCAATCGCCAGTCGTGCCGAGGCGATCTTCTCCGTGGGAATGACGACGGTCTTCTGAACCCCTTTAACGAGGTAGTGCAGGGTAACGGCTTCTTGGGTATACTCCACGAGTTCCCCGTCAAAAGTTTTCCTGCCGTCCAACGCTTCGTATAAGGAAATATGCACGTAATCCCCGACAGCCCGCTCGAAGTCAGACGGTTTCTTCAGGGGCCGTTCCGCACCAGGTGAGGACACTTCGAGGAAGTAGGCCTGTGGAATCGGATCCACCTCGTCAAGCCGGTCGGACAATTGCTCGCTGACTCTTGTACAATCGTCAATGTCGATTCCTTCCGGCTTGTCGATGAACACGCGCAGGTACCAATTGGCACCTTCTTTCTTAAACTCGACATCCACCAATTCCAAACCTGCTTCCTCTACAATCGGCTCCGCCAGTCTTTCCACGATGTCTGTCACACGTTCTTTTGGCACGGAGTTACCTCCCTTGAACCCACACTCTGCTTCGTCAGGCACAATCTGCCTCATCAGGTGCAATTGACTATGCGAGAATGGACACAACTTCGCGCGCGGACGCGTACGCCTTCGCTCACCAGTACCTCACAATAGTCATTTCATGCAACGAAGAGTGGGTCGCCCCACTCTTCGCGTCATAACCTATACGAAGTCTAACAATCCGAGTATAGCACGGATGCCATCGAATGGCAAAGACATTTATGCCTTTTGACAATTGCATGGCGGGTCGCTTGATGGTATGGTCATTGGAAGGTACACACGTACGACGACAAAATCCCAGTATGAACAGGTGAGGATAAAAACATGTCTGCAACAAGTCAGCTTCGAAACGTGGCCATTGTCGCTCACGTTGACCATGGTAAGACCAGCTTGGTAGACCAACTCTTGCGTCAATCGGGACTCTTCCGCTCGAATGAGCATGTTCAGGAACGCGCGATGGACTCGGGTGAACTCGAACGAGAACGCGGCATCACAATTCTCGCCAAGAACACCGCCATTCCATACGAGAATTACAAAATCAACATTGTCGACACGCCAGGGCACGCCGACTTCAGCGGTGAAGTTGAGCGGATCGTCAAGATGGTCGACGGCGTTTTGCTTGTAGTCGACGCCTTTGAAGGGGTCATGCCGCAGACCAAATTTGTGCTCGGGCGCGCCCTTGCAGAAGGCCTGACACCGATTGTTGTCGTCAACAAGATGGACCGACCTGCAGCCCGCCCCACGGAAGTCGTTGATGAAGTGCTCGACCTCTTCATTGAACTTGGCGCCACTGAGGAGCAGTGTGATTTTCCGGTCGTGTACGCTTCTGCCCTACAAGGGGTCGCCACGCCCGACCCAAGTGTGCCAGGGACCGACATGATTCCCATTTTCAACGCCATCATCAAACACATCCCGTCTCCTGCGGTAGACGCCGATGGCCCGCTGCAGTGGCAAGTCACGATGCTTGACTACAATGAGTTTCTCGGCCGGATTGGTATCGGCAGAGTAGCTCGCGGCAAGATTGTGAGCGGCCAAAACGTCTCCGTCGCGAAGCGCGATGAAACTGTCGAGAGAGCTCGTATTTCCAAGTTGTTTGGTTTTGAGGGTCTCAAGAGAATTGACGTCGAATCCGCTGTCGCCGGTGACATTGTTGCCGTAGCAGGTATCAACGAATTGACCGTCGGCGAAACCGTCTGTGATATTGAAAATCCTGATCCGCTGCCGCTCCTTCGTATCGACGAACCAACACTCGAAATGGCGTTTCTTGTAAACGACAGTCCGCTGGCTGGCCGCGAAGGTACGTATGTAACTTCCCGCCGTCTGCGCGACAGGCTGTTTGCAGAACTCGAGTCCGACGTGAGTTTGCGCGTAACGGAGACTGAGGACGCAGACACGTTTTTGGTTGCGAGCCGTGGTGAACTCCATCTCTCGATTTTGATTGAAAAGATGAGACGCGAAGGCTATGAATTCCAGGTCTCAAAACCGCAGGTCATTTTGCGGCATGAAAATGGAGAAGTACTCGAGCCGATTGAGTACCTCGTTGCAGACGTCCCGAGTGACGCGGTCGGAACTGTCATTGAGTCTCTTGGCCTTCGTAAAGGTGAGATGCGGCATCTTGAACCATCCGCCTCTGGTGAATCCACGCGACTCGAATTTACAGTCCCTTCACGCGGTTTGATTGGTTTTCGCACGGAGTTCTTGACGATGACCAGGGGTTACGGAACCATGCATCACAGTTTTCTTGAATACGGACCATGGCGCGGTGAAGTGACGACACGACGCCAAGGCGTACTTGTGTCCATCGACCAGGGCCCTGCGACGGCGTACAGCCTGATGGGTCTTGAAGACAGAGGCGTCATGTTCATCGCGCCAGGAACCGATGTCTACGAGGGCATGATTATTGGCGAGCACTCGCGCGAAAACGACTTAGCAGTCAATTGCACAAAGCAAAAACACATGACCAACGTCCGGTCTGCAACGAAAGAGCAGACCACCGGATTGAAGACTCCGCGACAACTGAGTCTTGAGGCCGCCATCACATATATCGAAGACGATGAACTGTGCGAAATTACGCCGAAGAGTTTCCGATTGCGCAAGCGTATCTTAAACAAGAACGAGCGCGAAAAATCGGCGAAGCGTACGAAGCAACCACAGTAACGGATAGCACTGCAAGTGCAGTGGCCGGGGTAGGCAAGGCGGTGCACCCAGGTGGCTCGGGCAACAGGGTCACTGCGGTGCAACTAGGTGGCACGGGCAGGCAAATGATTATTGGGAACAGGGGACGAAATGTCCCCTGTTTACCTTTTGCAGGTGTTGAGCCCCTCGGCTTTCCTGCATAGCGAGCTGAAAACGCGTTATTCAACCTACCTAAAATCATTAAAGTCGGAAATAACGCGCTCTGAGCGCGTTATCGTCTACAGCCGGTGAAAATAGCACGTTCACACAGCGCTATTTGCCCCCGTTCAGAGCTTAACACCACCAGAACTCGCTATTTTTTCCGGTAACATAGACTGAGTAGGAAATAACGCGCCCTGAGCGCGTTATCAAATTCAACGAGCGCATTTAGCGCTCCCTTACGCAGCATGGGTGCGCAAGGGAGTACCAAATCGCCTGCCTGACAGTTGCTTACGCACCGTGGGTGCGCAAGCGTTCGTGGACATGGCCTTGGTTTTGCACAGTAATTTTTAATAACGCGCCCTGAGCGCGTTATTTCCGATTGAATCTATCGTGCCGGCAAGAAATAGCGTGCTGTGGAAGCGCTATGTTCGCACCTTGAGTCAATAACAACGTATGAACGCGTTATTTTGATCCGTTTTAGTGAATAACGCGTCACGAGCGCCTTATTTCCACATGAACATTTGTCGGGCTGGGTGAATAACGCGTTCCCGATTCGCTATCGGCGGCCTAACTCCCAACGGACCCAAGGCCCGAGAGTGTCATGAGATGTGGGGGTCAGATAGAAAGACAGAGTGAAAATCTGGATGCGTAAGGGAGTCCCCATTCCCATGATTTGGCCGCGCATACGCATCGCAGATCATGTGCTGGTGTTCGAGGCTGTTGAAGTCATCGACAGTCTCGAACGACGCGTTATTCTGCCTCCCTCTCACCTGAATCATCAATTTTAGACAATACTCGACAAATCTCGGTATTTCGACCGACCTTTTCTGCAGGAGATAGCCGTTTTTATGCCGAATCATCATCTGGAACTCATCTGGAACTCATCTGGAACTCATCACGGAAGGGAAGACCCGCAATGTTTGACACGCCAAACCCGGACGTAGGACATCTCTTAGCGATCACCGGCAACATGATGTCAGGTAAGACCGAGGAGCTCATCGCACGCATTCGCACTTTCGAACGCGTCGAAGCGATTCGCGTGCAAGCGGCGAAGCGCGAGGGAACCCTTTACCAAGGCCGAAAAGTTGGCGTCTATAAGCACGGACTGGACACACGCTATTCCGACACTCAGATTGCGAGTCACAGCGGACAGCGAATGCAGGCAATTCTAGTTGAATCTGCACAAGCACTTTATCAGGATGTCATCACCAATGGATACGGCATCGTGGCCTGCGATGAAGTCCAATTTTTCATGGAGAAAGACGACGATGGCTACGTCATCATTAAAGTCCTCGCCGAATTGTTACGACAACGCTGCTTAGTCATCGTATCCGGGCTCGACAAGGACTTCCGCGGAATGCCGTTTGGCCCTATGGGGGATATTCTTGCACTTGCCGACGAACGTGTAAGCCTCACATCCACATGTGTGCGCTGCGGGGCACCTGCTGTTTTGCCGCAACGTCTCATTAACGGGCGTCCGGCAGATTGGAACGATCCGATAGTTTTCCCCGGCGCCACAGAAGCCTACGAGCCACGCTGCCGCCGCTGTCACGTGACCTTCTACTCGAAGTCAAGCGAGTTCGCAGCAGCCAACAATGCTGACGCGGCATATGCAGTCGATACACAGCGAGAAGCCTGTACCCCCGACAAACGCACCGCAGTCGAGAAACCTGGCTCATTTGCCGGCGTGATGTACGAGTCAGTACAGTCGATGGAATCGCTTGCCTTGGCGAAGGCAGAAGCCGCCGCCGGAGACAAGTAGAGAGCCCACTTACACACCGATGCTTAACCCTACATACGCAGCCAACGAGGCTCTCTAAGCTTGTTAAACCGTCCAACCCCATGCAAACCGTGCCAATCTGTCTAAAGCCGTGCAAGCCGTGCAAGCCGTGCAAGCCGTGCAAGCCGTGCAAGCCGTGCAAGCCGTCCAACGCCGTCCACCCGCACAAACAAACAACGAAGGCGCCCCCTTACGTGGGCGCCTTTCACATTTCACGATGAGGTTTCGGCCCGCCGCAGCTCCGCAGACAGCGGCCGGCCCCTCCTAGCTCCTAGCTCCTAGCTCCTAGCTCCTAGCTCCTAGCTCCTAGCTCCTAGCTCCTAGCTCCTATAGCTAGCCTGATACGCGCCAGACCGCAACTCAATGGAGCCAACCCCCACCGGGCAGGCAGCCAGTTCACTTACAGTTCAAACAGTGACAGCTGGTTTGTTTCAGGCAGACCCTTGAGACAACCCATGCCTTCGAGGATTTCCACGACCGTCTTCGAGACCCGGCTCCGAGACTGCAGGTCTTCAATCGATAAGAAGGGACCTTCCGATGCCGCCTTATGCAAGCTGGCTGCAGCCGCCTCACCAACGCCAGGAATCGCTGCGAATGGGGGTAGCAACGCCTCCCCGTCTTCCTTCACCAAGAACCTCTTGGAATGAGACTCGTAGAGGTCGACCGGAAGGAACTTGAATCCGCGGACCACCATCTCCAGAGCCACTTCAAGTACCGTCAAAAGGCTCTTTTCCTTCGGCAAGGCGGCATTGCCCTTAGACTCGATTTCTTCGATACGTCCTACAATCGCTTCTCTGCCCTTTGCCATCAGCTCGACGTCGAAGTCATCCGCACGCACGCTAAAATACGTTGCGTAGAATGCGAGCGGGTGATGCACTTTAAACCATGCGATGCGAACCGCCATCAACACGTAGGCAGCAGCGTGGGCCTTCGGGAACATATATTTAATCCGCCGGCCCGACTCGATATACCAGTCTGGCACATCAAACTGGCGCATGTATGCTTCGTCCTCTTCAGTGACACCCTTGCCTTTTCGGATGCCTTCCATGATCTTAAATGCCCGCGACGGATCGAGCCCCTTATAGATAAGATAGACCATGATGTCATCGCGCGCACAAATGACTTCAGACAACGTCGCGACACCCTTCTTAATCAGGTCCTGGGCATTGTTCAGCCACACGTCCGTGCCGTGGGACAGGCCGGAAATACGCACTAGCTCAGAAAAAGTCGTTGGTCTGGTGTCTTCAAGCATCTGTCGCACGAACTTAGTGCCGAACTCGGGAATCGCGTACGTTCCTGTATTTGAACGGATGTCCGCTGGCTTGACGCCAAGTGTTTCTGTGCCGCTAAAAAGACCGATGACCTGCGAGTCATCAAGCGGAATGGACTTCGGATCGACCCCTGTCAAGTCCTGAAGCATGCGGATGACGGTCGGATCGTCATGGCCGAGGATGTCCAGTTTCAGAAGACAGCTCTCAAGACCAGAGTGGTAATCAAAGTGCGTCGTGCGCATCCCAGCGCCCATATCGTCCGCAGGAAATTGCACGGGTGTGAATTCGTAAATGCTCTTGTCCGCGGGAACGACGACCATGCCGCCAGGATGCTGTCCCGTCGTCCGCTTAATGCCTGTGCAGCCTTGGACAAGCCTGTCAATTTCCGCATTTCGCAGGACCATGCTGCGCTCATCGGCGAACTTGCGTACATACCCGTACGCGGTCTTTTCTGCCACCGTTGAGATGGTGCCGGCGCGAAAAACGTGATCCTCACCGAACAGTTCCACCGTGTACTGATGTGCACGCGGTTGATACTCGCCGGAAAAGTTAAGGTCAATATCAGGAACCTTGTCGCCTTTAAATCCAAGGAACGTTTCGAACGGAATGTCCTGACCATCTTTTACCATTGCTGTGCCACAGTTGGGGCAATCCTTGTCCGGCAAGTCAAATCCTGACCCAACAGATCCGTCCTCGATGAACTCATTGTACTGACATGTAGCGCAGCGATAGTGCGGCGGCAGTGGATTGACTTCCGTGATGTCGGTCATGGTCGCAACCAGAGATGACCCGACCGAACCTCGGCTGCCGACCAAATAGCCATCGGATAGTGATTTCACAACCAGTTTGTGCGCGATGAAGTAAATCACGGAGAACCCGTGTGTGATAATCGAGTTCAGTTCCTTTTTCAGACGCGCATCGACAATTTCAGGCAGTTGGGGACCGTACAGCCGCTTCGCTTTTTCATACGACATGCGCTCCATTTCTTCCTCGGCCCCGTCAATGACAGGTGTGAACAGCTCGTTTGGCATTGGGCGAACTTCTTCGATGACGTCTGCGATCCGCTGCGAAGCATGCACAACGACTTCAACCGCGTCTTCGCCAAGATGTGAGAACGCCGCAAGCATCTCGTCCGTAGTATGAAAGTGCATCGGTGGCTGCGGGCCCGTCGTACCCTGAGACTGCAAAAAGATGTCACGATAAATGGCATCTGCCGGATTTAAGTAATGCACATCTCCCGTTGCAACAACGGGAATTTCAAGACGTTTGCCAATGCCCACAATCTGCCGATGAATATCTTTGATGCTCTCCAAACTTTGAATCATGCCGTCTCGAATCAATGGTTCGTAATGAGCCAGCGGTTGAAGCTCGAGGTAATCGTAAAACTTGCATACTTCTTCAATCTCTTCCACCGATTTGCCGCGCAAGAAAGCCTGGAAGACTTCGCCCTGCTGGCAGCCACTGCCGATGAGGACCCCTTGACGACGCTTTGCCAACTCACTTTTTGGCATTCTCGGAACGCGATGAAATGTTTCCGTATGAGAGAAAGAAATCAGTTCGTAGATATTGCGTAAGCCACTTGTATTTTGCGCGAGCATGGACAAGTGGAACGGGCGGACCTTCGTGACATCCACTCCGCCTTTCAGGGTGTTCATCTGTGAGACACTCGTTATATTGCGCGCACGGACGCCCTCCAGCAACTTCAGAAAGACTTTCGCTGTCGCTTCCGAGTCCGCAAGCGCGCGGTGGTGATTCACGAGTTCGACTTCAAATTTTTGCGTCAGTGTTTTGAGACGGTAATTCTTCTCCCCAGGGTACAGCGCACGCGCCAGTGCCAAGGTGTCAATGACTGACGCCGTCCAGTCCGGCAATCCCAATCGCAGAGCGCACTGGCCGAGGAAGCCGACGTCAAACTCAGCGTTGTGCGCGACCCAAACCGTCCCCTCCACAAATTTGGCGAACTCGTCGAGAGCGGCAGCCAATTGAGGTTGGCCCTTGACCATATCATCCGTGATACCCGTCAATTCGGAGACCTTCGGTGGAATCCTGCGCAGCGGATCGATAAGGGTCGTAAACGTATCGACAATCTTTCCTTCCACGACCTTGACTGCTGACAGTTCAATCAGGGTATCTTCTCGCGCGTTTAGACCCGTCGTCTCGGTGTCAAAAACTACAAAAGTAGTGCCGTCGAAGGAAACATCGCTTGGCCGATACACCACTGGTGCACCATCGTCCACCACATAGGCCTCGACACCGAGAATGACCTTAATATCATTTTTCTTACCAGCCGCGTAAGCCTCCGGAAACGCCTGCGCCACACCGTGATCCGTGATGGCAATCGCCTTGTGCCCCCATTTAGCCGCCTGTTTCACATAATCTTTGACTTCCGCGATGCCATCGAGCGTAGACATGGTAGAGTGCATGTGCAACTCAACCCGCTTTTCGGCGGCAGTGTCGCGCCGCAGCGGCGCATCGGCCGGTTGCATGTCTTGAACCATGAAGACGAGTTCTTTCGCGTACGTATCGAATTGGACGTTGCCCTGGACCTTGATATGTACACCGTCCGCCAAGGTTTCGAGCGCCTGCACTTGCCTATCGGTGCTCGCAAACAACTTCGCCGCAATCGAATCTTTGTCATCCGTCAAGTTGAATTGCACGAGCGTGCGGCCGCTCGGAAGTGTTCTCGTCTCGTGACGGAACACACGACCCACAATCACGGCGCGACGCATTTCATCCTGGATGTCGTGGATTGAAATCGGCGCCTCTTCAATCGCGCGGCCGAGAGTGAGCGGTTGCACTGGCCCGTCATCCTCTTTTTTACGACGCCAGGGTCTGTCTCCACCTTGCTCGGGTCGCTTCTCCTCGGCCGTTTCGGCACGTTTCGCTAGTTCCTGCTCACGCAGCATCATGTCAGCGACTTCTTTTTGCTGCGCGTTGTCGAGTTCACGACGCAAGGCATCACGACGAACTTCCGCCTGTGCGTCCACGGCGCATTCACAACGTACCGAAAGACCAAATACACGGCGAAACTGCATTTCCATCCATTCAGTTGCTCGTTTCTTCGTCACCTTCGCGCACTCAGCGTCCGTTCCCAGCAGAAAACGCACGACACAGTCCGCTTCAATGCTGACCTGTCGCGGTGCGTGTCGCAGTAGTGCGCCCGTTATGCCCTCATCGTCCGTGTACCAGTCAAGCAGGAGGTCTGTCATCACCGAGAACGTTTCTTCGGCTAAGAGACTCGGGTCTAGTGTCCTCCCCGCGCGAACCTCACAAGCGGCGTCAGCAAATTGCGTTTCGCAAAGGGCGTCGAGCTTCCGTATCCGATGGATGTACTCCTGCACGCTGGCACTGTCCATAGACAGCTTGTCCACCGGTGAGAGCAAATCAGATTGAATCATTGGTTTTAAGAGGACAACGAGATGTCGCTTCGACAGCTCCACACGGACGGCCTCAATCGCCGGAATCAGCTCGTTTGCCAATTCCGCCGGGTTCACCGCCACCGCATCGTTCCCAACCTCTGCAGTGTCCATGTCTATCCTCCTGTCTCTATCTCACACGTCTTACTTAACCATCCCAAGTACGGAGCCAAAAGCTTCCTCAACGGAAAGAACCTGAACCTCACCGCTTTTTCTGTCCTTTAGTTCAACCTGACCGTCCTTGATCTTGTTTCCGACCGTCACTCGTACCGGTATCCCAATCAAGTCCGCATCGTTGAACTTCACTCCAGGGCGCTCGTCCCTATCGTCAAGCAACACCTCGACGCCAGCGGCGAGAAGACGATGATAAAGGGATTCTGCCGCTTTAACCTGCGCCTCGTCCTTTACGCTGACAAGGACAATATGCACTTGGTACGGGGCCACGGAGAGCGGCCAGATGACACCTTTCTCATCGTGTGACTGCTCCACGATGGCAGCGAGTACCCGAGAGGTTCCAAGTCCATAACACCCCATGGTGATACGGCAAGATTCGCCTTTCTCATCCAGGTAGGTGGTGTCGAAAGCATCCGTGTACCGTGTGCCAAGCTTAAAGATGTGTCCGACTTCGATCCCGTTGTAAAATGCCAACGCTTCGCCACACCGGGGGCAGGCGTCTCCTTCGACAACGTTGCGGATGTCGAAGACCTCTTGCAACTCAAAGTCGCGTCCCGGGACGACATGAATCATGTGTTCATCTTCCCCTGCCATAGCAGCCACACCGTCCGCTACGCTCGTCACGTCACGGTCAAAGACGATACGTATTGGCGCGTTCGGTCCGACAAATCCAACACGCTTACCTGCTGAAGAAAGAACTTCTTCAGCACTCGCCAGTCGGAGATTTGTGACGTCCAGAACCGCTTTCAGCTTTGCCTCGTTGACTTCGTGGTCGCCGCGCAGACAGACGCCAACAGCTTGTCCATCGGCCATGTACACCACGACCTTGATAATTGCCGAAGCAGGAACGGACAATACCTGACAAAGGTCCGCAATGGTCTTTGTCCCAGGCGTAGGCATCAGGGTTGCCGGCGGCGTGTTTGCAAAGTCTCCTTTCGCAAGCGCAGTCGCAACGGCTTTCTCGATATTGGCTGAGTAATCGCAAGCCGTGCAGCCAGCAACTGTATCTTCACCAGCTTCCGACAACACCATGAATTCGTGTGATCCGCCCGTACCGCCAATGGCACCGGAGTCAGCTTCGACGGCGCGGTACAGAATCCCGAGTCGTTCAAAGATCTTGCAATACGCATCGTGCATATCTCGATAGGTTTCGTCGAGACTCTCTGGCGACGTATGGAAGGAGTACGCGTCTTTCATCCGGAATTCGCGCACACGAAGGAGGCCTGCGCGGGGACGCACCTCATCGCGAAACTTCGTCTGAATCTGATAGAGTGTGAGCGGGAGTTGACGATACGAATTGACTTCATTGTCAATCAGGGTCGTGATGACTTCTTCGTGCGTTGGTCCGAGCACCATCTTCCGCGCATGCCTATCTTCGAGACGGAACATGTCTGACCCGTACGTCTCAGATCTGCCGGACTGTACCCATAACTCCTGCGGCTGAAGTGCAGGCAGCAGCACTTCCTGCGCTCCAATTGCATCCATTTCAGATTCAACAATTGCCTCAATTTTCTTCAACACGCGGTAGCCGAGCGGCAAAAAGGTATATACCCCAGAGGTGAGCTGGCGAATGAGCCCTGCCCGAACCATCAGTTGATGGCTCACAATCTCCGCATCCGCTGGGTTCTCGCGCATTGTATTTAGGAATAGCTTACTCTGTCGCATCCAAGTTCCTCCCACATTGACCAGTTCGCATTACAGACCAGTCCGCATTACACGGTTAAAACAGTCTCAACACATCGCGATAAGTAATCATCACGCCAAAGAGCATCAAGAGCGCAAATCCAACGATGTGCACAATGCCCTCTTTCCTCGGATCCATCGCCTTACCGCGAAACAACTCAACAATCATGAACAACAACCGCCCTCCGTCAAGAGCCGGAATCGGGAGCAGGTTCATCAGTCCCAGATTCAGGCTGAGCAGACCGGCTATCATGAGCACGTTCCAGATACCAGACTGTGCCTGTTGACCAATAACGTCAGCGATGCCCACAGGACCAGAAAGATTTTGAAACTGGTGCTGTGCAATGACATGATTCACCAAGTAACCAAAGGTTTGGGTTGTTCCGTAGTAGACCGACGCAAACCCGCTTGGGACCGTCTTTGCTACACTGTATGACACGGGTTGGTGAATGCCGAGTTGCGGCACATGCTGGCCGGAGACCGTCACCATCTTCGGTGTCACTGCAATATCTCGTACCTGGCCCGCCCGTTCAATCTGCAAATCGAGCGGAGTTGGCGGGTTGGATTTATCTTGCTGAATGGCGAGCACAAAGTTCATCCAATCGGAGACCTTCTTGCCGTCAACAGCAAGCACCCGGTCCCCAATCGTCAAACCCGCTGCCTGTGCTGGTGACCCCGATTCAATCTGGCCAAGAACGGGTTGATTGAGAGGCACTCCTGTGTGCATGTACACCACAGCAAACAATATTCCTGCAAGCAGGAAGTTCATCACCGGACCTGCAAGAATGATGGACGCACGCTGCCACAGTGGCTTACCAAGGACTTGTTCATGGCGTTCCACAATGGGCATCGAATTCTTTGAACTCGTCATCAAGCGTGCATGCGGCATGACCCGATACGTTCGAACGACACCATCTGCCTCAAGCGTCATGGTTAGCTTGTCTGTCAAATCGAGATCGACAAGACTATACACATTGCCGTTGCGCACATCATCCGGTTCGCCTACCTGAACAATCCTATCGCTCTGGTCAATCACCACCGCGACTTGTTCGCCCTTCTTAAACAAGGAGTCTTGCGGGACTTCCCCTGCCAGTTGAACAAACCCGCCAAACAGGTACGGACGAATGGAATACTCTGTCCCGCCTCGAAACCACTTCACAAGTTTTGGACCAAAACCCACCGCAAATGTCGGAACAGCGACTCCCGACCATTTTGCAACGATGAAATGTCCAAATTCATGAATGACGATAGTCCCGAGAAACACAAGAATCACGGCGACAACCGCCTTTAATGCACCAATCAGGGATACGAGCCCCAATCACGCCACCTGCCCTCCTGGAGAATCGCCTGTGTCATGAGACGGGATGCAACATCCATTTCAACGAGGTCATCCATCGATTGTGGCTGGCCTGCGGCGTGTCGTTGAAGTGCCTCTTCAACAACCTGAGGTATAGCACGAAACGGTAACTCACCCGCGAGAAACGCGTACACAGCCACTTCGTTGGCGGCGTTCAGGACGCAGGGTGCATACCCTCCAGCTCGTCCCGCCTCATAGGCCAAACGCAGGGCTGGAAATCGCTCGAAGTCAGGAGCCTCAAACGTCAACGTCGACAACTCCGCAAAGTTTAAGGTCTTTCGAGGTCGTGCATGACGCACAGGATACGTTAAAGCGTATTGAATCGGCAACCGCATGTCAGGGGGGCCCAACTGTGCAACAATCGACCCATCGATAAACTCTACCATTGAGTGAACGACGCTTTGAGGATGTACAACTACTTCAATACTATCATACGGCGCATTAAACAAATGATGCGCCTCAATCACCTCAAGCCCCTTGTTCATCAGTGTAGCCGAATCAATCGTAATTTTACGCCCCATACTCCATGTCGGATGACGAAGTGCATCCGCTACTGTTACCTTGTCAAGTTCGTGTTCCTTCCACTCCCGAAAGGGTCCACCGGATGCGGTGACGAGCAGCCTTGAAATTGCGTTACTGCCGTCCCCTTGTGCTTCGAGACATTGAAATATTGCCGAGTGTTCACTGTCTACAGGCAGTATCCTGGCGCCCCGTTTCTTTGCCTCCGGCATAATCACATCGCCGCCGGCTACTAACGTTTCCTTGTTGGCAAGTGCTACGGTCGCACCCCGATGAATAGCCGCCCATGTTGGAAGTAAGCCGACTGCCCCAACAACAGCCGATACCAGCACATCTGCAGGCAACTTTGCTGCTTCGATGAGACCTTGGCTGCCAATGCCGATTTCCACACCTGGTCGTCCCGGAGGCAGCAGCGTCCGCAGACGCTGGCGAGCAGCTTCATCCGCCACCGACACGTATTCGGGCCTCGTCGCCGCAATTTGCTTTGCCAAGAGCTCCATATTCTGCCCAGCACTGAGGGCAACAATGCGAAATTGTTCATGAAGTGCTCCGAGAACCTCCAGAGTCAGCGTACCAACGACACCTGTCGAACCCAGAACCGTAATTGAAGTTGTCACTCTGCCACCTCCACCTACAGGACTCTGACACGTCACGTCTTCACAGAATAACTGAGGGCCAACCCAACCATCGAGGACTTGTCATCGAGGACTTGTCATCGCAGACTTGTCATTGACTTGTCCCCGGAGACTTGTCATCGCAGACTTGTCATCGACTTGTCCCCGGAGACTCGTCATCGCAGACTTGTCATCAGCCACAGCGCGATCGGGGCAGCAAACAGCAGACTGTCGATGCGGTCGAGCATCCCGCCATGTCCTGGCAGCAAATGCCCCGAATCCTTAACGCCCGAGGAACGTTTGTACGCAGACTCAATCAAGTCTCCAATCTGACCGATGACGGACGCCGCGAGGCCAACAACAACATACCGCACCCAGTGGTGCGGAGAAATGGTCACAGCACCGACAATGGTCGACACTATCACTGCCGCGACCAGTCCCCCGATGGAACCGCTGACCGTCTTGTTCGGACTGATGGCAGGCAACAGCTTACGCCCACCGATTGCACGCCCAACGAAGTAAGCTGCCGTATCTGTGGACCAAATCGAAAGTAGATAGAGGAGCAGCCAGAACGTCCCGTGAGGAAGAGCGTGCATCTCAGTAAGACTCTTTGCACCAAGACCAATATAAAGTGCACCAGCCAACACAAAAGCGGACTGCTGCACGGAAACTCGATTTTGAAGCAAGACCGGGATGGCAAGAAACACCGCCAGAACCACAACCAAAAAGGGTGTGCCAACCGGGTTTCGACTAAAAACAGAGTAGGCAATCACGGCATACGAGCACAGACTCATCACCGCGTAAAAGCGCTGGTGTGCCAGCGACGCAAATTCTATCATGGCCCAAACAGCCGCTATCAAGACCAGCAGCCGCCAAGTTGCCGTGCCGAGGACCAAAGCCAAAACGACGACAGCAACACCTAGCGTGGCAGTAATGACCCGTTTTTGCAGCACAATTTCACCTACTTCAAGCCACCAAATCGTCGCCTGCGTTTCTGGTAGTCGATAATTGCCCGTCTCAGATGGTCGCGCGTGAAATCGGGCCAAAACGCGTCTGTAACCCAGAATTCAGCGTATGCAGCCTGCCAGATTAAGAAGTTGCTAAGGCGCTGCTCGCCGCTCGTGCGAATGATTAGGTCGGGGTCTGGAATTCCATATGTAGATAAGTATTCGCGAAATACCTCTTCAGAAAGTGCGTCAAGAGACATCCCTTTACGTTCAAAGTCCTCAACAAGCGCCTTTATCGCACCAATGATGTCTGCACGGCCACCGTAATTCAAGGCGAAACACACCGTCATACCGGTGTTTTGTTCTGTACGTTCAAGTGTCCGGTGCACCGTCTCTTGCGTATAGCGTGGTAGTTTCGTTGTATCTCCGATGAAACGAACGCGTACACCGCGTTCCACAAGTTCATCAATCTCACTGCGAAAAAATTCTTCCGGGAGGCGCATCAAGTACTCGACTTCAGCGCGCGGACGTTTCCAATTTTCCGTAGAAAACGCATACAGTGTCAAATACTTGAGCCCGATGTCGTCACTTGCACGAATGATATCTCGGACGACCGTCATACCAGTGTGATGACCAGCTACCCTAGGCAACCCTCGCCGTCTGGCCCATCTCCCGTTCCCGTCCATGATAATGGCCACATGGCTGGGGAGGTTTTCCTTCGACACTTCCAAGTCTGTACTCTGCTCCTGGGATGACCTGTTAAAAAACCATTTCATCCTCCCAAGCCTCCCCATTTCCCGCGTAAAGAAAGCCTATACTTCCATAATTTCTTGCTCTTTTGCCGCTGCGGCCTTGTCGACCTCTGCCACAAATTTGTCGGTTAGACCCTGAACGCGTTCCGATGCTCTGCGCACATCATCCTCAGATGCGTCTCCGGACTTCTCCAACTTTTTCAATTCATCATTCGCATCTCTGCGAACGTTGCGCACTGCAACCCGGGATTCCTCAGCTGTCTTTTTTACAAGTTTTACAAGTTCCTGCCGACGTTGCTCCGTCAAAGCCGGGACAATCAACCGAATAACCAGACCGTCATTCATTGGATTGAGTCCGAGATCGGACTTCTGAATTGCCCGCTCGATTTCCTGCAGCATGCCTTTATCCCACGGTTGAATCATCAATTGGCGCGGTTCTGGTGTATTGACAGTTGCAACCTGGTTCACAGGCATTTGGCTTCCGTAATACTCCACCAGAACCTTATCCAGCATGCTGGCGGACGCACGTCCGGCACGAATTGACGCCAATTCACGGCGAAGGGCTTTGACTGCTTTGTCCATTCTCTCTTCAGCGCTGCTTAAGATTTCGTCAATCATGGGTCTGCCTCCCAACAATCGTTCCAATTGATTCGCCAAGAACCGCTCGACGAATGTTTCCCCTTTCGGAAATCGAGAACACGAGGAGTGGAATATCGTTGTCCATGCACAGCGACGTCGCAGTAGAATCCATGACACCAAGGCCCTGGCTGAGTACATCAAAAAAACCTAGGTGGTCGTATTTTACCGCATCCGGAAATTTCAGTGGATCCGCGCTGTAAACTCCGTCCACTCCGTTCTTCGCCATCAAAATGACATCCGCCTCAATCTCCGCGGCACGGAGGGCTGCCGTTGTGTCCGTTGAAAAGTAAGGGTTGCCCGTACCACCGGCGAAAATGACAACGCGCCCCTTTTCCAAGTGACGAATTGCGCGGCGACGAATGTACGGTTCTGCAACTTGACGCATTTCGACAGAAGTCTGAACGCGCGTATCTACGTTCATTTTTTCAAGCGAATCCTGAAGAGCAAGGGCGTTCAGGACCGTCGCCAGCATGCCCATGTAATCGGCAGTGGCTCTATCCATCCCCTGTGCACTTCCAGAAATGCCGCGCCAGATGTTTCCACCGCCCACAACAACTGCAGCTTGCACACCCAGTTCAATAATATTTTTAACCTCTTCAGCAATTGTCTGCATCACTTGCGGGTCAATTCCATATCCCCTCGCCCCAGCGAGAGCCTCACCACTCAATTTCAGGACAACACGGCTGTATTTCGGTGACGACATGTATTCTCCTCCCGTTCGAGTGACGCCCTTCAGAACAATATAGCATGCATCTGCACAAATGACACTTTCCTGCATGACCCTGTCTTTAGGCAGAAACGGGACGAAATCGTCCCGTCCCTATAGAAAGGGAACACTCAGCGGTGTTCCCCGATAACTTTACATTATCCACGGACTTGAGCCATGACCTCTTCAACAAAATTACTCTCTTGTTTTTCAATGCCTTCGCCGACCACGAACCGTGAAAAACGTCGGATGGAGAGGTTCTCACCAATGTGAGCAATGGCTTCTTTCAACAGCTCTTCAACCGTTTTGTCTGGATTCTTGACAAAAGGCTGTTCGAGCAAGCAAATGTCTTTGAAGAACTTATCAATCCGACCCTCAACAATTTTATCCACAATGTTGGCAGGTTTGCCTTCGTTGAGTGTCTGCTGCCGCAGGATTTCTTTTTCATGTTCCACAGCATCTGCAGGAACGTCTGCACGACTTACGTACTGTGGCGCTGCTGCAGCGATGTGCATCGCTACGTCGTGGACAAAGTCACGGAACTCCTGGTTCTTCGCAACGAAGTCTGTTTCGGAGTTAACCTCGACGAGAACCCCAATTCGTCCCCCGCCGTGAATGTATGCCTCCACAATGCCCTCGGAAGCCACGCGGCCGGCCTTTTTAGCAGCCGACGCAAGACCCTTCTCTCGCAGCAATTCACTGGCGCGCTCGACATCGCCGTTTGCTTCAGTCAAAGCACGTTTGCAGTCCATCATGCCGGCGCCTGTCTTCTCGCGTAACTCTTTTACCAATGCAGCAGAAATCTCCATCATCGATACCCTCCAGAACAAGGTTAGTTAGGCGCAAAAAAGGCGGTGAGGCAAAGGTTCACCACCTCACCAGCCTCTTCTCGTCGCACAACTCTATAATCAGGCTGTCGTCGTCGCTGTTTCTTCCGAAACTTGCTGTTGCGCACCCTCCAAAACGGCTTCAGCCATTTTGTTGGTCAACAACTTAACAGCACGGATGGCGTCGTCATTTCCAGGAATCACATGGTCGATCTCGTCCGGGTCGCAGTTTGTATCCACAATACCTACGATGGGAATCCCAAGTTTGTGTGCTTCAGCCACCGCAATACGCTCTTTACGTGGGTCAATGATGAACATGGCGTCCGGAATCCGCTTCATGTTTTTGATGCCGCCAAGGAACTTTTCAAGACGTTCCTTTTCTTTACGAAGCAAGATGACCTCTTTCTTCGGCAGCACCGAGAAGGTTCCGTCCTCTTCCATGGTTTCGAGCTTGACGAGACGGCTAATCCGCTTCTGAATGGTCGGGAAGTTGGTCAGTGTGCCACCAAGCCAGCGCTGGTTGACATAGTACATGCCACTGCGCTCCGCCTCTTCCTTGACTGCTTCCTGAGCCTGCTTCTTCGTGCCGACAAAGAGAATGGTCTTGCCTTCTGCTGCCATATCACGAACGAAATTGTAGGCTTCTTCCACCTTGCGGACCGTTTTTTGCAGGTCAATGATGTAAATTCCATTACGTTCTGTGAAAATGTAGCGCGCCATCTTCGGATTCCAGCGACGCGTTTGGTGTCCGAAATGAACACCAGCTTCAAGCAGTTGCTTCATTGAAATAATTGCCATTCTTGTTCCTCCTAGGTTTGTCCTCCGTATGCTTCGACTGCAATACCGCCCAAAAAGGGACCTCGGTATTCCATCTGCAAACGTGTGTACTCCGCAGGTCTGCGGGCAATTACACCATTTTTTAATATATCATAGCGAAGGGTACACATCAAGCTAGGGATTGCAAGATGCGCCGTGCACCATTGGCGCTGGTTCCAAGGAAGGCGCGTTTAGAACGTATCCATGAACCCACAGGGATGACAAAAGCCAAGCTTAGGACGCGGCGGAAATCGAATCGAAGGTATGGCGCACGGCGAATCGAGGGTGCATGGGAAACCGGACTTGCGGCAACGTAGACGCCCAAACTTGCCGCAATGTATACCCTCCAGGGTATACGGCGTCTTATAACTATCGACTCTTATCCTATCTGCATACCCATCAGGGTATCTTGGTTAAATAGCGCTACCTTCCTATCCCTATTCGTCAACCCCAGGGGGTATCGTAGCTATCATCCTGTACACTACGGGCCATGTCGATACCCCCACCCCTTCCCACGTAGCGATACTTTTGATGCTTTGGGATTTGAGGATACCCCATCGTTTCAGCAGACAGCGATATTTTTGCGCACTACAAAAGGTCGCATACCCTGCGGATTTGCGACGACTACCCTGTTCACAGTCACAGGGCAGACCCCGGTTTGGCGTATGCAGGATTGGCTTAAGAACGTCGTTCGTCTGGCATCCGGGTTACTCGTCCGCATGCCGTTCGCGCTCGCAGGTTTCAGATTCCCCAATAACGCCTTCGCAACTCGCTATTTCATCGGGGGGGGACGGATAACACGCTCACAGCGCGCTATTTTGCCTGGGAGAAGTTCAGGAGAAGGAGATAACGTGCTCGCAGCGCGTTATTATTCGAAGGGAGACTAGATACTGATACTAGAACGCGTTATGTCCACCCACGGAGAGTTAACGCGCCCACAACGCGCTATTTTTGGAGCGTCGCGGCAACTTGACGTCCAATAACGCGTTCTAGAAGCGTTATCTCCGCTCGGCCACGCTCTTTCAACAGTAGCTAGCTCGGGTAGCGAGCAATGCTCGAACTTCTACACCATGTTCGGCATGTCGCGCACTCGGCTCACGCATCGACCATGCGTAAAGGAGTGCACGTTAATCGATAGTTAATCGACCGTCACCCTTCCTAACCCTGGTCGTCACCCCCGGGGGGTATCGTAACTTTCATCCTGTGCGCTGCGGCTCATGTCGATACCCCCACCATTCCCAGGTAACGGCGCTTGTCTCATAGGGATGTGAGGATACCCCCATCGCTTTTCGCAACGACGAGCGGTTTTTAGCCTATTAATTACGGTTGCTCTGTACGGGTAAGAATACCCGTCCCACAATGTCTACTTCCGTCAAACCCACCCCAAGCGACCGAGCGATTTCTTCTCGCGATTTCCCCATTCGGAGCTGGTTCAGAATTTCACTATAGGTTCCACTCGCGGAGGGACCCGCAGAGTATTGTGGTTCCACGATGCGGGTCCCTCTGGCGGTCGCATCCCGTCGTGGTGCGATGTTCGCTCCAGGACGCCACGCAGCAGGCCCTGGGGACGCCTCCGGCCCGTCCATGGGTGCGGCCGGCAGGTGTATGTCAATGCTATCGGCTTCGAAGGTTGCGCCAGCACCCAGCATCTCCTGAATCTTCTCGGTTTCGCGGGCTATCAAGATTTCCTGAGCCTTCAAGGCTTCGGAGGCGTTCGCGGCTTCGTGGACCTTTGTAGGTTCCTGCTCCTTCGTGACTGCCTGAGCCTTCAAGGCTTCGGAGGCGTTCGCGGCTCCGTGGACCTTTGTAGGTTCCTGCTCCTTCGTGACTGCCTGAGCCTTCAAGGCTTCGGAGGCGTTCGCGGCTTCGTGGTCCTTCTCAGCTTCGAACATTCTTGCAGTTTCCCGCCCCGTCGCGACTTCCTGGTCCTTGGCGACTTCCTGCACCTTCGCGGCTTCCTGGCCCGTCGCGACTTCCTGCACCTTCGCGGCTTCCCGGCCAGTCATCGTGTGAAGTTGTTGCTCAAGCTGCGCCACCCTGTCTTCCAACCGTTTCATGCGTATCTCTGACTGTTGATGACTTGTCGCTATCGTCAACGCCAAGTCTTCGCGGACTGCATCAATGTTCTCCTGAAACTCCTCATACAAGTCGGAGAGCACCCTCAGCGCCTTCTTTACCTCAGGGTTCTCCTCATCCACGAACCGTGGCTGTCCCACATCTCCGTTGACGGATGTGCCGAACAAACGTCGGTTTGCTTGTCGCATCGAATTCACGAAATTTAGGAGTCCCTGCGATTTCCGCGGTTGCGCCTGTCTGCGGTTAAACCGGGTGCCAAAGAAGAACAGAACAATGAGTCCAAACAGGAGCAGCGTATAGATGAGGATGCTGACCAATTTCTTTCCCCCTCTGGCTTTATAGTGTAAACGTCCCGGATTTGGCGGTTCGAATGGAAAGCAGCTGCGTCTCGGTGTCAAATTCGATAGTGCGACCTTCCCTGCCGCCGACGTCCTTTGCGAGCAGCGGAATAGAGTAACTGGCTAGTGCATTTTCCACAGCTTCGACATTACGCGGGCCAACTCGTAAAACATCAGACCGCCCCGCCGAAGCAAACATCTGAGCCCCACCGGCCATTTTTGCACGTAGGTTCCCGGTTTGTGCCCCCTCACTCTGCAACTGTTCAATCAACCACGACACGCCCAAGTCCGCATATTTCTGCGGTTTTTGTCCGTCAACCTTGGAACCGTTGATAACATGAATCGGGGCAACAGGCAACATCACGTGGACCATGCCTGAGAGTCCACTTTTCCAGTCATACACCACGAGCCCGACGCATGAACCAAGCCCCGCTGTTCTGAGTTTATCGGGCCGAGACACTACGGCTCCGTCTGCAATCCCGACTCGACGCACCACTTGTGCTTGCTCGCCGTATAGGGACAACGTCAACACCCCAATGCGTCAAGCAAGGGTGCTGTCGAAGACGGATCTGGCAACAGAAAGAAGTGTCCGTCGATATTCGACTGTCCACCCATGATGGACGTGTCAATCAAAACGGCAAAGTCCGATACCTCACTTGTGGCAAGTATGCCGGCGTCGAGAATCGCACCAGCCATGTCCACGGCAACTGCGGGAACTGACTGCGAAATGTGCAGCGAAGTAAGCGATGCAATCGCGCTCGTGTAGGCGCCTCCCAGGATATTGCCGACTTCTCCAATAGCGGACAATTGCATCTCATCGTAGTTCCCATCTGCATCTTCGGAACCAAGCAGTGTTCGCAGCAGCATGTTTGCGCTGGCCACTGACATCAAAAGCAGCATATTTCCACCGATATCACCGGTCACGCGCACAAACACGCCAACGGTCAGTTCATCCGGTCCACCCGCAACTTCAGTGACCTCATCGAACGTACAGCGTCTCGCGTTTGATACAGAAATCCGCACTGGCGCGCCAAGAAGCTCTGATAAGGCTGTGGCGGCATGGGCTGCGCCAATGTTCCCGACTTCCTGAAGAATATCTACGTGCTGACTGCTCAGGTCCCCGCTCTGCATCACGATTTCCTGCTCTCTTCGAGTTGTTTCAATTGTCGACGTTCTGCGTCAGACAAGAGTTTCGGGAGATGTAAGAGAATCAGCAGTTTCTCGCCCGTTCGCGCCATTCCAGCAATGAACTCCGCTTCCAATCCACCAATCATCTTCGGCACGGATTCGAGCGCTTCGTCATCAACCACGACAACATCGTTTACCTCGTCAACCAGAAACCCCGTCTTGTCTCCATTCACTTCCACCACGAGAACGAAACTGTTCGGAGGGACCACCTGGTCCATCTGCCCCAAGCGTTCGCGCATATCAATCAGCGGAAGAACTTCACCGCGCAGTTCAAAGACACCACGAATAAACGATAGTGTCTTCGGTACGGACGTTACGCTAATCCCCTGTTCCACAGAATGAACCAATGCCACCGGAACCCCATATTCCTTATCTGCCACCCGGAATACTACAACTGATTGTTGCATCCCGCAGCCCCCTCTCCATCATCACGTCTGGCACGCGTTTCATGCCGAGTGCGTAGAACTCACTTCGTTGCCATAGCGTCTTCGCCCAAGCAAACGTTCAAAGAATCTGCTGATACCACTTTTTTCGCGCGGCGGTTCCACACGCAGGTAATTCCGTACCAATTGGCGAATGCAGCGCGACGCAACGGAATCCGGGAAACCAAACAGTAAGGCTGACTGCTGCATGACTGCTTTGGAAACCGTGGAGTCCTCAAGAATGTATCCGAGAACGCCGACTTCCACATCAAGAAAGCGGGACGCAACGAGTTGCAGTTTTTCGGCGGTCTCCCTGCCAGCAACGAAATTGCTGACACGATTGACGACCATCCTCGTCGGCGGCACCGTGCCACGAACGGCCAACATCTTCATCACAGCATAGGCATCAGCGATAGCGGTTGGCTCTGGGGTTGTCACAAGAAAGACCTCATCAGCGGCAGAGAGTAACTTCCCGATGTTGCGCCCCATGCCAGCACCAGAATCAATTAATACCACGTCAAACTGCTCATGCAGTTTCTCCATCTCCGTCATCAGTCGGAGCATCTCCTCCTGACCGAGGTCATGGATGTCTGTGAGACCCGTACTTGCGGCCAAAAACGCCAATCCATTGGAGTCATAGCTGAGCGCGTCCCAGATGCTCATGCCCTGAACAACGTCGACAATCGTATGCGTCGGATGAATCCCGAGCAGCACTTCAATATCTGCAAATCCCACGTCGGCGTCGATAACCACGGGTCTATGTCCAAGTTCTTTCAGCCCGATGGCAAAATTGATGCAAAAATTCGACTTTCCAACGCCGCCTTTACCACTCGTAATCGCAATGACCGTTCCGCCTCCACCGACCCCGTGCGGGACAGTGTCAGACATTAGATTCCGCAGTTTTTCTGCCTGATCCGCTCCTAACCCGGTCAAAACCTCGCCCCCCCGGCAATGAGTCGCAACAGTTTTTCCGTGGAGGCGACTGCGATGTCATCTGGCACATTTTGACCCATCGTTATGTATGACAGCGGACGCCGAAAATCGAGCAGCAGATTCAAGCCTCCACCATATGACCTGGTCTCATCAAGTTTGGTCAACAAAACCTGTGTGACAGGCATGTCTTTGAAGGACTGGATGATTTCTTCGAGGTCTTCGGGCTTACTTGTAAACGACAAGACCAAGTGGGCTTCATCGCACCCAAGAGCGTCGAGAAGTGTATGCGTCTCGCGCACGTGTTTCGGATTGCTGAAGTTTCGTCCCGCAGTATCCACAAGGATGAGATCTCGATCGGCCAGCGCCTCGAGGGCTGTCTCAAGTTCCGAATCTTGATAGACCACTTCAAGCGGAATGTTCAGGATGTTGGCATACGTCCTTAACTGGTCGACAGCGGCAATCCGAAACGTGTCCGTGGTCAAGAGACCCACTTTCCGTTTTCCTTCGAGAACGTGGAGCGCTGCCAGTTTCGCAATCGTTGTGGTTTTGCCAACACCGGTTGGCCCGACAAACCCGATGATGCGTGAATCTGCACTGATGGGACGGGTCTGTGCCAAATTGCCCAAACTCTCAACCACCACGCTAACAAAGGTCTGACGCATGGCTTCGAAACTCAGCAAGGTGGCATCCCGAGATGATGCATCGGACAGCAATTCACACTTCTTCAGGATGTCGTCAACGCGGGTCGGACTTACACCCTGAGCGAGTAAGTGCTGGCGCAAGCGTGGATAGCCTCGTTCAGGAGCTGATGGCTTCTCGGAACGATTTAGCTTCTGTTTCAATTCCGAGATCTCGTTCCAGAGCATCTGCACTTCTTCGATTCCCTCTGGTGCATACCTCTGGCTTCGCGTCTCTGCTGCGCTGTATCCGACCGCAGCCGCCAGGGGCCGGAATGCACTGTCGCTTTCAGTCGTCGATGCAGGGCTGACTCGCGGTTGCATTCCACTCTCCCCTGCCGTCCTGATGAACCCCGGTTGCTGCGTGTACTGTCCGGTCCCAGTTGCAAACACTGGAGTTGCTGTTTCCGGCGCCTGCTGCACAACTGCAACAGACCGTGGCCCAGTTTGACTGTTCCCATACTGAGAAGTCTGCGCTGTTTGGTGGACCGACGGTTGCTGTGTTCGATAAGCCATTTGCGAGTCAGACGGCTGCTGTGTTCGATAACCCATTTGCGGGTCAGACGGCTGCTGTGTTCGATAACCCATTTGCGGGTCAGACGGCTGCTGTGTTCGATAACCCATTTGCGGGTCAGACGACTGCGCTGCTTTCCGTGGCACATCGTCCCCCGTCGCAGCCACCACTTCGACCCGTCGAGTCCGCCACAAGCCAAGCCAGCGCTTGGTCCACACCTTTTTCGTATTCAGAATGACCGCGTCTTTTCCCAAGTCCCTGCGAATCATGACGACGGCCTCAGGAATGTCCTTGACGATATATCTACGAATCATCATTACAGATTCACCACCCCTGCGCTTTCAATGTCAACGGCCGGATCCAATTCATTGTAGGACAATAAGACGATGTCAGGCAAAGAACGGGCCAGCCATCGCCGCAGCGGCAGCCGGAGCTGCGGATGAACGAGCAGTACAGGTGTCTTGCCAGTGGCAGACAGCTTATTCGACTCTTCACGCAACCGTCGAAAGACGCGTTGCGAAGAATCGGCGTCAAGATTGATGTATGCCCCACCATCATGGTGAACCATGGCAGTCTGAATGGACTCTTCCACCGATGGTGAAAACGTTAGTACCGTCAGGGGCTCATCTGGCAATCTGAACTGATGACAGATTTGCCGAGCCAAAGCTTGACGTACGAACTCTGTCAGTGTGTCGATGTCTTTTGTCTGTCTCGCCCCATCCGCAAGGCTTTCGAGAATTGTAATCATGTCCCGGATAGATATTTTTTCCTGCAACAGATTTGCAAGCACCCGCTGCACTTCGCCAATTGACAGTGGGTTCGGAGTGACCTCCTCGACGACGGCGGGTGACGTTTCCCGAACGTGATCGAGCAAGGCTTTTGTGTCCTGTCGCGTGAGGAGTTCGTGCACATGTCTACGCAAGACTTCTGTCAAATGCGTTGCCACAACGGCTGGGGGATCAACAACCGTATAACCGGCCGCCTCCGCACGCAGACGCATGTCCGAACCAATCCAAAGGGCTGGTAATCCAAATGCTGGCTCCGTCGTGGCAATACCCGTAATCGCCGGGTCCTCAGGTCCGGCACTCATGGCCAGGTAGTGTCCCATCATCAACTCGCCTTTGGCCACTTCAACACCGCGCACCTTAATGCTGTACTCGGACGGGCGCAACTGGATATTATCCCGCAGGCGGATTACGGGGATGACAAGCCCAAGTTCGAGCGCGAGCTGGCGGCGAATCATGACAACCCTATCGAGCAGGTCACCGCCTTGCTTACTATCCACAATCGGGATGAGGCCATAGCCAAACTCAAATTCAATGGGCTCTACGTCGAGCAGGGACAGGACACTCTCCGGCTTCTTGTGGTCTTCTTGTTTTGTTCGAACCGCCTGCTCCTGTTCTTTCACTTCAAGCGCCTTGGTACGCCTGCGGATGCGGTACCCTCCATACGCGGCGAGTCCAGCAATGGGCCATGTTCGCAGGATGCCAATTGGCGTGAAGCCAAGCAACGCCAAGGCGCCAGAAACCACAAAGAGCGCGTTGGAGTACGAGAAGACCTGGTCTACCAGGTCAGACCCAAGGTTCGTTTCAGATGCGGCTCGGGTCACCATCAGACCTGTCGCGGTCGACAAGAGTAAAGCCGGTATCTGGCTGACAAGACCATCACCCACAGAGAGTAAGGTGTACTGGTGCAGGGCAATGTTCCATGGGTCGTGCTTTATGAGCATGCCGATGATGAAACCACCAACGGTGTTGATGGCGACAATCAACATCGATGCGATGGCGTCTCCCTTAACGAACTTCGACGCACCGTCCATCGCCCCGTAGAAATCTGCTTCACGTTCGATTTGCTGGCGGCGTCTGCGCGCGTCTGCCTCTGTAATGAGGCCCGCGTTCAAATCAGCATCGATGGCGATTTGCTTTCCTGGCATCGCGTCCAAGGTAAATCTTGCTGCTACTTCGGCGACGCGTTCTGCACCTTTAGTGATGACAATGAACTGGATAACAACGAGTATCAGAAAGATGATAAAGCCGACAACGAGGCTGCCGCCAACGACAAAGTTACCGAACGTTGAGATGACGGCACCTGCGTCAGCATGCAGTAAAATCAAACGCGTTGACGACACGTTCAAGGCAAGCCTGTATAAGGTGGTAATCAAAAGCAGCGACGGAAAGACGGAGAAGTCGAGCGGCTCTCTGGTATTCATGGCGACCATCAGAACCGTCAAGGAAACAAACAGGTTAATGACAAGCAACACGTCGAGCAATAATTTCGGGAGCGGAATCACCATCATTACGACAATCCCAATGACAGCACCCATGACGAGTAAATCGGATCGCTTCATGAACTCACCTCCTAACGCGCTCTTCTCTCAAGCGATAGACCGTCGCAAGCACTTCGGCGACCGCCCGAAACAGTTCTCCAGGCACCTCTGTGCCAATTTCAACTTCGCGATACAGGGCCCGCGCTAAAATCCGGTTCTCCATCAGCGGGACGCCAGCGTGGGTGGCAATCTCACGGATTCGCCGCGCCATTTCATCCTGCCCCTTGGCGATGACTCTCGGGGCGTTCATCGTCTTCGCGTCGTACAACAGCGCAATAGCGTAGTGAGTCGGGTTTGTAACGACAACATCCGCTTTTGGTACATCTTGCATCATGCGGCGCATGGCGAGAGCCCGACCGCGCTGTCGCAGTTGCGAGCGAATCACGGGATCGCCCTCCTGGTTGCGGTACTCCTGCTTAATGTCGTCGCGAGACATGCGGATGCTTTTTTCGAACTCAAATCGCTGGAACAGGTAGTCCAAGAACGCTAGCACGACGAACAAAATACCAATCTCAATTGCAAGACGAAATACAATCTGCCCAACCACAGCCGGTAAACTCGTCACTTGTGTCTGTGTAAGCAGGGCTACCTTGTCAATCACGCCTCTGGTCGCACTGTAGGCAACCAGACCGACGATAGCAAGTTTTAGCACAGATTTTCCAGCTTCAACCGATGCTCGGAGGCTAAACAGTCGTTTCCAGCCTTCGATGGGATTGATGCGGCTGAACTTCGGAAGCAGTAGGTTTGGCAGGAACATCGGCCCGGTTTGCGCAAATCCTGCCGCAGCACCTACCACCATCACGGCACCAAGGAGTGGAGCGAGCAGCCCGAGCATCAGGCGCAGATTCTGATGCATTAAATCAAGAACTTGCCCCTGTTTGGCGAGATCCACACGCCCTGCGTTCGAAAACAACTGGTTCATCGCGTTCATCCACGTGTTCCAAAACTTTGGACCGCTGACGCGCAGCAGAATGACGCCTGTCAACATGGTGAGGGCTGACGTCAGTTCTGAGCTTCGCGGAACCTGCCCTTCACGCCTGGCCTGACGCCGACGCTCTGGTGTCGCTCGTTCGGTTTTCTCACCCGCGAACCGCTGTAAGTCGAACACCAGCATGGACTATCCTCCCAGCCACATCAAGACACCATTTAACTGTTGAAACATCGCCTGAAACAACTGGTTCATGACGTACACGACCCCAGGCATCACCGCCGCAAACAAAGTAAGTCCGACAAACAATTTGGCCGGAAGACCTACGACAAACACATTCATCTGCGGCACGGCTCGTGACAGGAGTGCAAACGTCAGGTCACTGAGCAACATGGCCACGAGCATCGGTGCGACCATCTGAATGCCAATGGTCATTGCGAGCCCAAGAATAGCCGACAAGACAGCCCATGTATTTGACGGAAAGTGCAAAACCCCCAAGGGAATAAACTGATAAGACTTCATCATTGCCAGCATGAGGCCATCCAGACCGCCAATCCCGAGAAAGAAGACCGTAAACATCCAGGAGAGAAATGAGCTTGTAATCCCAACTGATGCTCCGGCACTTGGGTCAAACAACACGGCGCTTGAGAACCCGATGTCGATATCAAAGGCTTGTCCCGCGACGGTCACAGCCGACACCATCATGCTTGCGATGATGCCGAGAAACATGCCAATCACTGTCTCCTTCAGCGCGTCCACCACAAACATGCCCGCATTTGTAAACGGATCAGGAACGGTGATGTGCAACGTGGGAGCCACCCACAAGGCCGTGAACGCCGCCAGACCCACTTTTGCCGGCGCCGGCCAGGCCTGCATCGACAGGTACGGCGATGTCCCGATGAATCCTGCCATGCGAAGCAGCACCAGCAAAAATACCGGGTAGTTCGAGAGTACGTACTGCCACATGTTCATTGAATAAACGTGTTCAACTGACCGAGAATTCCTTGGCTAAAGCTGAGCAAGGTAGCCAGCATCCAAGGTCCGAAGACTAAGAGTGCAATGATTACAGCCGCGATTTTGGGTACAAAGGCAAGCGTCTGTTCCTGGATTTGAGTTGTTGCCTGAAAAATACTCACCAACAGGCCGACAGCGAGTCCAAACCCCAAAACGGGAGCAGTCAACTTTACAATCACCCACATCACCTGTGCACCAAGACCGATAATGAAGTTCGCGTCCACCGCAATCCCTCCCGCACGATTTATGAGTAGCCGGCCAAGAGTGACTTGACCACCAGGTACCAGCCATCCACCATCACAAACAGCAGGATTTTGAACGGCAGCGAAATCATCACCGGAGGCAGCATCATCATTCCCATCGACATGAGCGTCGTTGCCACAACCAGGTCTATGATAAGAAAGGGTAAATATAGCATGAATCCAATCTGGAAGGCGGTCTTCAGCTCACTGATGGTGTAGGCGGGAACCAGTGCCGTGAATGGAATCTGCTTTGGATTATTGGTTTCCGGCAAATGTCTGTACTGTAAAAACAAATCCAGGTCCTGTTGGCGTGTGTGCTTCGCCATAAACTCCTTAAACGGAAGTTCTGCCTGTTGCAATGCAACTTGCTGTGTAATCTGGCCCTTTAAGTACGGTTGCAAGGCATTTTGATTTGCCGCCTGCAAAGTCGGCTGCATGATAAACAGAGTCATGAAGAGTGCAAGTCCGACAAGTACTTGGTTCGGAGGTGCTGTCTGCAGCGACAAGGCATTTCTGACAAACGACAGAACAACGATAATGCGCGTGAACGACGTCATGAGAATCAAGATAGCTGGTGCAAGCGAAAGAATGGTTAACAGAAACACAATTTGCAGCGTACTGGAGACTGAGGTTGGCCCTCCGTTCCCCACATTCACGGAGATTCCAGGCAGAATCGGTGTATTTGGCGGTGTTGAAGTTGCTGCCAAAGCCAAAGGCGTCGTCATCCAAAGATAAAGCGATACCCCCGTCAACACCCCAACCATGGGCCACAAAGCGTATTTCCACAATTTCCTAGAACTCACGACTCTGTGGACTCTCCTTCCCCGTGCCCGACACGCAGCGTGCCGAGGCGCTGTGCCAATAAATCTGCAAATGAGGTGTTCGTCTCTTCCTTCGCATCGAGTGTAGCCAGTACGGTCACCTGGTCTCCCACCCCAACCAGAAGTCTCGTTCCATACGCTTCAATCACCTGGACACTCCGCCCAGGCGCGAGTTGTCTAGCAGCGAGCACTCGAACCTCGCCTTGAACTGCACCGAGACCTCCACGCTTCGCAAGAAATCGAATCGTGAAAATCACAAGCACAATCAGCAGAGCGAGAGAGACAAACAACTTCAACGCGACCCACACAGGGTTGCCGCCAATCCCAGGGAGTGATGACTGATTCGTCCCACTCTGTGCAGCCCAGATAGAAGGCACCATCACTGCCATCGCGACAAAACCTGCAAACGTCGTAATGACTGCCCTTCTCAACACCTTGTACCTCCCATACCGCTTAACCCAGCACCTTGCGGATGGATTCGAGCACACGGTCGGCCTGAAAGGGCTTGACCACGAAATCCCGTGCGCCGGCTTGGATGGCGTCAATGACCATTGCCTGCTGACCCATGGCGGAGCACATCACGACCTTGGCATTGGGGTCAAGCGAGCGGATCTTCTTGAGTGCTTCAATCCCATCCATCTCAGGCATCGTGATGTCCATCGTGACCAAATCAGGATGGAGTTCCTGGAACTTGTCGACGGCCTGGTTTCCATCCACTGCCTCACCGACGACATCGTAGCCATTCTTTGTCAAGATGTCCTTAATCATCATGCGCATGAATGCTGCATCGTCCACTACGAGAACACGCTTGCTCACTGTACATTTCCACCTTTCGCAATATCATTGCTGTCAATCCATTGAGACATGCTTCTTGACAGGAACTTAAATCTGCAAGGAGCGAACTCGGTCTGCCTGACTGAGGATGTCTGTCACGCGGACTCCGAAATTCTCGTCGATAACCACGACCTCTCCAATCGCGATACGCTTGTTGTTGACCAAGATGTCCACAGGTTCCCCGGCGAGTTTGTCCAGTTCAATGACAGAACCTGGCGCTAACTCGAGGATCTCCCTGATTGGTCGCTTTGTACGGCCCAATTCCACAGTCACAGTAAGCGGTACGTCAAACAACAAGGACAGGTTCCGAGGCACCTGTTCCGGTCTCGCTTGTTCAGGAAACTCCTGAAATTGCGGCCGGTGAATGACAGCTTGCATTGGCTCGTTTTGCACTCCCTGACCGGCGTACGCAGCCACAGCCGCAGCCGGAGCAGCCCATGACCCGTTCATCGACTGTCCCCCGTCAGAGCGTGCCGCAAAAGAAGTTGTCGCCGACGAAACGCCGGCACCGACTGCGACCTCAGCTCGGGCAGGCTCCTTGACAGGCGCCTCGGCAGCATCCGCACGAGCCGTTTGCCTCACGGCTGCTGTCGCTGCCGATGTCTGCCCAGTGCTTTGGCCACCGGCATCTGCAGCACCTTCAAAGGCCTGTTGCGCCAGTTGCAGCAACTCTTTCGCGAATGGAACGGATATCCACTGCATGATTCTCGAGTCAACCAAGCTTCCAATTCGCAGTCGAAAGGACGTGTTGACGACCCACTCAATGCCGTCCATTTCTGGCGTGTCACCGGTCGAGAAGTCGACAAACTTGACCGTTGGCGGGGAGATATTGATGGGACGCTTGAACATGGTGGACATGGCAGTGGCTGCCCCGCCCATCATTTGGTTCATGGCTTCAGAGACGGCACTTAAGTGTAACTCGTTCAATTCCTGCTCGACGTTGGTTCCGTCTCCGCCCATCATCAGGTCTGCGATGATTTTTGCATCTTCAATCTCTATGGCAAGGGCGTTGAACCCGGAGAGTCCGGCAGTGTATTCGACGGTGACGATGACATACGGCCGAGGAAAATCGTCCTGTACGTCAGCGACATGCAGAACCTGTACTTTCGGCGTCGTAATCTCAACCCGTTGCGCGAGCAGTACGGACAGGGAAGTCGCCGCCGAGCCAAAGCTGATGTTCCCAATCTCACCGATACCGTCACGTTCCTCCGGAGTTAAGGCGCCCGCTGGCGCCGCCGGGGTTGCTTGTTTGCCATTTAACAGTGCGTCAATTTCTTCCTGGGACAGCTTTTCGTTTTGACTCAATGCTTTGCGCCTCCTTCCATTCCTCTTGGATTTGAACACCGTACCGCTTGCGAACTTGGCCGACAGCACCACGAAACGTCGGTATTCCGTTGACGTAGACGAGTGCACTGTCGTGGATGGAGGTGCCAAGCGGGATTACATCCCCCTCGTTCAGGTCGAGTAGTTCCGACAAAGATAGTTCTGTTTCACCGAGCACTGCAGCAATATCGACGGTCGCACGGGAAAGGTGTGAGGCCACCTTTGCAGCCGTTACAGAGCTGTCAACACCTGTCGACATCCTTCCTTCATCGAGCAGCCGTTGTGCATTCAACTCGCGCATAATCGGCTCAACGGTCAAGTGGGGAATACAAATGTTGATAAACCCTGTTGTCGGGCCAATCCGTGCACTCAGCGCGATGACAAGGACCGTTTCGTTCGGTGTCGTTAACTGCAGGAACTGCGGGTTGCTCTCAACAGACAACAGCCGCGGTTGCAAACTGACGATATTCTTCCAGGACTCCGCAATGAAATTTGGGAGCGGAGACAGAATTTTTTTGAACAAAACCTGCTCAATCTCCGTCAGTTCCCGTTCCTTGTAGGGTCCCTTCATCACTCCGCCCATGACCCTGTCGACGATGGAAAACACGATTTGCGGATTAAACTCCAGCGCAATGCGGCCTGGCAACGGGGATAACTCCGTCAGTTGAACAACGGTCAACACCGGAATCGACCGGATAAATTCCTCATATGGGACCTGGTCTACGGATTCAACCGTAAACTGGACAACACTGCGCAACTGTCCAGACAAATACGTCGTGAACAATCTGCCAAAATGCTCATGAATCCTCGAGACAATCCTTATCTGGTCTTTCGAAAAACGCATCGCGCGGCGAAAATCATATGACCGAACGCGATTCGTCTCATCGCTGCCGCGAATCTCATCGGCACTGACCTCCCCGCTCGTGAGAGCGGACAGCAGTGCGTCAATTTCCGACTGTGAAAGTACTTCCGACAACGTCCGTCACTCCCTTCCAAACGATGCGTGGCAGATGACTAATAGGGCTGCTACTGAATGACGATTGTCGAAAAGTAGACGTCACTGACTGTTCCGCCGGGCAACTGTTTGTCGACCGATTGAATGATATCCGTTTTGAGCTGTGCAAGTCCTGCGGAGGTATGCAACTGCTCCTTCGTAAAGTGCCGCATCGACGCGTTGACCGCATCTTCCACGGCGGGCAATAAGTCCGAAATCTGTTGTTTTGACTTGGTATCCTTGGCCTGCAAAGAGACCGTGAACTGGATGAGTCCGTCTTTCAAGTTGGTTGTATTCTCCGGCAAATCTACGCGGAGTGCCGCTAATTGTGCAGCCGTCAGGGGATGCGGACCCTTTGACCGATGAGTGAAGTAGTAATACCCACCCACTCCGAGACCACAAACAACCACGATGGCCAAAATAATAATCCACATGGTGCGAACGATGCCTTTCATCAGTCACTCCCCTTTGCCCGCATCCGATTTCCTTGGTCTGCCGTGAATCCGGATGCCGCGCCAGCAATCCCGACATGTTGCCAAAACACCGACATCTGCAGGGAGACCTCTTCGGCCCGCTGTCTGACTATGTACCTGTGCCCGTTGGCAAGCGTAATGACTGTGTCTGGCGTCTGTTCGATAGTTTCAATGTGAAATGGATTCAGCCACAGTTCCGATCCGTTCATGCGCTCCAGTTGAATCATCTGGGTGCCCCCTCTGCCGGCCATGTTCTGGCCGGCATCTTGCTCGGCCACTGTAGTGCGCAGCAGTTCGCTCATTCCCTACTGCAGGACTTCCGAATTGGTCCAGCCCTTACACCACTACGACGCTGTCGATATTTGTGACAATCGTTTGCGATGTGTGATCCATCGCAGTGATGATGGTCCGATTCGGAACGTTAACGACGAGTCCCACGTCGCCCATCATCAGATACGTGTCTTTCGAGCCCTTTTGCGAGGCACGCTCCACTGCGGTCTCGACCCGGTTCCAGTCGGCTTGGGAAAGTGATATTCCCCTTTCCTGCAGCCGTGTTCGTGCATGCGAGCTGACTTTTAGGCGCAAAGCACCGTTGACGGAGGCTTGCAAAAAATCCTGAAACGAAGTGCCACTGCTGTCTCCTTGGCCAAAATTTGTTGACTGCTTCCTAGGTGGCTTCGCTGCAGCCAGTGCAGGTGGTGTGACCGGCAGCATCCACGGCTCCGTCATCTTCAGGCACCGCCTATCTGTGTCAAAGACGTCAGTGCAACAGTACTTCCATTTACCATCAACTGAGGGGTGCCATTCACGATTTTGATGCCTGTAACCGTCCCTGTCGAGGTGGTCTGGTCGGCGTTTTGGAACGTGACCGTTTGCCCAATCAATTTTTGTTCAATCGAGAGCTGACCGACAAACAAGTTTTGCTTTTCCGCATTCGCGACGTTGGTCATTTGCTCAAGTGAAGTAAACTGTGCCAACTGCGACAGAAACTGACTGTTGCTCTGCGGTTGCAACGGATCCTGATATTGCATCTGTGTGACCATCAACTGCAAAAATGCATTCTGACTCAAAGAGTTTCCCGGTCCAGTAACTTGACTCATCCCGCTTGCCTCCTTTCACGAAAATTACGTAAGTCACCGGCAATCCACGCAACCCATAACCTCACAGGCTCGCTTCTCGCTGAAACGTGACTAAATCCAGCCTCCGTAGACACTGCCTTGCCAGCCAAGTGAACGTGCCGTCTCAGCTTGTCCCGCCGATTCGTTCAGTCCGACAAAACTTGACGCACGTTTCACACCGCTCGTCCTTTGTTCAGCTTCAGCGGACTTTTGCCGGCGTTCTGAAGACCCATGCCCATTTCCTTGTAAACTTGCGTCTCCAAAACTTACAGCAAATTGGTTCACCGTAAGGCCGCTGTCCTGCAGTTTTGTTTGCAGAGCCTGTGCGTGTTGACTCAGCCACTGCGTCACTTGCATGTTGTTTGCCTGAAGTCCAACGCTGACACCATTTGGCGTTTGTGCGACAGACACGAGGATGCTTCCGAGACCGGCCGGATGCACTTGCACTTGGAGGACGTGTTGGCCGGTTGCTGACACCTGTGCAGCAGCATGTGTCACGCCATACAGAGACTGCAGGTCACCGAATGTCACAGCCGGAGCAGCGACGTTTTGCGCGGTGTTTTGCACCGTGTTTGGCACGAGCCCCTGCATGCCCGCCCCAGAAATTGCGGCTCCGTTCACTGCAGCAGCGGCAGTCGCTAGATTCGTCTCTTCAGCCGTCTGGGCTTTGTGCTGATTCCCCATCCTCGACGCACTCTGCTGTGTCGGTCCGAGAGAAACCGTGCCAGCGAGCGTTGTTGCATGGCCGATTGAACTGTGTGGCAGCGCACGTAGCATCAATGTGTGGAACGACGCGGAATCCATCGGTGCCGTGGACAATCCAACGTTCTCCGCGCTCTTACCGCTCGGGACTGCTTGCTCGCCCGCGCCCGCCACTTCATTGCCAATTCCAGACACCTTGGAGAATGCTGGCGTGTCAAGTCGTGACTGCCCTTCTGACGGACTCGGCACTGCAGTTTGTTCGCTGCCTGCCTTCGCCAAGGCGGTGGCTTGTGCCGCGACGGCTTGTCCGGCGACGGCTTGTTTCCCATTGCCTGGCGCAGCGTCCTCAAGCCATCCCTTGGCCCCGTTCACTGTGTTGTCCAAGAAGGCCGAAGTCCCTGGTTTGGCAAGTGGACGGTGCGCGATCGAACTGCCTGCTGTCGACACACTGTTTCCCACAGAGGTGCTGTCTGGCTGCCCTGGCGATTGTGTTCGAGTCAGCGAGGGCGTTCGCGCCTGTCCACTTGCCGGTGTTAAGACCTGTGGGGAGCCACTGAAAAACATGGCTGCGAGCAGCGAAGCAAATGGGTCAGTACTGAAGTTCGCGTTTGCAGGGCTGGTTCCCGACTTGTTGTCTTGCGCCGGACCACCGTCTGCAGCGGGACGAGAAACATTCCCGGTTCCACCTGTCATCGACACTGTTGTCATTGTGTTCACCTCCTTTCACAGTTGCCAATCGATTTTTCTTGTCGTCATGGTCCCGAGCTGTTCGCAGTGTTGACGTTCGAGCTTCCCGCTAATTGCAACAGTTTCGCTGCGGTTGCCGGGTCCATCTGTGCCAGCACCTGCGACGAGACGCCTGGGCTGAGGACAGCGAGCACAAGTCCTGCTTCTTGTTGCGGCAATTTCGCCACCACTTTAGCCGCGGCAGCTGGGTCCATTTGCGTTACAATCGTGGCTTCCTGCTTGGCTGAGAGCAGCGCACTGCGCTTGGCACTCACTTGCAGGTTGGCCGCATTTAACTCGGTCTGCAAACTCTGGACTTGCGCTTTCTTGGCGTTCAGTGTTTTCTCGAAGGCGGATACTTGCTGCTTTAAACTCGCGTTCTCGGTTTTCAACTCGTTCACCGCCGACTGCTGCGCCGCCGCAGGACTGCCGGCTTGCAAACTGTGTCCGCGGATGTACCCGAGTGTTGTCTGCCACACGGGAACGCCAATGATTTGAAGCGACCCGCCAATCACGAGGAGAGCGGCAATAAGCGGGACAATCACGAGCAGCACCACTCGTGCGACGCCTCGTAATGCTCGTTGCGGCAAACCCTCTGCGCCCGCCGATTGTCCGACCTGGGTCGAGCTCACAGTCCATTCCTCCCGTGGGCTTGTACCGCCAAGTCGTCACTCGCTTGCAGAGACTTCTTCTCCTCTGCTGAGCGCTCACGGCTTGCCTCAGACGCCTTTAACGTCCGCCAGCGTTCCGTCTCCTGATAACGCAGCCGAACTTCTGCGGTCGCCTCGCCGATCCGCTCCTGACACTCCTCGAGGACCGCATGCAGCTGTGCTTCTTTCGCTTCGAGCAATCGCAGTTGCTCCCACGCGAGGCGCCACTCGGAACCTGTTCGAAATCGAGAGAAGTCGCTGTGGACCGAGAGTTTGCGCTGTGCGAGCTCTTGTAATTGCACCATCACGGAAGCTTCCGACTGACGGCCGACCGCGAGACGACGTTCTGCCAGTTCCTGCAGTCCCTGCTGAACCTGTTCATACCTCTTTGCAAAGTTCCCTAAGCCACTCATGACTCGACACCTGCCAATACATAGAGCTGCCGCAACGTTTCATCCAAAGTGCATGGCTCTGATGCAACTTGACTGAGAAACGTGCGAATTTGTGGGTGCTTATCAATCGCGATATCTGTTTCTGGGTCCAGCCCCCGTTGATATGCGCCAATCCGAAGAAGGTCCTCCACTTGTCTATAGCGGGACATCCACGCCCGGACTTGCCGTGCGCTCGCCTGTTGCTGCGGCGAGGTGAGGTGCGTAAACAGGCGGCTCAGGCTCGCGAGGACATCCACAGCAGGAAACTGACCGGCATTGGCCAAATCTCGGGACAACACGATATGCCCGTCTAAAATGCCGCGTACGGCGTCGGCAATCGGATCGTTCATGTCATCGCCGTCCACAAGTACCGTGTAAAACGCAGTAATCGTTCCTAATTCACCGCTGCCAGCTCTCTCGAGAAGCCGCGGAAGCAAAGCAAATACGCTCGGCGTGTAGCCACGACTCGTCGGCGGCTCACCAACGGCAAGGCCAATTTCCCGCTGCGCCATCGCAAACCGTGTCAGAGAGTCCATCATGAGGTTGACATGGCGCCCCTGGTCGCGGAAATACTCTGCAATGGCCGTCGCGACAAATGCAGCCTTGGTGCGAAGCAGGGCCGGTTCATCAGAGGTGGCCGTCACAATCACGCTGCGTTTCAGACCTTCGGGTCCAAGGTCTCCCTCGATAAACTCACGGACCTCGCGGCCGCGTTCCCCGACGAGTGCAATCACATTCAACTCGGCTGTGGAGCTTCTCGCAATCATGGACAAGAGCGTGCTTTTACCGATACCACTGCCAGCGAAGATGCCCATCCGCTGTCCGCGCCCAACCGTTAGCAGACTGTCAATCAAGCGGACACCGGTTGCAAGCGGCAGGTCAATGCGCTGTCGCCGCAGTGGATTGGGAGGCCGTCCGTTGATGGGCTGAATCCTGTCAGGCACTACTGGCCCAAGCCCATCGATGGGTTCGCCAAGTCCGTTGAGCACCCGGCCGAGGAGTCCGTCGCCACAGGGAATACCAAGAGGCCGGTTGAGGGCCATTACATCTGCCCCTGGGCCCACGGCCTGCAACTCGGTGAGCGGTGTCATGACGAGCAAGTTGTCGCGAAAGCCCACCACTTCTGCCAGGCAGCGTGGACCAGAGGACGTGCGAATGACACAGATGTCGCCGAGGTTGGCGTGCGGTCCGCGCGACTCAATCGTCATCCCGACCACCTTTGTGACCTTCCCATACATCCGATACCACTTCAGGTCACTCGTATATTTACGGAAGGCGTCAGCCCAGGCCGTGGACGTCTCTGACACTGCCAACCCAGTCCACCTCCTTGTCGGCAAACGACTTATCGAGCGCCTCCTGAAGAAGTTCAAACTTTACCTTCAGCGTGGCATCAATGTTGCCGACGTCGGATCGGACTTCGCATCCACCGGCTTCAATGGACGGGTCGGGAATGACAACAAGTTCCCACTCCCCATACCTGGCGCTCCGCCAGACAGGATGAGCCGCCTGTGCCATCGCGTAGTCAGCCGGATTTACTCTGACCTCAACATGAGCACTGTCGACAACGTAGGTGATGACACTCGAGACAAGTGCCTCAATGTTGGCCGGAGCAAGTTCTAATTCACGCCCTAGCAAGTCGTGCAACACTTCCATGCAAACACCGGGGAGTGGGCGCAAAGCACATCGCAATCGCGTTTCACGCTCCTCGCGAATGGACTCGGCAAGTTCAGTGACGCTTTGCATCGCTGACGCATGTTCGTCCTGCAACTGCATTTGCAGCCGTTCATAGGCTGCAGCCCCTTCGGCTCTGCCGTCGTTCAGTCCGAGTTCTCGGGCTTGCTCAAAAATGCGAACCCGCTCGACCTCAACTTCTAACTTCAACCGCTCTGCTTCGCGCCTCGCCTCGGCCATAATCTCCTGTGCAGTGGTCTTCGCCTCTGCAAGTATCGCCTCAGCCTCGTCTGCCGGGTCGTCGTCGAACGGTCTGGAGACAACATCTTTTACGTTCGGCACCGGGATGACTACCGCGTCGATGTTATTGTCGGCAAGCTGGATGCGCCCGCGAATTAGATTAGACAACGACGTCGTCACCTCCCGGTCTAGCAACCACAATTTCTCCGGATTCCTCAAGTCTGCGCACAACGCCCACAATTCGTTGCTGCGCGTCTTCAACGTCACGCAGTCGAACCGGTCCCATGAATTCCATTTCTTCCTTGAAAGTATCCGCCATGCGCTTAGACATGTTGTCAAAGATTATCTGGCGGACTTCCTCACTGGCAACCTTCAGCGCCAGTTGCAGGTCTGCCGGTTCCACATCACGGATAACACGCTGAATCGACCGATTGTCGAGCAGTGTAATATCGTCAAAGATGAACATACGCTTCTTAATCTCATCAGCGAGTTCGGGGTCCTGAAGGTCCAGTTGTTCGAGGATGAATTTTTCTGTCCCTCTGTCAACCCCGTTCAAAATTTTCACAACCGCGTCAACACCGCCGTTTTGCATGTTGTCAAATGAACCGAGTGCTGACAATTTTGCTTCAAGAATCTGCTCAACCTCTGTGACGACATCAGGACTTGTCCCACTCATCAACGCAATTCGTCGTGCAACATCCGCTTGAAGCTCATGCGGCAACGCCGAGATGATGAGTGCCGCCTGGCTGGCGTCAAGGTACGACAACACCAGCGCCATCGTCTGCGGATGCTCATCTTGGAGGAAGCTCAAGATTTGATTCGGATCGGCCTTGCGCGCAAAATGAAACGGCTTCACTTGCAAATTGGCGGTAAGCTTCGCTAAAATCGCATCCGCTTCCGTACTGCCGAGAGCCATTTGAAGCACCTCGCGGGCATAGTCAATACCGCCCATCGTCAGGTAGTCCTTGGCTTTGACGATGTCGCGAAACTCCTTCACAACCTGCTCCCGCTGGTCCAAGTCGACTTTGCGGAGGTTCGCAATCTCCAAGGTCAACTGTTCAACTTCTTCGCCTGACAGTTTTTTATAAATGCTGGACGCCACATCCGGACCCAGACTGATCATGAGGACGGCAGCTTTTTGCCTGCCGGACATACCGGATCGAAACCTCGGCATCCTCTCCACCTCAACTCTCTACTCACTAATCCGCGAGCCATGTTCGCAAGAGATTGGCAAACTCATCTGGCTTGCGTGTGGCTAGACGAGCCAATTCATGTTGGATGCGCTCGTCTTCTGTCAAAGGAACCTCATCAAGGTTCTCAAATACAGGTTCCTCTTGCAGGTCTAAAGCGGCTGCGGCTTTCTTGCGGCGCCGCACCAGCATAACCGTCCCTAGACCGATAAGCGCGGCAGCCAAAAGCCCGAGCCCTCCCCAGAGAAACACAGAGGACCGATTCGCTGAAAGTGAGCCAGAAGCCGTGGAGGAATTTTGGAAAGGCACAGCGGCAACCGTGATGTTGTTAGATGCCCCGGCCCCGGCCGAAATCCCGACAGCATTTTGAACAAACGCCTTGATTTGAGCGATGACCTGAGGCGTCAACTGCTTGTTATCAGCGTTCAGGAAGATACCGACTGTGTAGCCTTGCGGTTGCATCGGATCGCCGACAGTCTGTGTGTCCACTTCACTGTTCTGGTAGTTCGTGATGGTCGACGTTGACGCCGAATTACTTGGATTGCCGTTCCCTGGTGCAGTTCCAGCATAAGACGGCAAATTAGGATTACTCGAAGCCTGACCTGCGACCCCACCTACGGTCGTCGCCTGCCCTTGGTTATTCGAATTCTTGACGGTTTCCTGACTACTGACCATTCCTGTACTTTGACCAGGAGCCGGTTCAAAGACCTTGCTTGTCGTCTTGACCTGATCGAACTTCACATTTGCATGGACCATCACAACCGCATTCCCAGGACCCACAATCTGATTCAGCCCACTCGTCAGCTGCGACGACATCTGCTGCTCAAGGTGCTGGACGAGCGCTACTTCATCGGTCGGTGCGGTTCCTGTTGCAGCAAGTTGCGAGGAACTGCTCGAGAGCGTAACCCCGTTCTGGTCAACGACGCTGACATTGTCCGGTGTTAACCCTTGAACTGCATGGGCCACCAAGTCTTGGATCCCTGAAACCTCAGCGGCACTCAGCGTGACGCCGTTACCCACCTGAACAAACACGGACGCCTTCGCACCGCTTTGCGGCTGGGACACAAACAACTGCTGACTTGGCATGACGATGTGCACTTGTGCACTCTCGATGCCGTTGATGCTTTGAATGGTTTGATTCAGACTCTGCTGCAAGGCATCCAGAACCTGTATGTTGAACTGGTCCTGCGTCATACCAAATGAATTGGATACTGAACTGTAACCTATGTAACCAGAGTTTGGCAGACCCTTCATCGACAGCTGAATCCGCGCGGTGTCTGCATCCTGACTCGGAACTTCAACCGCCGTGCCGACAATCTTGTTCGGAATCTTGAGGGTCTGAAGCTGTGTCTGAACCTCACCAAGAGACTTGTTGTCAAGACCGCTCATGATGGTCACGTAGTTCGGTCTCGCCAATAGCCAGACGATGACAATCGCGCACAAAATTGCCGCGACCGCCGCAATTAGGAGGTTTCTCTTCTGCGAAGCATTAAAGTGCTGCCACCAAAGCCCGACCCTGTTTAAGTACTTACGGATTGTTTCGTTCAAATCGCGTCACCTTGACCTACCCCTTACTCCTCAAGCCAAATCCTGCTCGCATGGACGAGACGGCTGCGCGAGTAGGATGATATCCCACGTCTATATCTGCATGTTCATAATCGATTGATAAGCACTGACGACTCTATCACGAACCTGAACCACCAAATCGAGCGCCATCGAAGCCTTTTGCTGTGCCACCATGACCTGGTCGACAGACACCGGCGCCCCTGCTACGTACTGTGCCGTGACAGTGTCGGCGGCGTTTGACAACTGGTTGGCCTGGTTCAAAGCCTGATTCAGGAAATCTGAAAATCCTGCACTGGATGTAGGATTCGCCGAAGCCGATCCGGGAATGGACGGGGTTTGCATGGTCGGTTGAACCGGCGCTATCGGGACCGGCGGGATCATAGGCTCAACTCTCCTCTCAAACACGTTCGCAAGGGACGAGGGCAGCGTAGTCATTCACCTGCGCCCGATTACTTGCCAAAGCTTACTTGCCAAAAGCCCACGTGCCAAAGCTTACTTGCCTAGGCCAATTGCGTCGATAATCAGCTGCTTCCCGGCATCGAAGGCCGTGACGTTGGCTTCATACGCCCTTGACGCACTCATCATGTCGGTCATTTCCGTACTCATATTGACGTTTGGCATCTGCACATAGCCATTGACTGCATCCGGATTTGTTGGGTCGTAGACGAGTTTAAACGGTGAGTTGTCCTGTACAATCCCCGCAACCTGAACTCCAGCCACCTGACCGGTTCCCCCTGCTCCGCCCGTAGTGGACGCCTGCAAGAGTGCATTTTGGAAAGAATTCGGCGCGTGACTTCCTGACTGCAGCACGACCATTTCCCGACGATACGGACCTCCGGAAGCGGTTCTCGTCGTGTTCACGTTTGCGATGTTATTTGCAATGACGTCCATCTGAAGGCGCTCTGCGCTGAGTCCAGACGCACTAATGCCGAGCGCTCCCAACCACCCTGACATCACCATCAACCCCCAATCGCATTTTTAAACATGCTAATCCGAAGCGTCAAATCTTGAGCCAAGACATTGTACTTCAGCTGGTTTTGAGCAAGGTTCACCATTTCATCGTCCACATTGACGTTGTTTCCATTGCTGTCCACAGCCGTGGTCGTATCTGTAACAACGGTTGGCTGAACCCCTAGCGCTCCACTGAGGTTCATCGGCTGCTGTCCAGTCAAAGGAATGTAGGTCTGACCAAGTGCACCTGAACCCTGGTTAACGAGTGCTTGAGAAAGGGCTGTTTCGAACTGGACATCGGAGCGTTTGAAACCCGGGGTATCCGCATTCGCAATGTTGTTGGCGTAAACCTGCTGACGCAGATTGGCGACATTCAGCGCATTTTGGACTAACTGGAATGACATTGCATCGCTGGACATGATGGTCCCCCTTTCCATTACGAATCAGAAACGAGTGTACCGTTCTACTTCGCGTGACATCTGCCCCAGTGCGTTCCATCTCCATCACCAGTGCGTTCCATCTTCCATCAGATGGACTAGGCAACTTATTTCGTCAACTCCCGCTCAAATCCTGCATCATTCGACAGAGTTTCATCGAAAAAAGGGGGCGTGGCCCCAGGAATTGTCAGGCCATGCCCTCATTTTCACTTCTATTCCGCTTTCAAACCTTTACAGAATGTCACAAAATCTTACAGAATGAACTGACTCAAGTCACGGTTTTTCACGATGGAGCCGAGTCTTCCATCCACGTATTCCGGTGTAATCAAGACTTCATCGAGATGAACCTCTGGTGCCTCAAAGGATAGTTCTTCTAAAACCTTTTCCACGAGTGTATGCAACCGGCGTGCGCCGATGTCCTCGGTCTCACGGTTGACCACTTCCGCCATTTCGGCAATGCGGTGTATGGCCTCGTCCGTAAAGCGTACACTCACGCCTTCTGTCTCCAGCAAAGCCGTGTATTGTTTAAGAAGCGCGTGTTCGGGTTCCCTCAAAATGCGTTCAAAATCTTCCGTCGTCAGGCTCTCCAACTCAACGCGAATCGGAAACCTCCCTTGCAGTTCCGGGATTAAATCGGACGGTTTGGCAACGTGAAACGCGCCCGCACCGACGAACAACACGTGGTCCGTTCTGACAGGCCCGTATTTTGTCACGACGGTGGAACCTTCGACAATCGGCAGAATGTCCCGCTGAACCCCTTCTCTGGAGACATCTCGTGAGCCTTGCTCTTTGCCTGCAATTTTATCCATTTCATCGATAAAGATGATGCCCTGGTTTTCTACACGGTAGACCGCTTCCGTGGTGACGGCCTCCATGTCGACCAGTTTCTGGGCCTCTTCCTGCGCCAGAACCCGCCTTGCTTCACGCACCGTCATTTTTCTCCGTTTCGTTTGTTTCGGCATGAAGCTTCCAAGCATCTCCTGAAGATTCCCCAGCCCTTCGCCGCCCATGCCCGGCATAAAGCCCATCATCGGGGACGATTGCTGCTCTTCCACATCGACTTCGATGATACGGTCTTCAAGTTCCCCGAGAGCCAACTGATGAGCGAGGCGCTTTCGTTCCGAGCGAACGTTTTCTGAAACGGGCTCACTGTGGTTCATCCCGCCCCCGTTGCCAAACAGCATCTCAAGCGGGTTTCGATTCGACTTCCGGCTGCTCGGATCCGGCACAAGCGCCTCGACAATTCGGTCCTCCGCACGCTCCTCCGCTTCACCCTTCACCCGTTCTGCGTACTCAGCCTTAACCATGCGCACGGCAGTCTCAACGAGGTCTCGGACCATCGAGTCAACGTCCCGTCCGACATATCCGACTTCGGTAAACTTCGTAGCCTCGACCTTTACAAACGGAGCCCCAACAAGTTTGCTAAGACGCCTCGCAATTTCCGTTTTACCAACACCGGTAGGACCAATCATGAGAATATTCTTTGGCGTAACCTCTTCCTGCAACCTGGCATCTAACTTGGCACGCCGCATACGATTGCGCAGTGCAATTGCGACCGCCTTCTTCGCCGGGCCCTGGCCGACGATGTACTTGTCAAGTTCCGCCACAATTTGTCTTGGCGTCAAGTCTTCCTTCGCCTTCGCCATTTAAGCCACTCCCTTGTTTGTGTTTTCCCACCGAAGTACGCTTACGTCTGTCACAGTCGTTAAATCTCTTCGACAATGATATGGTCGTTCGTAAACACGCAAATTTCGGAAGCAATTTTGAGCGCCTGTTCTGCAATTTCCGGTGCCGACAGGTTCGTATTGCGCTGCAGTGCGCGTCCTGCTGCTAGGGCATAGGCCCCGCCCGATCCGATAGCGCACACGCCATCATCCGGTTCAATGACTTCCCCGCTGCCAGAAACAATCAACAACGTTTCGGCGTTCATGACGAGAAGCATGGCTTCGAGTTTTTGCAGCACCTTGTCTGAGCGCCATTCCCTCGCAAGTTCGACTGCGGCCCGCGGCAAGTTCCCGTGAAATTCCTCAAGCTTCGCTTCAAATTTTTCGAATAACGTAAACGCGTCTGCAACGGATCCCGCGAACCCAGCAACCACCTGACCCTTATACAAGCGACGAACCTTTCGTGCGCCTTGCTTCATGATCATGCTGTTGCCGAGAGTCACCTGCCCGTCACCTGCGATGGCTCCGTGCCCGTCCTTCTGCACTCCGAAAATGGTGGTTGCATGCATTTCCATGCTCATTTTACCGACCTCCCGGTTTTCGATTACGCCCGCGGATGCGACGACTGGTACACCTGTACCAACCGTTCTCTCGACGTGTGCGTGTAAATCTGTGTGGATGATAGGCTCGAATGCCCAAGCAGTTCCTGGACCACCCGCAAATCAGCTCCGCCGTCGAGCAAATGCGTCGCAAAACTATGCCGCAAGGCATGCGGGCTAACCTGCCGCAACTTTGCGCATTCCTCGATGCGATGGTGTAACACCCTGCGTACGCTGCGGTCTGTCAAACGGCCGCCGCGGTGGTTGAGGAACAGCGCGTCGTCCATTGTCATCGGTTCTCGCTTCGCAAGGTATGCACGGATAGCTTGAGCGGCAATTTCACCGATCAGAACATACCGTTCTTTGGCCCCCTTACCAAACACGAGTGCAAATCCCTCATCCAAGTTTATGTCCTTGATATCAAGCGATACGCATTCAGACACACGAACCCCTGTAGCGTATATAAATTCGAGGATAGCCCGGTCTCGCAGCGCCAAGAGGTCAGTGCCGTTGACGGAATCGAGCAGGCCTTTGACTTCCTCCTGAAAGTAGAACGACGGAACGCGCTTCTGCTGCTTCGGCAGCGAAACAAAGCGCGGGATGTTTTTCGTCACCAGTTGTTCGCGAACCAGGAATTCAAAAAACGAGCGGTAACACGACAGCTTGCGGGCAATTGTAGATTTTGCGAGCCCCTGTGTTGTAAGCAGAGCCATATATTTTCGAATTTGGGGTACCTTGACTTGATTCCAGTCGCTGATACCGAGTCCGTCAAGAAAAGCTTGCAGTCCCAGCAGGTCCGCCTCATACGCGGAAATGGTATGGGGCGACCCTCCCTTTTCTACGCTTCGCCGCAACAGAAATTGCCGAATGGGGGCCTGAAGCGGGCTTTCGGCCGCTGCATTCATGACAAATCACCAAGGAACGAAGCAAGGTCAGTAAGAGCTCTCTCAGCCAACTGTTCTGCACGTTCCCGCTTCTCTTTGACTCGGACCTCGAGCGAGGGTAACAACCCGAAAGTCGCGTTCATCGGCTGGAAATTGTCCGGAGCTGCATGTGTGATGTAATGAGCTAGACTGCCTATCGCCGTCGTCTGCGGGAACACAACCGGGTCGATGCCCCTTGCCATACGTCCCGCATTGATTCCTGCGATGAGTCCTGCCGCGGCCGATTCGACATACCCTTCTACCCCGGTCATCTGACCCGCAAAAAACAGGTCAGTACGCTTTTTGGCCTGATAGGTCGGCAGAAGCGAAGTCGGGCTGTTGATATATGTATTTCTATGCATGACACCGTACCGGACAAATTCCGCTTGTTCGAGTCCTGGTATCATCTGAAATACCCGGCGTTGCTCCCCCCATTTCAGGTGGGTCTGGAACCCAACCAGGTTAAACAACGTGGCGGCGGCATTATCCTGACGCAACTGCACAACGGCATATGGGCGCTGTCCAGTTCTCGGATCGTTCAAACCGACCGGCTTGAGCGGACCAAACAACAGCGTCTTGCGGCCGCGCTGCGCCATCACTTCTACAGGCATGCAGCCTTCAAAGTATCTTTCTTCTTCAAAGTCGTGCAGGGGCGCTGTCTCGGCCGCAATCAAAGCATCGTAAAAGGCGTTGAATTCGCTCTCGCTCATGGGGCAGTTGAGGTAAGCTGCTTCTCCCTTGTTATAGCGAGAGGCGTAATAGACCTTTTCCATGTCCACGGACTCTTTGGTGATAATCGGCGCTGCTGCATCAAAGAAATAGAGATGGTCCTGGCCAATGAAGTTGCGAATGGATTCCGACAAGGCACTCGACGTGAGTGGTCCGGTTGCTACGACGGTGATTCCTTCTGCAGGAATGGTTGGCATCTCATCACGTATGACTCTCACGAGCGGGTGACTGGTCAACGTCTCCGTCACTGCGCCAGAGAAACCCTCGCGGTCTACCGCGAGGGCCCCCCCGGCCGGGACCGCGTGCAGGTCTGCCGAGCTCAGAATCAGCGAATCCAGTCTCCTCATTTCTTCTTTTAACAGACCAACTGCATTCGTAATGGAGTTCGCCCGCAATGAATTCGTGCAAACGAGTTCCGCAAACTGGTTGGTGTGATGTGCAGGTGTTTTTTTGGTTGGCCGCATTTCATATAGGTCCACCGCCACACCCTGTCTGGCAATCTGCCACGCAGCTTCCGCACCAGCAAGGCCTGCACCAATAACCGTTACTCGCACGGAATACCCCTCCTCGTCAGGACGATTGAGCTCTTGACCGTGCTGTACGCCCTCGTCCTGGTTCCTGATTTTGTGGTTGTTTCTGTGAACTTGCCGTCGTCGTCCGTGACCGCCTGCGAGACGTTACTGACTGAGACTGACCAGCGTTGTTGTTTACATCATCGCTCGTGGCACCGCTAGTCGCACCGCTTCCGTCTTCGCTTGCTGTAGTACCGACCGGCTCGTTTGTGGCTTTGCGTGTCGTTTTACTAGCGGCTTTACTCACGGTCTTGCCGACTGCTTTGCTTGCTGCGTTGCCGACGGCCTTGCTTGCTGCCTTGCCGACTGCTTTGCTTGTGGTCTTGCCGACTGCCTTGCTTGCAGTCTTGCCGACCGTTTTTCTTGCGGTCTTGCCGACTGCCTTGCTTGCGGTCTGGCTGACTGCCTTCTTTCCTGATTTGGCGGCCTTCTCGTTATCCATACCAGGGTTATGAAAAGCTTCATTGCTACAAACAACCTCAACGTTTCCTCGGCTTCTCTTTTCGACCATGGGATGCCCACAATCTGGGCACAACTGCCCTGTTGGGCGATTCCACAACACATAGTCGCACTCTGGGTAACCACTGCATCCGTAGAACGTTCTCCGCTTACCCTTTCGTTCCACAAGGGGCTTTCCGCAATTGGGACACGCGACACCAATGTCTTTGACAATCGGCTTTGTATTTCGACACTCGGGAAATCCCGGGCAAGCCAGAAACTTGCCATAGCGCCCGTGTTTATACACCATCATCCGACCGCACTTCTCACACTGTACGTCGGACACTTCATCTTCAAGTTTTACGTGTTCAAGTGTCTTTTCGGCCTGCTCGAGATCTGTCTCCAACTGTCCGTAAAAATCCTGTAGGATGGCAACCCAGTCCGCACGTCCCTCTTCGACGGAATCAAGTTCATCTTCGAGATGGGCCGTGAAGTCTGAGTCAATCAGCTGATGAAAGTTTTGTACCAGAAGGTCGACAACAATCTCCCCGAGTTCGGTGGGGATAAACCTCTTTTGGTCCAGGACCACATATCCGCGTTTCAAAATGGTTTCAATCGTTGGTGCGTAAGTACTCGGTCTGCCAATGCCGAGTTCTTCCATTTCTTTGACGAGAGATGATTCCGAGTATCTCGGGGGTGGTTGTGTGAAATGTTGCTCCGGGACACACGCGGGATCGGGAAGTTCCTGACCTTTGGCAAGCGGCGGCAAGAGTCGACTGTCATCGTCGTCTCCGGCAGCATCATCCTTGCCCTCGATGTACAACTTCATGAACCCGGCAAACTTCAGCACAGACCCTGTTGCCCGAAACCAAGCGTCATTGGCAACGATATCTACCGTGGTTGTGTCAAGCACTGCTGCACTCATCTGACTGGCTACAAAGCGGTCCCAAATCAGCTTATACAACCGGTACTGGTCCTTCGAGAGGTATTCTTTGACCGAGTCCGGAGTACGCATCACAGACGTCGGGCGAATAGATTCATGCGCATCCTGCGCATTTTTGCTCCGAGTCTGATATTGCTTTGCCTCCTTTGGGGCATAAGAGGCGCCGAAGTGCTCAAAAATGTACGCCCGTGCTTCTTCTTGAGCCAACTCCGATACCCGTACCGAGTCTGTGCGCATGTAGGTAATTAGACCTACGCTGCCTTCCTTCGGAAGCTCCAACCCCTCATACAATTGTTGTGCAACTGCCATCGTTCGAAAGGCACGAAAGCCAAGTTTTCGAGCCGCTTCCTGCTGCAGGCTACTCGTAATAAAGGGTGGGCTGGGATTGCGCCGTCGCTCACTTTGCTTCACGCGCTCGACTTGGAATGCAGCCCCTTCTACATGTTGGAGCAATTCATCGACGGCCTCACGGTTCGGAAGCGGTGTCTTTTCTCCATGATAACCGGTAAATCTGGCTTTAAACGAACCTTCCTTCGCGCCAAAGGATGCGTCTACAGTCCAGTACTCTTCCGGCTGAAAAGCGCGAATTTCCCGTTCACGGTCAACAATTAGACGCACGGCAACAGACTGAACCCTGCCTGCAGATAAACCCTTTTTGACTTTTCGCCAAAGCAACGGGCTCAGTCGATAGCCTACAAGACGGTCCAGAATACGTCTCGTCTGTTGAGCCTCAATCAGGTTCATATCGATGGTGCGGGGTTTGTGAAACGCCTCCTGAATTGCATTCTTTGTGATCTCGTGAAAAACGACCCGACAAGGTTCCTTTGTGTCTACGTTTAGCAGTGCAGCAAGGTGCCAGGCAATGGCCTCCCCTTCGCGGTCAGGGTCAGCAGCCAGAAACACCTTCTTTACTTTCTTTCCCGCGTCCCGAAGGTCCTTAATGACGTCCCCCTTGCCGCGGATGGTAATATATTGTGGTTCAAACCCGTGTTCCACGTCGACACCGAGCTTGCTTTTCGGTAGGTCTCGGACGTGACCCATGGAGGCCTTTACGGCATAGCGTTTGCCGAGATATTTCCCGATTGTCTTAGCTTTTGCCGGAGACTCCACGATGACCAAGTAGTCCGCCAATGTATGTCCTCCTTCACGGGTTTCACTTGCATCTCCCGTGTCCAACGAATCTCATTAATGAAGCAGCACCAACACCGCTCTCAGTAACTCTCAAACTCACACAACACCTGTAGCTCTACAACCGAGCGGCAGGCCATATTCACCCCATCTTAACACCGTGCAGAATTTGGATGCAAATTCTGCAGTTTACGACCATACACCGCGCCTGATTGACGTTCAATCCATCCTTCTAGTTCCAACTCGAGTAACCCGGCGTACACGTGACTTACGGGAACCCCAAGTTTCGTTGCGAGGGCTCCTGCCGAGAGCGGTTCTTCCAATGCTTCATAAAGTACGCGCCACCGTTCTGGCGGTACCGGAGTCAGACTCTGCGACGGCACAAAATCGCTGTGACTGCCGAGAAACTCCTCAGGGTTCAGCAACACCGCTGCTCCATCGGCCAACAAACGGTTTGAACCTCGATAGTGCACACTTGTTATCGGCCCAGGAACCGCATAGATGTCGCGCCCAAGTTCAAGGGCAATCTCCGCAGTCCCAAGAGCGCCACTCTTCTCCCCCGCCTGAATCACAATGACAACGGATGCAAGCGCAGCGATGAGACGATTGCGTTCTGGAAATCGATGCTTGGCGACAGGAGTTCCGGGTGGATACTCGCTAACCAAACATCCGGATGTCTTGATGGCTTCATATGTGCGCCTGTGGTTCACAGGATAGCAGAGATCTACACCGGAGGCCAATACGGCAGATGTGACCCCTTGTACCCTGAGTACACTCTCATGGGCGCAAACGTCGACCCCGAGAGCGAGCCCAGAGACCACGTGCCAGCCGTGAGCGCCAACCGTTCCGGCAACCCATCGTGTGGCTTCCAGCCCATATGATGACGCTCGCCTAGTTCCCACGATACTGACCACGCTTTCCGCAGCGAACAGATGATGGATGTCATTGCAGCGACCGCTGACGAAAATGGCAAGCGGCGGCTGCGGCAAGTCATCAAGCCGGGTGGGATAATCCGCGTCACCGTGAACAATCACTCGGATAGACCGACGGAGCAATTGCGCCTCAACCATACTTGGGTCGGGGATATTCCGCTGCCAACGCTTTAGCGACTCAACGGTTGTCTCCGACAATCGGCATGCCTCTTTCCAGATTCCAGGCTCCCCATACCACACTCGTTGGGCACTGCCGCAACCCGCAACAAGCCTCCTCAGAGTTCCGGGTTCAAGACCAGGACACGTAGCAAGTGCAATAATGCAGTCTCTTTCCGATAACAAATCCATATCATCGCTCCCTTAGAGATAGACCGTAAACCCAGTCTCTCTGCAAGAAACAACCGAAGCAATGACGCACAGAAGCAGTCTTCTCCAGAAGGAGGGCACAGACCCCAACTCCAACTCCAACTCCAACTCCAAGTCCAAGTCCAAGTCCAAGTCCAAGTCCACACTTGCTTTACTATGTGACTTCCAAATTCCATCGTACCCTCAGGCTTTGGCTCGTCGGCTCGTTGGCTCGTTGGCTCGTTGGCTCGTTGGGTGGCCAATAGCGAGCTCAGAACGCGTTATTCACTCTACCCGAAACTAGTTCAAGTGGAATTAACGCGCTCGTGGCGCGTTATTCACTGAAACGGATCAAAATAACGCGTTCACACGTTGCTATTGACTCAAGATGCGAACATAGCGCTTCCACAGCACGCTATTTCTTGCCGCCACTATAGATGCAAACGGAAATAACGCGCTCAGGGCTCGTTATTGCAAATTGCTACGCGAATCAAAGCCATCGTCCACGTATGCTTACGCACCCACGGTGCGTAAGCATGGCCCAGGTAGGCCATTTCGCACTCCCTTACGCACCCACGGTGCGTAAGCATGGCCCAAGCAAGTCATTTCGCACTCCCATACGCACCCACGGTGCGTAAGCACGACCCTGATGACCGCTTGTTAACCGACAGACATCCATGCCGCCGGGGCCGCACCATCAGCAGGATGAAAATGGGCCTTATACAGCATTGTGAGACGGTTGGCTGGTGAAGACAGGTCGGTCCCCCGTGATTGACTTTCGGGACCGGCACCTACAATGTTATCGGGTGTCTAGGGCGATGCGTCAGACCAAACAGCGCTAATCGCGCTGTCACAACGCCTTATTGCCGGGTCAGCTTCGGCTGGCGCGCTATCACTAGCTCCCTTTTGATCATCAAAGGCCCGACATCATAATTGATGTCGGGCCCCCCGATGAAGGCAATTTAGCGAACTTTACATTTTTCAAGCAAACCTCGCTCGGCAAGCAGTGCTTCCATGGTCGAACCCATATCCGATGGTGTAGGTGCCACGCGGATGCCGCACTCTGTCATCGTCTTAATTTTCGACTCTGCAGTTCCGCTGCCCCCAGAGACGATGGCGCCTGCATGGCCCATACGTCGTCCCGGAGGTGCCGTAGCGCCGGCGATAAAGCCGACAACCGGCTTTTTCATGTTGGCCTTAATCCACTCGGCGGCTTGTTCTTCAGCCGTTCCGCCAATTTCACCAATCATGATGACGGCCTCTGTGTCGGGGTCTTCATTGAACAACGTGAGCACGTCGATGAAGTTCGTACCATTGACCGGATCGCCGCCGATGCCAACGGCAGTGGACTGTCCGATGTTACGCACCGTCAGTTGATACACTGCCTCGTACGTCAGCGTTCCACTGCGCGAGACTACACCGACTCGTCCTGGTGTGTGAATGTAACCAGGCATAATTCCAATCTTGCACTCACCAGGTGTAATAACACCGGGGCAGTTTGGACCAATCAAACGCGTCTTCTTGCCCTCCATGTATCGCTTAACCTTAACCATATCGAGAATCGGGATACCTTCTGTTATACAGATGGCCAAGTCCAGGTCAGCGTCTACAGCCTCCATGATGGCATCCGCAGCAAACGCAGGTGGTACATAAATCACTGAAGCGTTCGCTCCAGTCTCTTTGACGGCCTCAGCAACGGTGTTAAACACAGGCAAGCCTTCGACGGTTGTGCCACCTTTGCCAGGTGTGGTGCCGCCAACCATATTGGTGCCGTATTCGAGCGCCTGCTGCGTGTGAAACAAGCCCTGTGAGCCGGTAATCCCTTGGGTGATAACCTTCGTGTCTTTATTGATAAGGATACTCATCTGCGAACCCCTCCCTCAAACGAGCCCAACAATGCGTTGTGCCGCGTCTGCAAGCGAGTCAGCCGCCACAATGTTCAGGCCTGATTTGTTTAGAATTTCCTTTCCAAGGTCCACGTTCGTTCCTTCCAAGCGGACGACAAGCGGTTTGTCCAAACTGATTTGCTTGGATGCTGCCACGACCGCGTTGGCAATCACGTCACATTTCATGATACCGCCAAAAATGTTGACCAAAATGCCTTTTACCTTTGCATCGGACAGGATAATCTTGAAGGCCTCAGTAACACGCTCTTCGGTAGCGCCGCCGCCAACATCAAGGAAGTTCGCCGGATCGCCGCCGTAGTATTTAATGGTGTCCATCGTCGCCATTGCAAGACCTGCTCCGTTCACCATGCAACCGATATTTCCATCAAGGGCAACGTAGTTTAGTTCGTATTTCTTTGCTTCGGTCTCCTTTGGGTCTTCCTCATCAAGGTCGCGAAGTTCTTCAATGTCAGGGTGGCGGTAGAGTGCGTTGTCATCAAAATTCAACTTCGCATCAAGTGCCATCACATCTCCGTCTCCTGTAACGACGAGCGGATTGATCTCCGCGACGGAGCAGTCCTTGTCCGCGAAGCACGTATATAAACCGGTCATAAACTTGACCGCTTTGTTCACCAATTTGGTTGGGATCCCGATGGAAAAAGCGAGCTTACGCGCTTGGAAGGGCAGCAGTCCGACAGCAGGGTCCACTGTCTCACGGAAGATCTTCTCAGGGTTGTTTGCGGCGACTTCCTCGATTTCCATGCCGCCTTCAGCCGATGCCATCATGACCACACGTCCGGTCGCCCTGTCGAGGACTAGACCTATGTAGTACTCTTTTTGGATGTCCGTCAATTGTTCGATGAGTAAACGCTTGACAACCTTCCCCTGTGGCCCCGTCTGATGCGTCACAAGCGTCTTGCCGAGAATCTCTTTCGCATTTGCTTCCACATCGGCAAGCGTTTTTGACACTTTGACGCCGCCGGCTTTGCCGCGTCCTCCTGCGTGAATTTGAGCCTTGACCACGCCACTGCCGCCCAACTCTTTTGCAACATTCACAGCTTCTTCAACCGTGAAAGCCACTTTACCGGACGGCACAGCAACTCCGTACTTGGCGAGCACTGCTTTCGCCTGGTACTCATGGATGTTCATGCTCTGTTCCTCCTTCTCCGGGTCATAGCAAACACAAAAAATACCATGTCGGTCGTCTTGGTCCTGTCCCAAAGGCGATCCTCTTCCGAATCCCTTTCTAAAGATAGACCACCACAGGTACATTTACAAGTTTCCCGGAAAAAGCGGGAATATTGACGCATTTTCAAAGGGACAGCGACAGCAAGTGGTAAGTCGGCGCTCATTGCCGGCGAAGTTGAGGAATTTCGCAAATCAGAGAATCAGAGAATCAGCGGATGGTAACGAGACCCGCAACGAGGCTTAAAGTCATGCAGCCCAAGCACACAAGCATGAGTCGTGCAGCCCATTTGCGGTCATGGAGCACATGCAGCACAAGTCCGACCGCCATCCCGAGGACAGCAAATAACCACGTCCAAATGATGCTTTCTGCTTGAAACTTCTGCGGAACACAGCTAAGCAATGCAGACCCCGCAGCTAAAATAACAAGAATGTACGACAACTGCCTCAGCACATAGCGGGTCCAACTGATGCGCCCCCGCATCGACCGAATACGCTTTCGAGCTTTCCATGCTTTTAGGTTGACCACCCTCGCCCGACTATCCTCGCTGAGTCGGCGGTCTGGCCCTTTTCGACTCTGCTGACTCCCCATACGTGTCCACGCTCCTCATCCTATCCACATGGTAGCTTGTTTGACCTTTGTCTGCAATCCGTTATGTCTCTATTCCGCACCTTATCGCAGCGTTCTCATTGTTGGTATATACAGAATGTATGCTGCAGCAGATGTAAGTTGTCGAGGGGGATGGCAAGTGGTTGGTGTATCTTACGGAGTCGTACTTGAGGGCATTGTCGCTACGGTGGTTCGAGTGGAAGCAGATGTCAGCCAAGGTTTGCCTCAGTTCTCCATCGTCGGGCTCCCAGATTCGGCCGTTAGTGAGTCCCGCCTGCGCATACGCGCTGCCATTCGGAACTCGGGGCTAGCTTTCCCAAATAGCCGCATTACGATTAATCTGTCGCCAGCGAGTTTGAAGAAAAGAGGCGCTGGACTCGACCTGGCCATTGCCATCGCCATCTTGAACGCCACGGGCACTATCCCAACCACCAAACTGTTAGACTGCGGATTCTCCGCGGAACTTGGACTCTCCGGACAGTTGGTTCCGGTACACGGCATTATGAACCTTGCCCTCGCTCTCCACAGAAGCGGTTTGAATCAATTTTTCATTGCCTCGGAGCAGCTTCATCACTGCCTTCCTATACCACGGTTCAGATGGATTGCACTCTGCACTCTTGCCGAAGTTGCCAAGTGGCTAACTTCACCGGAACCGAAAGAGAGTATTCAGCCGACCTGGCCAGACAATGAAGAAGAAGAAGACGAAGTAACCGACATGGGCGTCGACATTGCGGATGTCGAAGGCTTGGAGAGCGTCAAAAGAAGTCTCATGATTGCAGCATGCGGTCAGCATCACACGTTGCTAATCGGCCCTCCAGGTTGCGGCAAGACCATGCTTGCCGAGCGCTTTTCGACCATACTCCCGGTCCTTTCCAACCAAGAGGCGCTTGAAGTATATGCACTCTACCAAGCATGTGGGCAAGGAAGACCACTGACCCTCCGCCCGCCTGTACGGGCCCCTCATCATTCCCTGACAATGGCAGGACTGATTGGCGGCGGAATACCCCCAATGCCCGGTGAAGCCACATTGGCGCATCGAGGCGTGCTCGTGCTGGACGAGTTGCTGGAATTTGGCCGCGAAACGCTCGACAGTCTCCGGGAACCACTGACGACGAAACAAATCCGGATTACGCGCGGCGGGCACACGAGCACGTTCCCCGCGTCCTTTATTCTCCTTGGCACACTCAACCCTTGTCTCTGTGGACAACTGGGTTCCGGAACGTGCTCATGTCTGCCGACGGAAGTTCGCCGCTATTGGTCAAGAGTCTCGGGTCCTTTTTTCGACCGCATGGAACTTGTCATCAGCGTCGAAAAAAAGCTCCCGACCGACATTCGAATGCCACGTGTTCATCCGAACAACCAGCGTGCACTAACCTCAGAGGAGATGCGAGCCAGAGTAGTGCAAGGGCGTATCGCCTTGGCTTCACGCATCAAGGAATTGAGAAACCCGCAGTCAGATGTCCATAAGTCCACCTTGTCGTTGCTCCAGAGTACGGAACAGCGTCTTTCGCTGTCTCGGAGAGCTGCTGCATCGGCCCTAAAGGTAGCAAGGACCATCAGCGTCCTCGAGGGCGCTGACACCGTCATGCCCGACCATTTAGCGGAAGCGCTGGCAATGCGTATCAGTCGGCCGTGGGACGTATCTACCACTTGACAGAGCCAATCGCGTCAACCGTCAAGGCATTCTTCACATGAATCAGTTCTTGGACGTCTTTTCCGCGCACTCTCAAGGCCACCACGTCGACACGAATGGATTGATTCCTGTACTGCCGAAACTGAGATAAAAAGAATCGAATCACCCGATAGACTTGTCGCAGTTTTCGAGTGGTTACGGCTTCGGCAACGGCGCCTGGTTCAACACCTCGTCTCGTCCGCACCTCAACCACCACGAGGCAGCCTCCATCCATTGCGACAATATCGAGCTCTCCCGCCCTGCACCGCCAATTTCGGACGACAATCTCCCACCCTAACGAGGAACGTAAGTAACTGGCAGCAAACTCTTCACCCAAACTTCCAGTCACCTGCCGCTGATTCATCGGCCATCGTCGGCAGTGCGATAAACAAACGCCAAGACTTCCGCGACCGCTTGGTACAACTCTGTCGGAATGACGTCATCAAGTTCAAGCTGCATTAAGGCGTCTACGAGGGGTTGATTGACAACCGTAGCTACGCCTTCTTGTTCCGCGATGCGAAGCAGCGCCTCAGCCACTGCCCCGGCTCCTTTGGCGACCACTTTCGGTGCCCTGTCCCGTTCAGCAATGTAGCGCAACGCGACAGCGCGTTTTGGCTTCATGACATGACACCCCCGTCGTCTTCCAAACTCCCGACATGAAAGTGTTCCAAACTCCACCCCGTCTCCGATAGTGCCGACTGCAACCCTGGCCGATGCCCTTCAAGAAGTGCACGCAGGCGATTGTCGTTCGTCTGCACATAGACCGCCATCTCCGGTCGACTCGTGATGAGAGTGGCTCTGGCAGGGCGTCCGTAAACCTGAAAATCAATGACCAGTCGATGGACCGTCTGGCCTGTGCGTGTGGGTTGCGAGGAACGATGTGCGCGCCACTTGACAGCTCGCGTCACATCGCCGCCCTGCGGCAAAAGCAACATTCCGCCACCAAAGACCGGTGCCTGCGCGTCCTGCACGGCGGCGCCCATTCTGTCGAGCAGTGTCCAATGCTCAACCGTGCCCGATTGTTCCTTGACGGTTGTATTACTCGTGACGTGCCCAAACGGGACCAGAGTTGGAGCACCAACTGAGCCGGAAATGATGGTCTCCCACGATTTTTGTGCAGAATTGGTGGCCAGAATGTTCATGACCTGCCGCATCGTAGAAACCAGTGTCGTAACTTGCTGATGGAATGCTGGCGTGACGCTCCCAGGTGCTTCGGCCTTGGAGCCATGCGGAGGGTTCACTATCGCAGTGGGCCCAGACTCCGCTGGCAGAGCTGTTTGCGACGGCGGTGCTGAAGGCGGTGACCATGCCGTTTGCGGCAGCATTGGCGTAGCCACATTCCCGGCTTGCGGAGTGCCTGATGGTAACGTGGATGCTAGCAAGGCTTGCGACGGCGCCGCTCCCTGAGAATCTATGGAGGTCTGCAGCTGTGACGTTGGCACAGACCATGCCTCGCTTTGAGGCGGTGTTGCTGTCATCGATGACGAAGCCGCAGCTGTCGGCGCCGCCAGCTCAGACTGGGTCCCAATTTGCGCTGCCCTTGGGATGTCCTGCCCTGCACCTGACAAGTTGGATACGGTTGAATCTCCCAAACCGCTCGTGGCCGAAGGGATAGGTGACGACATCGACGGAGTGAACACAGTTGTCCCCGGCTTGGCGCCTGCTCCGACTGCATCAGCGGATGATGGTGTGGAACTGTGCGCCATCATTTCGGCAAGAAAATTGCTGAGGAGTCCACGCCACCCCCACTCAGCACGTGTCAACGTCGCACTGTTCAAAATGGACAGGGGCATCTCTGAAAGGGTTGTACGAGCGTCAAGCGTAGAAACCCCAGCAACTTTTTGCGACACCAGGTGGTCGGTGGCTGACGCTCCTGCTGGTGAAGAAGCTGTACTCTGACTCCTCGATTGTGTCGGTCCGGTAGCGGGTGTCACATTCTCAGCTGCCCGAGGTGCCGGCACGAGCGGACGGATGCTCAGATTCGGACCGTCTACCATGTGAGATTCAACCTCGACTGCCTCGCTTTTTGCACGGGTTTGTACGACTGTCGATGAATCACGGATGGTCCAACCAAATCCAGCGCAGCCAGGTGTTCAGATGTTGGATAGCCAGCATTCTTGTAAAACGCGTAATCCGGATACTGCGTATGTAGGTCGGTCATGATTTTGTCCCGTTCCACCTTGGCGATAATCGACGCAGCGGCGACCGACAAGCATTTCGCGTCCCCGTCAATCACAGGAATACTCTCAATCACTGCCCCCTGAAACAGGGGCGGGTAAGGTCCATCGACCAGGGCTATATCCGGAGAGAGCTTTAGCTCATATAACGCGCGAGCCATTGCCAGTCTTGAAGCATGCAGGATATTTAACTCGTCGATCTCGTTTGCATCAGCCATCCCAATTCCGACAGCCACCGCTTTCGACCGAATGTGCTCACTCAACTTTTCCCGTTGCATCTTCGAGAGTACCTTGGAGTCCGACACACCTACCCAATCTTCTGGCCTTCCGCCGATAATCACGGCGGCGGCCACCACGGGACCCGCCAAGGCCCCACGACCTGCTTCATCGACACCAGCGTACGTCACGTTCGGGCCAATCAACTGTTGTTCATAATCCCACAGGTCCATCGCCAAAGCAGCCCACTGCGCTCCAGCCAACCGAACCGCCCCCTCTTGTCTACCGCGGCTGTTCGCCGTAAAAATCCTCGTTGTCCCAAGTGTACCTGTGGTCTATAGATTTCACCACTGTCTTTGGGAGAAAAAGAAGCTTTCTGCATAGCACTTTGAGCATAGCGACTGAATCAGAAGTAACGCGCAGCCGAAGGAACCTTAAACCGACTTCACAAGACAGCCGGAGCGCGTCTGGCTGCAGTCCTACGACAGCAGTGGGTCAAGTCGGCAAGACAGGCGGCATCTCGAAACTTAGGCGCCCCAACTTACCGGTCTGCGTCTCCCGAATCATCAGTTCAGCGGCGCGTTCCACATCCAGAACGCCGCCGCTTCGTCTGAAACCGCGTTTCGCCGCAATCGCCTCTAGTACAGGTTCTGCCTTCCCCCAGCCGCTTTCAACGTCTTCCCACAGAAACGGCTGGACATCAACACCATAGCGTTCTGACAGGGCCGAGGTGTAGTGCTGGGAGAGCCACGAGATGAGGTACGCCGCAAGTACCTGCATGTCGAGGATTTCCGGCTTAATCGCTCCAGTGATGGCCAGCATATAACCTGCTTTCTGGTCCTCTATCTTTGGCCACAAGACACCTGGTGTGTCAAGCAAATCCACTGCTCCGAGACGGATCCACTGCTGCGTCTTTGTGATTCCTGGTCGGTCCCCAATCTTCGTTGCGGCGCGTCCTGCCAAGCGATTGATAACAGAAGATTTCCCAGCATTGGGGATACCAACCACCATTGTCCGAATGGTACCTGGCTTGAGTCCGCGGTTTGCTTCTTTCGCGCGTTTTTCTCTCACCGCTTGCTCAAGTGCCGGAGTGATATTGCGAATGCCTGCACCTGTGCGTGCATCGACAACCACAGCAAGCTGACCCGCGCGTCTGAAATGCTCGAGCCACCTTGAAGTCACCGCAGGGTCAGCTAGGTCTTCCCTAGTAAGCACCAATACGCGTGGCTTCTTCCCGAGTAAGTCGTGCAGCATGGGATTTGCACTTGCCAAGGGCAAGCGCACATCCACAATTTCAAGAACAACATCAACAGACCGCAACTGCTCTGTTATTTCTCGTCTAGCTTTAGCCATGTGCCCTGGGAACCAGTGAATCGGCTGCACCAAAAAAAACGCTCCTTTGAAGTGCCTCTGAAATATCTTCTAATCGACCTCGAAAATACTGCTACATCACGTCTACACAGAAAAACGAAGCGCCTCCTGAGAGCGCCTCCGTCTCACGAACTGTGTCGTTTTCCCTCTACCGAGCACAAAGCACGCTATACCGTGTAACTCCGGCGTCCTGTGAAATGGGCCGGTGTATAAAATCGGACGCAGGAGAAATTCCTGCGTCCGAACTTCCTATCGAATTTCCTTGATACGAGCGGCTTTACCGGACAGTCCTCGCAAATAGTACAACTTTGCACGTCTGACCTTGCCTCTCCGCATCCGCTCAATTTTATCAACCTTTGGCGAATGGACAGGGAATGTACGCTCGACACCTACACCATATGAGATTTTGCGAACGGTGTACGTCTCACTGATGCCACTGCCTCGACGGCCAATGACAATGCCTTCAAAGACCTGAATACGTTCACGTTGACCTTCACGGACTTTAACGTGAACGCGAACCGTATCTCCAGGACGGAAAGTCGGTAGATCTTGACGGAGTTGCTCTTCCGTCACAGCGCGAACTAGATTATTCATGGATACGGCCTCCTTCCCACGGGTGTTCGTGCCGGGTATTTCTTCGACAGAGGACCACCGTAATCATACCGACTAATAGTAGCATAGCCAGTTAAGCCACTGCAAGCTGCAAATTCACATCTGCGCTCAATCATTTGTTCGGAGCTGCCTCCAAGACGGCCAACAATCAATAGACCTTGCGATGAATGTGGACGCTTGCACTCATACCCGGCGCCAATTGCACACCGCTGTATCCAGACAGCGAAATCTGGACTGGTATGGTCTGAGTCACCTTGGTATAGGTGCCACTTGTTTGGTCGCTTGGTGGTAACAGAGAAAACATCGAGTTGGTAGTTAGGCCAATGGACTGGACGGTGCCTTTAAATGTCTGGTTTGGAAATGCATCAATGGAGATATCAACGGTATCTCCGACGTCGACATTTCGAATGTCCGTTTCCTTGATGTTGGCAAGGATGTACAACTGGTTGAGGTTCACGACGTAGCCAAGGGGTGTTCCAGGCACTGCCATCTGCCCAACCGAAGCGTTCGGGTTAAGGATGGTGCCATCGATGGGACTTGTGATTTGTGCAGCCGACTTTACTGAGTTCATGACGCTCTGAGCCTTTGCAGCTGCTCCGAGTTGCGAGACCTCAATACTTGTGTCTTGTTGACCGAGCACTTCACCTGCTGTCACCGTGGCCCCACGCTGCACGTTCCACTGTGTAACCTTACCCGTCAGTTCGGCGTTGATTGGATACTCGGTGCCTTGCACAAAGGCGTTGTCCGTGGATACGAAGTTTGTACTCTGGTAATACCAGTTCCATCCACCATAAACGACACCCAGAAGAATAATCACCCCTATGACGTTCAACAGTACCATTCGGCGGATGTTCATGACTGGTTCCCCCGTTCAGCGGAAATATTTTAGCCGAGAGATATTTTAATATGTATATATTGTTTTGTCTATAACCACAAACGATAGGTTTCCCAATTTATCCGTTTGTAAACAAAAAGATAGCCCCCAAAATGGGGGCTTCTTACTTAAGACGTCAACCCGTCAACGTCTTTCTGGGAACTCTCGAGATGGTCACTGTTTGTCGTCTCTGCCGCCAACTCCACCATGGGAGGTTCAAGACGGTCGAGCGACTCTAGAATCTCCAAGTCCCTCACGAAGCCAGGCAATTCAGGTTCCTTCGTCATTGACCGACACCCCCGACGTGTAGTGATTTCGCCGGGTTCCAGATGGGCATTTCGCGATATCAGGTAGAAAGACTCTCCCGTCAAACGGGACTTTCCACACTCACCTACACGCTTACGGAGTTAGCTGACGGGTTCGGGAGTAGGCACCCCTACGCCAAACGGCGATTCACCCCAACAAAATGGTTCCTCCGCTTCCATTGGAACTCAGCGATAGTTTACGTAATCATTATATCCGTTTGACACTCACCGTGCAAATTCGAATGGTTTACATCGGTGACTTTTCCCGCACAAATTTTATCGCGGCAGCCATCCCAGCCACTGGCTAGTTCTTCGCATCTTCCAGTTGTTTAATGAGGTCCTTTGGAACAGACACCTTAGCGAGAGATGAGTTGATATCAAAAACCAACATCGACGCGTTGACCTGCATCGATCCGATATCTGGCACGCCACCTACGGTCTGCATGTCGACTTTTCTTAAAACGTGATCTGTCTGACCGAGATACCAGGTCACGGCGACTTGCCCGCTTTGGCCTTTCGCGGCCGCACCGAAATCGGGCATTGCCGACAGCATCGACACAGGCAGAACCGAAGTGTAGACATCACAGTACTCGTCAAACACATAAGTACGTTTCTGCTGGTACAGCGGGATATTCGCTGCACTCGCCTGGCGAATCAGTTGCGCGTACGACGGATAGACGTTTAAATTCGTAATCGCAGAGGTATTTGACCAATGACCGTTGTCATAATAGTAAGCCACTTTCCCCTGCTGAAAGTAATTTGTACTCGTGTTCCCCTCCTGAAGCGCCAGTGATGCCTTGTCCGGCAGATTGAGGCTCCCATAGACGGAAAATGTGCTATGTAGGGAACCTTCTACAATGGACGCGGACAGTTGTTCCTTATAGTACTGCACCTGCGCACCGGCTTGTGCGCCCGCTGCCAGGGTTAGCCAGCCAGCAGGAGAGACAAGGGTTCCTGACTTTGTCGGATGCAGCACGCTAAGCGTTCCTGATGCGGCACTGCTCATTGGTTGTACTGCGGGGCCACATGCCGTCAGGGAAACCGACACAAGTCCGCCAAGCATCACGACGAGCCACCGTCTGCGTCGTTGTTCTTTCATCGGGCTCCCCTCCTTTTACCAGAAACCCTGATTATGTATCCACCGAGGACAACAAGTCCCAGGATGACTCCAGATACCGGCAACAGCGGGAGCCAGTGCCGTTTCAAAACCAAAATGTGCCCGGTACCGTAAATTGCTGCCACAATTTCTGTTGGCCCGGATTTCTGGAATTGGACTGTGTGCACGTTGACGATGTTTGTTTCGTACACGCGCCAGTTTCTCACAAGTCGTCCATTTTGATAGGTGTAACTTGAAAAGTACCTCGTCGGCGAATTACGCATGTAACTCGGGTCATCCGTAATGATTTCAGGTCCGCTGTGCCCCGCGTATTGAATGGACGCTTCAAACCGCAAGGACGGATTTGGAGCTGTATATAAGACTTTCCAATCCGATGTCGTGGTCGGTTGCAAAATTTGCGCAGGCGAGCTGTTTACAAACACGACGTCCTGGCCAGACGAGTTGATGGGGCCTGTGACCACATCGTTAGATAACGGGTTCCAGACGTTTCCGTCATACGTCGAGACAACGCTCTGGCTGTCGAGGGATACGACTTCAAGAAAATTCGGCCCTTCGACCAGGACTTGGTGCAGTCGCGGACCCGTGAATGATCCGGTTCCAATCACGCGGCTTCCCGTGACAGGAATGGTAACCGTCTTGCCATTCCAAACTCCGCTCAGTTTTCCGCCTTGGATAGTAAACTGAGCTGTAACTTCAGGGCCTCCGTACGGTTGAAGCATACTTTGCCAGTTGGTTGTCTCACGTTGCTCTGTCTGTTGACCCATGTCCATCAAGTTCAGTGCCAGATTGCCTGGTGCCACACCAAGTTCAGACATCACTCTTGGAGACGCGGCCGGAGCCATGTACTGAATCACTTGATTATGCTCCGCTGCCCAGTAGGCCCGGATGGTCGGAAAGAATGTGGTTACCAGCGACAGCGGATCGACCGTCCGTGCTGCTGCTGGAGAGAGACTGTGTAATTGTAACCGTCCACCGTTTTGACTCAGGGCGACCAAAGCGTAGCGATGGTTGAAGTTGCGCAACAAATCTTCGAGCGCATTTTGGCTGTTCGTTGCCGTCAGTGCCAGCTTATCAAGCGTTGTCGGAGATTCCTTGAGATTCTTTAGTGTGACCACCTCTTGCCCAGTGGCAGTGTTCACCACTTCGAGTGGCACGGTCGGAAAGTCTCCCGGTTGAAGCGGAAGGGTGGTCTGGTAGGTCACACGGAAATGCGTCAGAAATGGCCAGAGTGTAATCGGCAGCCAGAGATTCGCCAGAATCAGGACCACAGCCCCTGCGAGAAGATGTGCAAAGCGAACCTTGGTCATGAAATACGCCAACACCATTAGGCCAAAGGTCATCACAATAATGATGACTGCCGACATCAGGCTTGGCTTGCTTAGGGCCGCGCCGACGCCACTGCCAAGAATCAGACTGAACAATGTGAATCCTATCCAACGGCGACGGTACTGTTTTGGAATACTGAACAGCCAAACGACAACGATGGCAACGACCGCTATCAAACCAAGAACTGCGTAATCAAGCAACAGCGGTCGAATCATCCATTGATTGCACACGTTAACAAACACAGCCCAAAGCAGATAGCCGAGCCATGACAGGCGTCGCGACCACTTCACCGCACGCCACCTCCCACCCTAGATAATGCACCGGTCAGTTGCGTTTGCGGCGCACTCGGCAATTCGCGGCCCAAAACCACCATGATTGAGGCAGCAAGAGAACACATCAACACCGATGGAACAAGCTCAAAGGCGGTCTCTGCCCCGTGACTCATGAGAACCGCCAAGAGACCCGTTGTTGCGATCACCAGAAAACGCACACTTTCACTCGCCTTTCAAACTGTCCCCGATACAATTCAGTGAACAGTGCCAAGTCCATACCGATGGACAAAGTCAAACATCCATCAGACATGTTTCTCCCAGTATCTTGGCTTAGTAGTTGTTAGAGAAGTTGTCAGAGTATAATCCGGATGGACTTACTCACGCGTAGCGCTGAACCTGCTTGTCCGAGCCACGAGTCTTGTTTGGGCGCATCTGGTCACTCGTCACCACAAGATTTTAGAGCTCTGCAGAGCCTACGCGGCCGTGCTCAAATCCAAGCGTTTCCCATTATACCACAGCACTGTTTCGTTAAGAGTTCTGCCGTTTCGGATACTTAATCTTCTGAGGGAGCTTCTCCCACTGGGCTAATTGACTAGATGGGCTGTAGGCCCATTCGCTCGATCCGGTGTCTCGATACATCCCAAAATGGAGATGTGGCGGGAATTTTCCGCTCGTTCCCGGCGGGCCATATCCGCTGCTTCCGACGTAACCAATCACTTCCCCGGGTTCGACAAGGTCACCCTGATGGACGCCCTTTGCAAAACTGGACAGGTGCGCATAGTAGTAATACACGTTATTGGCATCTCGGACCCCAATGCGCCAACCGCCAAATCGATTCCAGCCAATCAGCTCCACATACCCGTAGCTAGAGGCCAGCACAGGGGTTCCATATCCGGCGAAGATGTCCACCCCTTCGTGCATGCGCCTCCCGCCATAGGAACGCCCCGCCCCAAATGAGTGCTTCACGGTGTAGTTGTATCGTTTGGCCACCGGAAAACAGTGCCCTTTCGGATCGATTCCATATGCCTCGAACAATTTTTCGAACGCGAACACTCTGTCCATGGCTACAGGGTCTTGGAAAAGGTCCCAAATAGCTGTCTCTGCGTTGTCTTCACCGGAGACACTGTCGATCCATTCTGCAAGCACAACAATCCTGTCTGCTGGGTCCCATTGCAAAGCTAGCCCATCTCCGTTCCCGTCCCGCCCAAGACCGTGAAAGAGACGAATGGTCGCCGGATTCACGTCGTCGGTGTTCGGGTTATCAAGCCCTGCCCAGGCCGCCGGTTGGAATGCAAATCCGTACCACGGATTCGTTTTGGCATTGGCTTTGGGCTCCGTCAGTTCCGCGTATCTATCAATAGCAGCCAACAGCGCCCAGGAAAGGTCGTGCCGTGCGGCCGCCTCTTTGTAGATGGGCAATGATTTCTCTTGCATGGACGCGGTTGCAGCGTAGGCCTTTAAGAACCCACCTGACAGAGCAGACTGCGCGACTTTTGACAGCACGGGCCTCAGGGCAGTCGATGCACCTTTGGACGAGATGGGTGGCTGTCCGTCGAATACCGCGGCAGTTGAGGCGGTTGCAGCGGCAGACGACGCGGACGATGAGCTAACCGTTACGGCAGCGGGCGAAGCAGTCGATAGGGCCGTCCACGGTTGTGGTAGCCATGCGGCTGCGAGAGCAGAACAAGCGAGACGCATCACGCGTTTTTTTCCTCTGTTGACTGTCATACAATCCACCTCTTCAGGAGAACATCGATGCATTCCTTGTTAAACGTCCCCCCGAATGGGTGGTGCTATTCGAAAGGAAGCGGCTGTCGAGTGATGACTCGACAGCCGCTTCCTGACATGCTCGGTGGCTCTTGAGGTTCCGATGCGAACGTTAGATGATGCGCTTACTTAGGATTGACGACTGTACTTCCATACAGAACTTGACCCAGCTTGGATCCAGATTTCTACCGGAAACAAATCACTGTCGACCTCTTCGGCTACCCTCCTTGCCTCAGATAAACTGGCAAATGGTCCTTCTTGATAAGCCTCAGCGTCATCAGCCAAGTGATAAAACATCCAGTAACGCTTCTCCTGCAACGCATCACCAAAGCGTTTCGCGAAATTTTGGTTGCCGGCAACCTGATCGAGAACGCCTTATCAATACTCCTATGACGACGGTGCACGTCTCATGTCACGTACACATACGAAAAAGAGTGTGATACGCTCATCAGAGAACAACAGTTCCAAAGGAGGCTTGTCAGTGCTGCAACAAATCAACGAGATGGAAATCGTGGTACGGTCTACCGAAATTGACGTCAACGGCCACGTGAACAATGCTAAATACCTAGAATACCTTGAGTGGGGACGTGAAGATTGGTACGAGCAGTTTGGGCTCGATTACGATACATTGAAACGCATGGATGTGGTTACTGTGGTTGCACACATCAGCGCGGACTACCGTGCAGAAGCAATCCAAAACGACCGTCTCCGGATCAAGACATGGCTTGACAGTGTGAGGAACACCAGTTTGACGATGAAACAGACGATTACGAACCACAAGGGCATCCTTGTCCTTGAAGCGAGCGTTGTTATCGTGACGGTCAGTGCAACAACGCACGCAAAAATCAGGGTTCCGGACGTACTGCGACAACTGCAAAGTTAATCCAACAGTCAGGTTCATGCAAACAGTCAAGTTCATGCAAACAGTCATCCAGAATTAATTCGCGTCCTTCTCCGGATCGGCAAGCTCTACCTTACGAATGACATCGTCTGTATATCCGAGATGACCGAGTTCACTGCGAAAAGACTCTGGCACTGGCGCATGCAAAAGTTGACCCGACGGCAGGCGTACCCACGCTGCGTGCAAGAGATATGTCGGATCGGACTCGACTTGAGAAGCCTCTGCGTGCCTGAAACTTGGAGCCGCGGCATGAGTGCGACGCGTCCCAGAGTCTGTGGCAATTCGCCGACCTGAACCTCCGGGCCCTATGGCGTTGGACCGTTGACTGGTCGCCTGGTATTTTCTATCACTGAGCAAAGGATGTCCAATGTGTTTCATGTGAATCCTGATTTGATGCGTCCGTCCGCTGATTAGTTCGAGACGGAGAATGGAGGTGTTACGGGCGCTTGCGAGTGGGTGGTAGAGCGTAAACGCTGATTTTCCCAACTCCTCGTCCACACGTGTAATGTTTCGGCGTGTATCGCGTGCCAGTGATGCGGTCACCTTCCCCCCTGACGTCACAGCCCCCTTTACAACAGCTAAGTACCACTTTCGAATCGTGTGTGTCTTGAACCCGTCGGCAAGTTCCCGTGCCATGGCTCCAGTTTTTCCGAATAGGATGATGCCGCTGGTATTTCTGTCAAGCCGATTGGCAGGAGCCGGCACAAACGCCGAGGCATCCAAAGCTTCCTTATCATGCAAATAGGCAAGAACCCTGTTTGTCAAAGTGTCCCTTTGTTCCTCGCCCGCCCCGTGCGTAAGCAGCCCAACCGGCTTGTTTACCGCAAGCAGTGTTTCGTCTTCGTAGATGACGTCTAACTCACGCGGTACCCCTTGGTACTTACGGATTGGCTTACTTACCGCAGCAAAATCCTCTTCGGCCATCCTTAATTCGATGACATCGCCTTCGGCGACAAGGGTATCTGGTTTCGCCTTTTTCCCGTTGAGCCGTACCCGTCCTACACGCAGCATTTTGTGAATGCCTGAGAGCGGGACACCCGGCAGCAATTGCCGAACCAACCTGTGAACCTTTTTACCGGCCTCCATTGGGCCGACTGTATGGTTAACCATGAGACGCTGTTCTCCTTTAACGGCAAAGTTCTGACGAACATCTAACGGCCGATGAGCATCGCAGGTGTGCGGTGCGAGGTGCGAGGTCACCTAGGTCAGGCCCGCAGCACCATCCGCGCTCTCAACCTACACCAAAACCCGCAGCAACCATCCGCGCACAGATATTCGAGGGTTGTAGGGCTCTATCGTACACGTTGTCCGCGTCAGTGGCAAACATGTCCTGTTATTAAATGGTCCACGGGTTCGAGTTCGAGTTCGAGTTCGGTCGAAATAACGCGTTCCCAACGCGCTATTGAACCCAAGTCTACCGATAACGCGTCCACAGCTCGCTATTCCGCTTCTGTATGGGGTTGGTCGACCGAAATAACACGCTGGCAACGCGCTATTCTTTGAATGGTCTTCAGATAGCGCTTTGAGAACGCGTTTTCGCCATCTGTGGAAGGTTAACGCTTTGAGGACGCGTTATTTTTCGGTGGCCCCAGCACGGTGACATCCAATAGCGCGTTTTCGAAGCGTTATCCACCAGACGTCACCCTACGCCGTACTCCCTTCACGTTCCATATTCGATAACGAATGGACATAAAAGGTAGCGCGCCGGGGCGGCGCGCTTTCCTTCTTCAGTCTTCAAGGTACGGAGTACTTATCGGTATCGAACGGAGTTCGTCGCCCCGCTCTTCTGGTACATACATCACAAAGAAAAGGAACCCAGCATCTCTGCTGGGCCCTCTCGTTCACTCGCCTGGCGACGTCCTACCTTCCCAGGAACTCGCGCTCCAAGTATTCTCGGCGCTGGAGGTCTTAACGGTCGTGTTCGGGATGGGTACGCGTGTGTCCCCTCCGCCGTCATCACCAGACTTGTCGGTGGTGGGTGTTGATGCTCCGCTAGCGCTAAAGCGAGGGCTTCACATCAACACCCACACACCTCTTGTATATGTACGCTGTCACTTTCGCGACAAGCGGTACATTGCAATGTCATGTTTCCATGTACCCTGGAAACGAGCAGCGAATGTTCTTCCTACTTTCTCCGACGTACTCAGGTGAAGCCCTCGACCGATTCGTATCCGTCAGCTCCACATGTCACCATGCTTCCACACCGGACCGATCTACCTTGTCTTCTTCAAGGGGTCTTACTCCGTTAACCGGATGGGATACGTTATCTTGAGGTGGGCTTCGCGCTTAGATGCTTTCAGCGCTTATCCCTTCCCGACTTAGCTACCCAGCTATGCTCCTGGCGGAACAACTGGGACACCAGCGGTC